>CATNBF010000012.1 GCA_950096895.1 uncultured bacterium | reverse complement strand
GATATCATGACGCTTTGCCGTGGGTGACTTTGCATCATAATTCTTGATAATACGTTCCATTAATTGACGGGCCGACCCCGGGGCCAAAATGGCGGTCCCACTTACCTGCTTGCGCAGTGTGTCAAACCGCGTGGCACTTTGATCAATGGCATAGTCTTGAAAGAAACCTGCATCATCAATAACGAACTTTTTATCTTGGGCGGTAAAGATGCAAAACGTATCCAGCAAGCCCAGCTGGCATTTATCATCGGGCACTTGATCAAACCGCGTGGTGTAAAACGCGTTTCCCTTGACCCCAAAATGACGCGCCCCGATTGTATGATAAATCTTAGAATCCTGGATTGATAACCCTTCGACCACCAGCGAGACATACGGACGCATCCGAAACATTTTGTTTTTAACCGTCCATTTAATAAAATCTGTATCTTCCATAATAAATCCATTGTTAATCTGTGCCCAGATTATAAAAATCTTTTTCCGTAAAATCAAGAAAATACACTTTACTTTCCTATGATTATGCGCGCATTGTACACACCCGACGGGACATCTAAGTCAGACGTCCATAGGAATCAGTTTATTCTGGGCGGCCCGCCATAAAACAACATCAATATACCCACGGGGTAATCCTGTGGCGGTGACCAAGGCATCGAACATGGCATCACAGGCACGACGGATATCAGGGTCCAGATGGGCATTATTAATTTTTGGGGTTAATGCCGGATTTCGTGCATATAGCAGGCCCAAACGCTGGATCCAGATATCATATTTTACGATATCTTCGCCCAGATTCCGTGCCAGGTGATGGGCGGTAATACGCCCGATATGGGGCAATTGCGCCAGATAGTCAATTCGCCCATCCGTTTCGGTGATTGCATAATATTGGGTGCACAATGCCGCGCGGTCGGTCCAGATTTTATAAATGGCCGTGGTCTTGTTTTTATTGTGAAAGATATCAAACAGCAATGCGGCATCTGCCCCGTCACGCAAGGCGGCGCAAATCAAGGTATGCATCCGCTTGGCCGTCTTTTGCGAAAATCCACCAGCCAAAATCACATACGCGCAATGATCGGAAAATTCATCGGGTGTGCAAATATGGCGATGCATTAAATTGGCACGGATTTCGTCAAAAGGTTGAACATCACTATCCAGCCCCATTTGACGCAACCCTGCATCCAATTTGAAAAACCAATCGGCGGTGAACATATTCATTTGTCGTTTTGTTTATGTTGGGCCATTATCGCGACCAAACTCTGACCTGATTTGTTCGTCAGATTGGCCCGAATTTTGGCGCGCGCCGCGGCAAAGACATCTGCACTTTTTTGCGGATCAATGTTTAAAATTTTATTCAATTCCGCCAGGCGAGTCTTTTTAATCTCCAATTCTTTGGCAGAAAATCGATCCGGATGTGAAAAAATTTCATATTCCAATTGATGACGCTCGGCGTTTAATAGGTCCTCTTGATCTTGATGGGGTGCTGTTTTTGATGACACCCCATCTCTGATAATTTCACCATATTCATTGATATGGTATTTTTTCTCTGTCATTTTTTATTTCTACCTACACGTCCAGATTTGCGTCCAGCGCATTTTCCACGATAAAGTCACGACGCGGTTCGACAACATCCCCCATCAGCATTGATACCACTTCATCAGCCTTGGCAGCGTCATCAATTTTGACCTGGAACAAAGACCGATGATTGGGATCCATTGTTGTTTCCCACAACTGTTCGGCGTTCATTTCCCCCAAACCTTTGTATCGTTGAATCTTTAAGCCGTTACGGGCATATTCGAACGCGGTTTCCAACAGGTTTAATGCCCCCCAGATTTTCTGGCTCTTGGCCTTGACGCGCAAGGTAACGCCCTGCTTAAACATATCGATCAATTCATCACGGCCATCCAGGCGCAGCCAGCTGCGAATTTCTGGGCCGGTGATCTTGTCCCGCGGCAAGGTATGGGTTTCGGTAACGCTGCGGACGGTGCGGGTGATATGAATACCAAATTCATCCGCACTAACCCGCCAGCCGCGTTCGAATTCCAGTTCTTGGGCATCCAAGATGCGGGCCGCCGCGGCCATATTTTCATCGGTTTCGGCCGAAAAGACGTTGGCCAGGGCCAATGCTTCTACAAAGCGCAAGGGCATGATATGATGCACCCCTTGTAACGTGTTGCGCATATTCAGAATCAACGTCAAGATCCGTTTCAAATCAGCCCCAGATATCTGTGTACCGCCGGCGGTTTCAATCACCCCATCGGTCGCCAATTGATCCATCAAATAATCGTCCATTTCCCGTTCGTTTTGCAGGTAAATCTGCTGCTTGCCACGTGTAACACCGTATAGCGGGGGTTTCGCCACATAGATGTATCCGCGTTCTATCGCCTCTGGCATATGACGATAAAAGAACGTCATCAACAGGATTTGAATGTGTTGCCCGTCGACGTCCGCATCGGTCATGATAATAACCTTGTGATAACGCATTTTTTCAATATCAAAATCATCTTTGCCAATCCCGGCCCCTATGGATGAAATTAAGGTTCCAATTGAATCCGATGATAACATTTTGTCAAAGCGAACACGTTCAACATTCAAAATTTTCCCGCGCAAGGGTAAAATTGCCTGGGTCTTGCGGTCACGTCCTTGCTTGGCCGTACCACCCGCCGAATCCCCTTCGACGATAAACAGTTCACAATTTTCTGGGTTTCTATCACTGCACCCGGCCAATTTTCCCGGAATGCCCCCCAATTCTGGGCCACTTTTTTTGCGTGACAATTCACGCGCCTTGCGGGCGGCTTCGCGGGCGGTGGCGGCTTCGATAATCTTGTCAATGATTGATTTGGCAATCACCGGATTTTCGTCCAGATATTCGTACAGCATTTCCGAAACCGTTGATTCAACAATCGGACGCACTTCGCTGGACACCAATTTATCCTTGGTCTGGGATCCGAATTTCGGATCGGGGATTTTCACGCTAACAATGCTGGTCAATCCTTCGCGGAAATCTTCACCCGTTAAATTGATATCTTTTTTATTAACTTTTTCGGCAATATATTTGTTAATCGCACGCGTCAACCCCGCCCGGAATCCGGCCAGATGCGTTCCCCCATCACGGTTGGGAATATTGTTGGTAAAGCACAGTGACGTTTCCGTATACGCGGTTGTCCATTGCAATACAATTTCGATATAGGTGTCGCCCGTTTGCTTGATCATCTGAATTGGATCACGGTTTAACAATTCTTTGGATTTATCCAGGTATGTGGCAAAACCTTTTAGACCGTCAACCGAATGAAATTCGCGTTCTTTCTTTTCCGGGCCGCGTAAATCTTCCAAGATAATTTTAACATTGGCATTCAAATACGATTGTTCACGCAGCCATGTTTCCATGGTATCAAAACTAAATTCCGTACCGGTAAAGGTATCGGGCGATGGTTTGAATGTCACTTCTGTCCCGTGTTCAATACCGGTTTTATTTTCTGTAATTTGTAAATCTGCGGTTGGAACCCCATCGGCAAATGTCATTGATGCCTGTTTGTCACCACGCCAGACCCGCACCTCTAGCCACGAAGACAGGGCATTTACAACCGACACCCCCACACCGTGCAAACCACCAGAAACCTTGTACGCACCGCCGCCTTCGTTGTCAAATTTACCACCCGCGTGCAATTCGCACATAATCAGTTCCAGCGCACTGCGCCCCGTGTCATGATTGATATCAAACGGCATCCCACGACCGTTGTCGCGGATGGTCGCACTGCCGTCGGCATTTAACGAGACGTAAACCGTATCTGCATAACCCGCCATCGCTTCGTCGATGGAATTGTTCACCACTTCGTATATCATATGGTGCAGACCAGATCCACCTTCGCCGACGTCACCGATGTACATCCCAGGACGTTTTTTTACCGCTTCTAACCCTTTTAAGACTTTAATTGAATCGCCGGTGTATTCGTTATTCACTGCCATATAAATTTCCTTTCTTTTTCACATGAAAACCATAGCAATTTGTGATATAATTTTCAAGAAAAAAGGGAGAAAATACCATGGCAGAAGCCAGTACAAAAAACTTTACCCGAAAAGACTTTATGACACCCTTGGCCGTGGCAAAAACACTGGGGCATGATGTGGACACGGTTGCCAAAACCATGCAGGCCCAGTTTCGCAAAGGAACCAAAATTATTGTTGGTCCCCGTAATCACCGGGCCCCGATGGTCTATAAAATTGCAACTATTGGTGGATCGGTAAAAAATACAATCAGCACACCACTGCGACTGCATCCGTTGGGACTGGAAAAATTCAAAGAAATTCTGGACAAAGGGAATGAAAAATGAAATTCAAATTACTTTATTTTGGCGACATTTTAATTAATCCCAAAAAGCGGGCCCAACATATTTCCGACATCCGGATGCAATTTCACCCGCAATTAAAAAAACTGGTCGAACACAGCCCGTGGGACAACCTGACGAAATATATGATGCCGGGCGCAACCAAAAGTCCTGTGTCCACCAAGCATATTGGCGGGATTGATTGGAATCCGATTATTACACCAAATCTAAAACTGATTGCGGAATTGGATATCCAAATGCTGCACCCGGAAATTGTGGGCGTGCCGCATTCTGATATTGATAACCGGGTGAAAACATTATTAGATGGCCTGCGTTGCCCCCAGAATGAACATGAAATCGGGCAAAATACCCCCAATAATATGGGACCGATTTATACCCTGTTGGATGATGATTATCTGGTGACCAAATTATCTATTAATACCAGCCACTTGTTATCCGACGATATCTTTGTCCATAATAACTGTCGCACCCCAGATACGGTCTTTATGATGATCGACGTCAATGTCCGTGTGGCCGAAGGGACCTTGGAAAATCTGCCCTTTATGGTGTAAAAAAAACCGGCAAATGCCGGTTTTTTTTATTGCAACTATCCCATCTTTTGAATTCAACGGCGGCCCCCGGCCAATTGATGCGCCACGGGGGAACATGCGCCCTGTCTATGTTAAGGCGGCGGTAATTTGGTCTTGCATCTGAAATGTCCCCAGCACCACCCACGCAATAACCGCCGACACCACCAAGACCCCCAATGAATTCATCATATTGGATATGGATTCCATTTTTCGGATCGATTCTGCCAGATAATCATTGGCCACCCGTGATAAATTCTTGTCGAATTCATTCATTTCGGCATATATGGCCAAGTCGCCAATGATTTCATCGTCGGGAAAATTGCGCCCTGTCTTGATTAATGCCGCCCCCAGGTTATCCCCACCAACAATATAATGCAAGGCATCGTCAAGAATACTGCGTAAATAGCGGCTGGCATTATCGGCCAGCATGCGCATCGCATCCACCACCGTCACCCCAGACGCCACCATCGCCGATAGCGACATCAGCCACCCGACCGACGCCTGGATCTTGTATATCCGCCATGGGGGGATTTTATCAAATCGCGCCCGTAAACGCCCGGCCCAGTTTGGTAAACTGAATGTCACCAAGATCACCAGTGACACAAATATTCCAACCACCGTCAACCAATACCGCGCGGCAAAATCAGATAACCAGATCAACGCCGCGGCCGATCCACGCCATACAATACCCGGGCCGGCCGCATCGGCCAATGGCGGAACCAAATACAATCCCACCATAATAATAATTCCAAACGTTAACGCCATTAAAAACATCGGATATGCAATGGCCGACATCATGGCCCGTTTAATCCGCTGGGTCCCATCAACAACACGCCCAACATTTTCCAACGCCACCACCAAATTAGACAGATTTCCCGACGTTACCAGCAATGTTTCATCCATCGGCACCCAACCACGCGTCGCCTCAGAAAATGTCATCCCCCGTTCCAGGTTCTTTTGCCATTGGCGCATGACGATGGCAAAGGGTTCATCCGGTTTGGCCCCCCCTTTGGATTCAATCATCTCGATCCGACCCAAGGCATCCATCAATGTAAAATCATTACGTAACAGCGATGCCAGCTTGCGACACACAGACATGCGCCGCTGGGTATTTAAGCGAAAGACCATTTTCGCATAAAGCTGCTCTAAGCGTTCCATATTAATACACCCCCGGTTGGTCCAGTAATCCCACCCAGCGTTCCAGCTCGTCAATACCGATAATTCCCGATAACATTAATTCCATTGCGGATTCTTTCAGGGTGCGCCCCCCCAGATTTTCCAACCAATACCGCACCGCACCATCGGTATTCCCCGACAGGGCCAGCTGTAAAAACTCGCTATTGGGAATGATGATTTCGCCGGCTTTGATCCGGCCCAGTGTCCCGGTGCCACGGCATTCTTCGCAACCGGCCCCCCGGATATACACCTGGCGCAGCCCCAGTTCCCCAAACGCATCCATCACCCGTTTATAGGCCGGATGATCTGGATGATCAATTAACCGTTCGCGACAATATGGGCATAATTTCTTAAACAACCGCATCGACACCAGGCCGCGCATCATTGTTTCTTCTTTTAACTTAAACCCTTCGACCCCCATATCCAGCAAGCGCGTCAATGCCGCCATCGCCGAATTCGCATGCAGTGTCGTCCACACATTATGCCCAGACAATGCCCCCTTGACCGTCAGTTGCGCCGCCGCCAGTGTACGGATTTCCCCAACCATTAATGTATCAGGGTCACTGCGCAAGGCGGCGGCCAGGGCCTCGGTAAATTTTTCTTCGCGCATTTCTTCGTTTGATGCGTTAACAACCGGCATCTGGTGGGCCCCAAAGATTTTTTGTTCGGCCGGATCTTCCACCGTGATCAAATTGATTTCATAGTGACGTTCTTTTAACATCAAAGACATATTTCGAACCAATGTCGTTGATTTTCCCGAACTGGTGGGGCCCGCCACAACAACCAATCCTGTGGGGAACGCCCGCAGGCGCATTAATAATTTCTGTTCGTATTCCCCAAATTCTTGGGCGGTTTTGATCCCTTCGCTGGGGTTATCATAAAGCAGGCGCATCACCACATATCGACTGCCAAAGGCGATGGGATTAAACTGCATACGGATCCCCAAAATCCCTGTGGGCAAGTATAAATCCTTGGTTCCCCGCAGGGGCGTGGCCCCGTCTTTCTGTGCCGATTGGTATTCATTCTGGGCATAGTTCGAATTAGAAATATCGGCCGATGCAAAGGCGGCACGCACAAAAGATTCCCCCCACTGGGAATTGTATTCCAAGACAGGCTGCATACTGCCATCAATACGGAAATAAATCGTTGTTTGATCGGCCACTTCGATATGAATATCCGATACCTTTTGCGCCGCCGCCTTGGCAATAATATCTACAAAATCTTTTTGCATCTGGTTGTCATAGTCACCGCCACGACCCCCATCGCCCATGCGTTCCAGATGATTTTTATAAATGGCCGCAACCAATCCCAAATCGGCGTAAAACGGTTCCCGCATGGGCCGATTTTGTCCACGTAATAAATCCAAGAATGCCAACACACGCCCGTCATAGCGGTGCGTACGCGATATTATAATCTGGCCACCGGAAAAATATGCAATCAGTCCCTGTGAATCACTGGGCAATGTCAACGCGCCACCTGCCGCCGTGATTAAACGATTGTTATTTGCAAACAAGAAATCCGCAATATCACGGTTTGACATGGCGGCCACTGCCGATGGGACAGACGGCATATGCGCAATATCGGTCATGTTTTCTTTTTCTTGGGCCATAATTCTTTACGCTTTTTAGTTTGCGCCCCCAATATTCAATGTCTGGGTCTTGTCGCCTTTGACAAAGACAACCCCATCATCTAATGAAATGGCAGATACTGTAAAACCATCCACGGTCTTGCCCACAGAAATTCGGCGTTGTTGCCCGTTGTTCAGATCTTCGATCGTGGCCTGTAATTGATTGCCTGCGCCAATTACATTAACCAGACGATAGCGGCTGTCGATGACGGGATCTGTGGAATCATCCGATGCATCGGGGGTATTAGATTGATTAACATAATCTGATACGGCACGATTGGCGGCGTTTTCGACATCACGTTCCAGGCGTTCTTTTTCTTTGGCCAAACGGGCTGCTTCGGCTTCTAGTTTGGCACGCTGGTTTTCAAATTCCTGCTGCTGCTGCTCTGCCCGGCCGGACAAGGTATCTAATTCCATCTGTAACTTAATCCGTTCTGCGGCCAGACGATCCAGTTCCAATTCCATTTGGGCCCGTTCTTTTTCCAGCTGCATGATGACTTTTTCTTCTTCCAGACTGGTGATCCGTTGAAACAACGTGCCATTGACATCATATGCCGACACCGCCGCGGCCGCGATCGCATCCATCGCATTTTCTTGATCATCGACCATATCCCCACTTTCGGTCATGGTGACATCAATGATTTGCCCATCGTCCATGATATCTGCATCGGCCCATAGCGGCGTCATAAACACCATCGCCAACATGACACCATACATTAAACGCGTTACGTTATTTCGCATATACAATCACCTCATAGTTCCATGTTTTATTCCCTGCGTTCCAGACACATCGCGTCATATACACGCCAGAAAATTCTTGAAAGATTTCCATAAATGCCATCGGCGTCAGCTTGGACGACGCGGCAATTTCCACCACCGGTAAATGACGCGTTTCAACCCCATTGGTTATGGTATCAACAACGATGTCGGTATCAACCGGTGTATCTATCGCCTGAAACGCGGTTGCAACATCACGCACGATCGTATCGGCATCACGTTCATCCAGTGACGCATACGACGCCAATTGGGGTAACCGCATCCGCACCGATACCGCGGCATCCGATCGCTCTACAACAAATCCGCCGGGCATTAATTCTGTGGCGATTTCATAAAAGCCACCAATCGTGCCAAATGTTCGTGTAAATGTTGCCGTGGCATATTCTTCGCCACAGTCAACCGATGTCTGGGTCCAGCCAACCACCGGCTGCATCAGCAAGGCAATCGCCTGGTAACATAACTGGGCACGGGCCATGGGTGATGGCAAATTGTCATAGGGCATAACCAAGGGTGGTGGTGGGGTTGGACGGGCCACATCAAATTCTTGATCCAGTTCTTTGTTCTTTTCGGCAATTTGACGTTTATATTCGGCCGCCAATTCGGGATCAATCTTGGATATCTGGGGACGGGGTGTCATCATTTCGGCAATGGGCGTGCGAAAGAAATACATCAACGCAAACACAAATAATCCCATCAACGTTACCGACAAAATATTGGCCCGCATCCGTGATATCCGATGCAAGACACCCCGACTGCGTCCCGCCATCACATCATCAATACGCCGTTCAACCGCACGGGGCATGGCCCATGATCCCGGTGCAAAGAACGCCCCCCAATCAGGAATCTGGGATAATTCGACATAACGTCCCCGCGCCGCGGATTCATTATCAAACAGCGTGTCTTGCAATATAATACCATTACGCACCGCCACCAGGTAAAATCCCGAATCCACGCGAAAGACCGCCAAAAAAGATGAAAATTCACTAAACGCATCGACAACACCCGCCGCCGCCGATGGCATCCCCGGGCGCAGTCCCAATCGCGACGCCCCCAATCCAACCATCGCCCGATATTCGCTATACAGGTTAAATTTCTTGTCCATTGAACGCGCCAATTGATGTGCATAATTACGGGCAATATATCCCACCCCCAGCGGCTGCCACACCAAGCCGACGGCGTATTTGCGACGTCCAATTGAAATATAGTGATATGTCACGGCGCGTGTCCCTCTCTGCATTCGATGGAATTATAACATAATTTGATCAGAAATAGCAAACACAGAATCACACCAAAGAATGGTTAAACATAAAAAAATACAAGGGGCCGCGCCCCTTGGATTCTTATTGCTGACACGCTTGGGATTCGGCCCCATAAAGTTCTGCACATGATGGTGTCGGATGAACAGTATTACCATACTGAACCGGGACCAATACCGGATAAGTATTTGCCCCCGTCTGACCCATCCGATATTCATAGGGGTTTACCGGCTGATTCGGACTGCCAATTGTGCGAATTTGACGGGGATTGGGACAATTATAAACATTGGCCGCCAAAATAAACGCCCGTTCCGGCCCAAAGACCACCCATTCATTGGGACGTGTCCGCTGGCTGGTGATTAAATAGGCATTGCCCGGACGCGCCTGGTCTGCGATACGATTTTCCAAATAACGACGGGCGTCATCGGCATCATAGACAGAAACCTCTGCTTCTAACTTGTATAAAAATGTGCATCCAACCGGTTCTTTATCCAGTTTGACCAAATATTCACTGCCGTTTTGGTTTTTAATATACCCCCCACATGCTGCCAGGCCAAAGCACAACACACACGCCACACAATGTAAATATTTTTTCATCTCCACTGCCCTTTGATTTATTTATAATCAACTATATCATAATTTACCGGATCGCTGAATAGTTTTTTTAGCACCAGGTTGTTTAACGCATGACTGCCCTTGTACGATTCCATGCGCCCACAGATAAATCCGCCGGCGGTCGCCATATCGCCAATGGCATCAATGATTTTGTGACGCACAAATTCATCGCCCCACGTCAAGGCGTTTAATGTCCCGTCACCTGTATCATTTAACGCGATCACATTGTGTTCATTTGCCCCACGGGCCATGCCGTGCTTTTTCAAATAAGACCATTCAGAATACTTGCCAAACGTGCGGGCACGCGCGATATCACGCAAAAATGTATTCACCGACCGCTTGGTCATATCAAAGGTGTATGTATAACTCTGGCGGCCAATAATTTTTTCTGGATAATCCAATGTGGCATGTACACTTAACGTGTGATCATCACCCGGTAATAATTGAACATAGCCATCGGTCCGTCGATGGGCGATTTTGTTCATTACCCAGATCTTGATCCGTGTCCATAATGGCAATGCCCGTATAATTTCATGCGCATACGCCACCACAGGTCGCCGGACAATAATGCGCCGCATCTTTTTGAATTCGGGTGCATCCACCGCCCCCGCAATCAAGGCATAGAATTCGTGCGCACTGCCGTCCAAGATGGGGGTTTCGGGCCCATCAATATCAATAATCGCCCGGTCAACACCGGCCATAAACAAGGCCGCCATTAAATGTTCCACCGTCTGGACATGACCGGCATCAATTTGTCCCACGGTTGTATTGCGTAAATGCGTGGCCCCAACATTATCATAACGCGCCGGTATTTTGGCCATGGATAAATCGCGCCGCCGAAAATAAATGCCTGGGTGGGCATGGGGACGGATTACCATTGTTACTGGTTTGCCCGAATGAATACCATGACCCGTGATTTTAATCGCATGGATTAATGTCGCCATTTAATCTCTCCTTTAACCAATCGTAAAAGTTATCTTCGATTACCGTTTCTAACCGTGCATAGGGAATTTGGGCCCGCGCCGCCGGTGACAATCGTACCCAGTCTTTTTCCGTTGTCACCAATGTTGCCCCGCGCTTGGCCGCCCATGCGGTTAATTTTTCAATATCGGCATCGGTGTATTGATAGTGATCAGGAAAAGATTTTCGATAATCGGCCCCAATGGCATCAAAAAACTTTCGTGGATAACCAATTCCTGCAAATGCGGCAATCTTGTCCCCTGGTCTGCATGGATTAATTGTACGATTTGTTGCATAAAAGACCGGCAAAGTATTTGGAACCTTAAAACGCGGATTTTCCCGCCCCCCCCGAATAACAATTACCGCATCGGCACGCGCCAAGGCCCGTGCCCCTTCGCGCAGGGGACCGGCCGGCAATAAAAATCCATTGCCCATTCCCAACGCCGCATCAAATACAATGATCGTCAGATCTTTTTTAATTGATGGGTTTTGAAACCCATCATCCATAACAATGGGAATGCATGATTTCTGGCGGTTTAATAATTTAATGTTGCTTTTTCGGTGACCGGTGTGAACCTGGATCCCAGCCGCAGAGAGCATTAACGCCTCGTCCCCGGCATTGCCGGTTTTGGCACTTTTTTTATACCCGCGCATCACCACCGGTGCATCTAAATACGATGCCACGCACCGCACAATTGGGGTCTTGCCCACACCGCCGGCCAAGATGTTGCCAATGCAAATAATCGGCCGCCGGGATTTATATGCCCGTATACGGCGCAAGAAATAAACCACCCGACCAATTAAATAATACAACCACGACACCGGCACCAATATCAGGGCCAGCGGCGTCTTTCGCATAAACCACCATGGGGTTTTCATGTGTGATCCTTTTTTTATTTCCGGTTGCGCTTTTCACGCCGCGCCGCGCGTTCGGCACGACGGGCCTGTTTGAATTCATGCGCTTTTAGATCTTGTTCCACCGGGTACAGATCAAATTCTGCATCCATTTCACGTAATTGCCGAACCATCTTGTTTTCTAAATCGCGCCGCTGGGATTCAAAATCATCTGAACTAATCTTGGGATCAATAAAGATTGGATCACCCACCTGAACCGTGATTTTTGAAAATGGCAACGCCACCAAATAACGATCCCATCGATCTTGTAACCACGCATGACTGCATGAATAACAGACCGGGATAATGGGGGCCCCACTCATCTTGGCGAAATACATCGCCCCATCTTGAACCCGTAATGATGGCCCACCCGGCCCATCAGGGGATAAACACAATCCCCAATCCCCACGACGCAATACCCGTACCCCTTCGCGCAGGACGGAAATACCGCCTTCGGATGTACTGCCATAAATTGAACGTAATCCGAATAACCGCTGTAATTTTGCCATCATGCGCCCATCTTGGTGCCGACTGGCGATGGCATATGCCCGCAAACCACCGATACATATGATGGGTGATAACATCATGCTGCGCCCATGCCAAAAGACAAAAACTGCCGGTTTTTTCCGGTATTTTTTGAATGTCTGATAGCCTTGAATTTTTTTCACACATGTAAAGTAAATAAACCAAATCATGACCGCCATCACAACCGCCACCACCCACTGAATCAAAGGCAGATGCAAAATCGGTTCCCAGAATTTTTTCCATGCTTTTCTAAATGTCATTAATTCTTTTCCTTTTTCGTACGGCATGGATCATAGCAATTAAATTTTAATATTTCAAGGACGACGGGTAAATCTTCCTTTGGGTTGCGTCGATATTAAATTTTGCTGTGGGATAAAAACTAATTGACAATACCCAGAATTAATATATAATGCCCAATACATTGACGCGGAGTAGAGCAGTCCGGTAGCTCGTCAGGCTCATAACCTGAAGGTCTGTGGTTCAAATCCACACTCCGCAACCAGTTTCAAAGTCGCAGAAATCTGCGACTTTTTTCATTTTATAAAACCTTGCGAATTTATGACCTAAAAAGCCCAGGGCTACACCGGGGCTACAATCCCAAAACACGCCCTGTTTCGCTACAAACCGCTAAAAACCAATAAAAACGGTTAAAAAAGCATTCTTTTTATGCCACCCATTATTTAAAACCGATATCTATGAGCATGGGGGACACTTTATTCAAACAGCGCACCGGTTGCGCGGCCGCGGGTCAGACGGCAAAAATCCAATATCTCGCGAATGCTGCCGTTTTTGTCGCGCAGACTGTAAAACTGTTCGTCGGTCAGCAAAGCATAGTGCCACTCGGCATTCATTCGCTGTGCTGGGGGCAATTCGTTGATTTTGGCCACCCAGTCCATGGCACCGACTTCCTTGCTTTTCACGTCGGGATTTTGCGCCATATTGTTGCCTTTGGTTTCAACGACATATATCCGGTCGCCTATCTTTACCATAAAGTCCGGATAATACGTCCCCAGCATGCCATCACTGCGCAAATATCGGAACCGTGCGAATGTGTGTTTGTTTTCGTTGATTTTTATTATACGTTCAACCGCGGTGTCCACATCACATGCCAGCAAGAACGCACGTTCAAGGCCGCCTTTGTTCGATGGGTAAAAAGTTCTGTCATATATGGACTTTTTGACATCCAGGGCATAGTTTTCACGCCCAATCAACGACGGAATCTCTGAAAAATATCGTTTTTCTACAATCGCCTCGCGCACATCTATGTTGTTATGCATGTCATATATGGCCTTGGACAGTTCGGTCATTGTGTGTTCAATGATTTTTGCATTCGCCAGAATAAGCACCCGCCAATTACCGTCAACAAGGGGGTCAAACGGCTGATCAAACAGGCGCGAACGAATAAACTGGTCGATTGCAGATATCAGCAAACTGTGGTCAATCTGCATCAACGGCATTTCTGTCCGATGTCCATTAGATGCCACCTTTGCAAAATTCGCCGTGATAATGTTCAGCATCTTTTGCAGGTATTCATTATACGACTGCGCTGTGAATATATCGCCACGCACCTTATATTCGCCGAAACGCGTTTTTACCTGCATCTCGGTCCCGACAAACCGTTCTGCATTGTCATGCGGCACCATTTGTTTTAACTGCGCCAGATTCCAACCGGATAGCGGCTGCATATTATCCACAGAAATGGTCGCGCCGCTTAAAGTTTCCTCGCGTTCACGGATAATCTGGGGCCAGAACATGTCATATTCGGCATAGTTTTTTTTCAGGCTGCTGCTGGCAATATCGCCCAGCGCGCTGGCGTCCCTGGGGCGTTCTTTGGTTTCAGCGACAACTATATCCTTGTCCAGGTCTTCATAAAACTCCTTAAACGCGGGGTGCTCAACCACAAACAGCGTGTCCAGATAGTTCAACGGCTCCTGTTTCAGGTCGTATATGTTGTGCCGGTTTTCGGCTTTCATTGTGTTATACGGCTCGCCTCGCCACATTAAACGCAGACCGCGCCCCAATACCTGTTCCAACAATATTGGCTGCTGACTGCTGCGCAATGGCACAATTACGCATATATTGTTCACGTCAAAGCCTTCGCGCAACATCAATACGCTGACCACCACCTTGGGCTGTGCCTGCTTGTCCAGGTTAAATAAACGCTGTTTTAACGCATTCCAGTCATCGGTTTTTAATTCGCCCTTTTTGTTGGAGTCAATCTGCATAATATCATCCGGCGCCAAGCCTTCGGACTGCAAAAACTGAACCACAAACGGCGACACATTGGTATCTTCACAGATGACCATCATTTTAGGATGCTTTGCGCTGTTATGCTTTACAAAGTCATCTTCCAAAATTTTCAAACGTGACAGGCCCGCACGCAGCATTAAACGCTGGCCATCGGACAGTCCTATTACTTTCTTACTATCATTACGAATAGACTTAAAATCAATGTCTTCGTTCGCCAGGCTCGCCAGTTCTTTGCGCTGATCCAGAACAAAAGTCTTTACAAAGCCCGCGCGCATGGCGGTGGATAGTTCATAGTTCGCCACGATATGCGGAAAATAATGCTTTACCCGGTTTTTAGCACTGCCCGTGGTGTCATACGGTGTCGCAGAAAAGTCAATTTGAATAAAATTGCGCCGCAAAGCATTGGATATAAAGTTCAGCGATTTTTGCCATTCAACCTCTTGAATAATGCCATATTTTTTTGTTTCATGGATATGATGCGCTTCGTCATTAAAAACACATAAATCCGGCAAATTGGACAAATATTCCAACATGCCACCATTTAAGAACCGGGAATCCAGTGAATCCAACGCATTACCGGCGGTTGTACCCGGGGCAATCGGCAATATGTCGCGCGCAATGCTTTTTGTGGCACCCAAATCCACACCGCCCAACTGAATATCGTCCGCATCGTCATCGCTGTCTTCGTCATCATCGTCCACCAATGCATGCCAGTTTGTGATTGCAATCAGCCCGGCGCCGGTGGTTTTGTGCCCGATTTCGGTTTTATCCGCAACCGCGTTTTGCACGAACGAATATATATCCTGGCGATATTTTTCAGGCAAAAACAGCTCTTCATTGCTTTTCAGGTCTGATGTGTCAAAATTACGCACGCCCGGGGCGATTTCTTTACCCCGGAATGCATCCAGCAGGCGTTCATAAACAATCAGGCCCGGTGCCACCAACAGGAAGTTTTTCGTGTATTTCACATCGCCGCCCGCCGGCATGTATTTAGCGTTCAAATACTGCCACACCAGCAAGGCATTCAGTACCCATGTTTTACCCGTGCCGGTCGCCATTTTAATGCAATATTTAGCCAGATTGTACTTGTCCGCGCACGTTATGTCCATAAATTCAGAATCCACAAACGGCGTTGCAACGGTTTGACCAATGGCCGAATACATGTCGGACACGGATTTGGATTTTAACACTTCGTGCACGTATATAGTGTTCAGAATAGATTGACGTTGTCCATGGTGAAAATTACGGTCGCGCACATCACAGAATGACGGGTCAAACCAATATCGCAACAGGTCGGCGGTTATTGGCGACACAGCGTTCAGGAACCGTCCTGATTCCCATTCAGCATTTACAACCGCGGACAGTTCTGCCGCGAACTTTAACGGTATATCACGTGTGCCGATCATTTTATTTACCTTTCTTATGGTCCTTTAATATAGATTGCGGCAATTCTGGGGAGTTGTAGACAATACATGATTCCAAAGGCTTATGAACAGCTTTGTGCAAATCTGGTGAATCCATTACAATTTGTTTTTTCATTTTAACCTCCATATACTAATAAACCCATTATCACTAAATAACCAATAACCATTATGCAAAAAGCGATATTAACGCCACAATTACATATACGCTGAGCATGACCATAACCGTCGGCGTTTTTCCCATTGCCAAGCATAATGTCGCATTGTTTCTTGCCACATATGGCGCCAATAATATGCGCAACAACTACCAACACAGCACATATATTTACCGTCATAAACAGGAATCTGCCCCAGAAACACATTATTTTCACGGTTTCGACAAATGCTATTGCCAGCGGAATTGACCCCAATGCAGCAGTAAATGTCCACTTGTCTATGAAATTTTGATTGTTTTCGTAGTATTTCAACAATATACGATCAAATTCTTTCTTTGTCATATCTACACCTCTATCACTGCCTGGGATTCAAAACCAAATACGTCAACAGCCTTAACGCATATTTTGCGGCGACCTGCGACTTTATCTACGACCAGCTCTGCCGAATGCACTACGCGCAGGGCATCACCGTCATTTGCGGTGTTTTCGCGATAATCCTGCCACAGACTGCGGAATGTTTGCCCGTCATAGTCTGGGTCAATAGACCAATATTCAATTAAATCCAGTGGTGATTCTGCCATTATACGCTGAACCACGGCTTTGCCTGCGTCGTCCAGGGGCAAACTGTCCGGGGACAACAATACATAGTTATCCAGTTCCACCGTCAGGCGTTCTTTGCCGTCTTCATTCGCCGGGGCGACGGTTGGGCGTTTAAGGGTCAAATACTGCAACGATGCAAAGCGGATTTTTTTGTTATCGACCAGGTCGCGATAGTCTTTCTTGCGCAATAAATCCAGCAAATCCGGCGGAATCACCAGAACCTCTATTTCGCTTTTTGGCAGGCGCGACAATTTGTCGCCAATATCAAACGCGAAATTCCACCCCAGAACAATCACCTTTTTCCAGCCGCCCATAAATGATTCACGCAATTCCATGGCGCGCTTTACTGTGCCGGCATTGGTTATTTTGTTCGGGCTGTCCACGATTACCAATGTGCTGCCCTCGCGCATGTGGCCGACATTTGCAGGCGCATCGGCATCCTCAAACGGCAGTACACCATACAGGTGCATAACAACACGCGCAAGGTCGGACACACGCTTGTATTGCTTGTCGGACAAAAAGGCCTCACGCGAATAATCGCCAATGGAATGATACAGGAACGGTTTACAATCAGGAATATCAATCAACCGCTTGCGCATAATCATGGTGGATGGCTTACCCAGGTCGGAAGTTATCCAGCGCCGCCCCAACTTTTCCGCCACCGCCGCAGTGGTACCAGAACCACCGAAAAAGTCCGCCACAATGGAGTTTTCATTGCTGGATGCTTTTATTATACGCTCCAACAGAGCCTCTGGTTTTTGAGTAGCATAATCAACCCGCTCTTTGGCCTGCGGATTTATGATTGGCAGCTCCCATACATCACCAATAGTTGTATTCGAAACGGATGAATAAACAATTTTGTCATATTTACTAAAATCAACGCCAGATTGCACCGCTTTTTCTTCGTTGTATATAAGTAATTTCTTTACGCCGCCATCAACAACTATATGGTACCCTTTCTCATATCGTTCTCGAGACCTAACCTCGTCTTCTATCGGATTATAAATATTGTCATTTGTTTTGGAATACATGTATATAGTATCGTGGAGATGCGGAAAGCCATTGCTGGACCTTCTAGAAAATCTGCGATATCCCCAAATAATCTCATTCCTAAAATTCTTTTTCCCGAAAATTTCATCTAAAATAACTTTCAAATAATGCCCAGCATGCCAATCACAATGCACATAAATACTGCCTTGCTCGGACAGCAATTCGCGCATCAGCGCCAAACGCGGGTACAACATCCGCAGGTATGACGCCGTCCCATCCGCCCAGGTATCGGAATACGCAAACTGTTCCAGGACGCTGGGGCGCTGCTCCACATTTGCACCCGGCAGGGTTATTTTCGTGCGATAGTCCGCCTTGGAATCAAACGGCGGGTCAATGTATATCAGGTCGATTTTACCACGCATGGACGGCAGGCCTGTTTCGGCATCGCCATTTAATAACGCCTGCAACGCGAACAGGTTATCGCCATGAATCAGTCGATTGAACCAACCATCGGCATCACATGTGCTGGCGCCATCTGGGGGACAGCATTTACGGATTTCGCCGCGGAACAGTCCGCTTTCATCGCGCGCCGGCAATACATATTCATTTGTCTGCAACAGCATTTTATTATCAGACTGTGCACGCGCCAAAATGCGTTCCACTTCCTTTTTACCCGCCGCCACAATATCCGGCAGCATTTCAATCAACGATTTAGGCATCGCACAACCCTCGCTACATAAAAGTCAAACCGCCAATGGGATGGCGGTCGGGGAGTTGGTAAATCAATATATTAGTGATTCCGTTGCTTTTGGTCACGCACCTATTTTATAACAACAGCCCCCCGACATATAGTCAGGGATGATAACGATGCGAAAAGCATCGAAAACACCAGATAGCGATGCTTTCGCACCGAATATATTGAGCTTACCACAGCCCGAACCCATAGGTCCCCCCATTGGATTCAGCAATGATTTTACCAAGAAAATCCCAAAAAGGCAAAAATAAAAAAAATACCGCCCCAACCAGGGCGGCATTCAACCGAACAACCATGGTTACTTTTTACGTCTGTTACATACAGCGCTGGCCGCTGCGCGCTTTGCAGCCGCAGAATAACGTCCATCTTGCAATATTTTTCCAGCCGTTTTTGCTACTTTTGCGGATGTCCGCACACCATTTTGTGACATGATAACCTCCTTTCTTTACAAGCAACATGTACCTTTTTCGCATTCGCACCGATTACCAGCACGTTCCAAGGCCTGTTTTTTTATTGAATCACTGAATGGTTCTGGGCTTCTATGGTTTGGGTCACACCAAGAACTGGTATTCTTGTGGCATGTACGACACAACACCATCGCATTGTTCAAACCGTTCCCACCGTCTACTCTTTTATGATGGACTTCCAAGTCCCAGGTTCTTTCGCATCTAGACATTTTTTTACTCCTATGTTTTCGATGCGGCAACCATACCTAACACAAAGTGATTGCCATTGATTCGGGACTCTGTTATAATGGAACTGTCTAAGGATTCCACCATTTAGGTATCCCATGGTTAAGGGTTTTTCGTTGCAGCGAATACCCTTATCGTTTTTTTACAACATATAGTTGCAAAAACACCCATATTATTCATATATATTGTAATCGCATTTTTATCGCAACTTATATTTTTTGACCAAAATTCACTTTTTGCTTGCTTTTTTACAATGCCGCATTCCCGCTGGGTTGCAAGCGTTTCCCGAATCGGAAAATCAAGACATTTTATGTACTTATCGCATTTTCAACCGATCCATTAGCCCCGAATCGCGACCAATACTGGACGAATCATTATTACAAAAATCCTTTAATAAATTTTAACGCGGATTATTTATTTTATAAAAAACTGACCTGCAACCATTTTTTCTTGAACTTTTTCATAAAAACGTTAACGTTATTTAAGCGTAAGAGAGAATGTAGGTACAACCGGGGAGTCAAATGACCCAGGAAGTTACAGTTCTCTCGTGAACAAATCTTCTGTGAGTCATGACAATCCACAACGAACAGAGGATTTGCAATGCAAATTACGAATGATAAAACCGATTACATTCCAACCGACAAACCCTTTTTAAGTCCCAAAGACCTTTCCAAATTCATTGATATTTCCGTGGGAACGCTGGCCGTTTGGCGAACCAACGGAACATACGGCATCCCGTACATAAAAATCGGGGGCAAGGTTATGTATCCCGTCACCGAAGTCAATAAATGGATACAGTCCCGCGTACACGGCACAATAACACAGGGGTAAAAAATGGCTAAAGCATATTCTGTGCGCGGTCTGTGTTATTATATCTGTTATTCTGCAGAAGACCTGGCCACGCATTTTGGGGTTCATATTCAAACAGTGCGCGAATGGGTGCGTAAAGGCTTATCTCCAATCGATAATAACAAGCCTGCTTTATTCATGGGTGCGGCAGTCATCCAGTTTATAAACGCCTTAAATGACCAACGCAAAATAGCAACAGCATTCAATGAATTTTACTGTGTTTCATGCCACCATGCACACACTCCCGGGCAAAATACAATTGAATTAAAGCAGGACAGCGGTGGATTCATCCGGGCAACCGGCGTTTGCAGCAAATCCGGCATTCGCATTCACAAATGCTATAAAATGGAAGACCTGCCCCAACTGCGTAAAAAATTTACGGTGGTTGATACGTTGCGATTATATGGTTCTGGTAACAGCACCCTAAACACTCACATTTCTCATTCACCACAGCAAACAGATTTTATGGAACAAATGACCCATGAACACGCATAACGAAAAACAGTTTAACCCGAAAAACGAACGATTGAAATATAAATACCTCATGTACTTGATGGGGCCAAAAAGATTGGATAAAAAGATATGGAAAAAGATAATGGAACACATCCGGTATTACGAATGCCTGAATGACTTTGAACCGCTGTTGCCATTAACCGTTGAAAAAATCCATAACTACGTCGGCAAGATATGCAACCAGGGATTATCATTATCATACATAGATCAGAATCTGAAAGCACTGCGGGATTTTTATGAATGGGCAACCCATCAAAAAGCATATGCATCCAGCGTGGATTATAACATTTTGCCGTATTTCAGTTTAACTAATAACCAGCGCAAAATGGCACGCGCCCCAGAATACAAAGAAAGTTATGAAATAGATGATATTTTGGGCGTCATTCGCCAGATGCCAGCACAAACAGAAATACAGCAACGCAACCGTGCCCTTATCGCATTACAGGCATTATGTGGCATGCGCATAGCAGAACTGGCATCAATATCACTGGGCAATCTGAAATACAACCCAACCGCAAAAAATTGGTTTGTTTTTGTTACACCCCGCAATATGCGCGTAAAGTTTGCCAAAACACGCTATGCATATTTCATGCCATGGGGCAGCGATATAACAAATATTGTTTTGCGCTGGGCAGAGAAACTGCGAGAACTGGGATTTAAAGACGAGTCCCCGCTATTTCCTGGAATAGATAACCAATTCGGTAAAAATTTACTGTTGGCACCCGAAACAAAACCCAACAGCATACAAGACCAAACCATACGTGATATATTCAAAAATACTTTCAAAGCAGCCGGATTGCCGGTATATCGTATTCACAGTTTCCGGCATACGATCGCCCGTTGGGCTGAATTAAATGGAAATCCTGAATTTTTTAATGCGGTCAGTCAATCACTGGGCCACAGCAGCGTGCAAACCACATTTTACTGCTATGGCACACTTCCCCACAGTAAAATCGGTCAAATACTTGCCACGCACCCATCATAAGGCCGCCGCAGAATCCAAAAATCCGATTGCCTTTTCCATTGAAACACGCACCGGTTCCGTGGACAAGCGTGCATAAATTTCTGTTGATTGCGATGATTTATGCCCCAAGGATTTGCCAATAATCTGCATACTGGAACCTGCAATCGCCTGCCACGACCCAAGCGTACGACGTATATCATGAATATGCAGATTGCTTATACCCGCACGTTCCAAAACACGCGCCCATGCTTTTTTTGGATCACTGTAATGCATATCTGGATTTTTGGGGCTTGGAAACACCCATTCACTTACCCGTGGAATTTCACGCAACAAATCCATTGCACGATCCACTAATGGCACATTTACCGGATCGCCATTTTTAGTATCCGGAATACGCCACATCCTTTGCGTAAAATCAATTTCTTCCCAGCGCATTGCCAAAACGTTAGATTTACGCGCGCCCGTGTATAACAGCATCCAAATATAACTGCGTGGCATAAACTCTTCGGCGTTTACCGCGGCAATAAAACGCGGCACCTCATCCAGAGTCAAAAAACGGTCACGCGTAACTTCGCGATTCTTTTTTATCCCATTTGTCGGATTTTGCCCGTCCCAGCCCCACTCTATCGCCTTGTTATACATTGCGCGCAAACGTTCCAGACTGCGATTTGCCTGATATAAGCCATGTTCACGCGTGATATTTTCAAACCAAGCCTGTATCTCCGCCTTGGTTATATCCCCTATTTTACGCCCAAACCAATGCGATAAATACATCGGTATTTCACGCGCATCATACCGCCAAGACTTTTTATGCAATTTTGAATACCGTTCCATAAACTCTTCAAATAACTGCCCCAGTGTCTGCTGGCGACGATATGCACGCTTTTCGTCATTCGGGTTATCGCCATTGTTCATTATGCGTAAATTTTCAATGGCGGCCTTACGCGCCACATCAATGGTCATCGTTGGATATCGCCCCAGGGTTACCCGAACAATCTTACCCGCAAAACGACGCATTAAAACAAAGGATTTAACACCTGTATCGGTCACACGCACCGCCAAATCAGGACAACGCACATCATAAACACAATAACGCTTACCTGGCTCTGCTGGCGACATGCCATTCAAATACTCAACTGTAAAGTTATGCCTATTTTGCGCCATCGTTCAATATTTTTTCCAGTTCGCGAATGTCTTCAACACGTTCCAATTCGGCATTCGCTTTTTCCTGTTCCTTTAAGCGCATTTTAAACTTACCGTATTCAACACTGGCTTTTTTCAAGGCTTCTATGCGCGAAATTTTACCGGCGGTATCCAGCAACTGTTTATTATGAAACACCAGAAACTTATTTAATTCCTGTTCCCATTCTTTCATGAATATAGGCTCTTCGGCCATCGCCTTGTGCTCCGCAAAATCCAAGAACATATTTATAATATAACGCAGTTCATTTAATTCCGGTTCAGTCAGGTAATTTTTAGCCCAAGCGATATCCTGCTTTGTAATTGGCCCATCCGGGGCATTGCGCCACGTCTGTAAATTCATATTATCCTTGGTGGAATCTGCGCGATTATATATGATTTCAGCCGATGTATTCCCCGTGATCGCAAAATGTACTTTGTTCTGAACCTTGGCAAAAAATATCAGCGTTTGCATTTTATCGTGGTTATAATCTGCGGACAGTGCATAAATATCCTTTAACTGCTGATACAGCATACGTTCAGACGTCCGGATATCCTTGATACGTTCGCGCAATTCGCGAAAATATGCCCTATCAAACGCATCACCTCGCTTAAACCGCTCATCATCCAGCGCAAAGCCCTTTTCAATATATTCATGCAGAACTTTGGTCGCCCAGGCACGAAATTCCTTTGCCAATGAGGAATTTATCTTGTACCCAATGGCGATAACCATGTCCAAATTATAATATTTTACGTTTTCTTCAACCTGGCCACGAAATCCACGGTTTACGACGTCCAAAAAATCTTTGGATGTCGCGTTTTCCGCCATTTCCCCATCCGAATATATATTTTTACGGTGATAATCTACATTCTGGGTGGTGGTATCAAACAAATCTGCGATATTTTGGGTTGAATACCACAGCGTTTTATTAAAAAAACGCGCATTAACCACTGGCGTCCCATCACGTTGATAAACAAACATGGATGGTACATTTTGAACTTCATTTGCCATTATAAAAACCTTTTGCTATGCATTTGCTATTCAGGGCAACACCTGGGCTACAAAATCCATTAAAAACGGTTAAATTGTAGCCCCGAACATTAATACCATTATATTACAAAACTTTAGAAATTCAAGAGAAAACCAACAAAAATTAAAGTTTATTAAGCCGTTAAAATTCCGGCTCATAACCTGAAGGTCTGTGGTTCAAATCCACACTCCGCAACCAAGATTTAATAAAAAGACACCCTTGTGGTGTTTTTTTATTGAATTTGTGTTGGGGGGCTATAAGTGAGATATAATAAATGCTTTTGCATATTGCTTTGTTAGAATATGCAAATAGCGTTCGTTTTGATTGGTCAATACGAACCAGGCAAAAATAATTTATTTGCTGTATGAACACTTTTGTTGCCAATTTGAATCAATTCGGCCCAAGAATCCCAAGTACAGCCAAATTTCCAACTATATCTAAATTCATCGCACGCCTATATTTTGTAAATGCGTGGCGATTTTTTGCTGAACCAATTCATTATTTATATCAGGCAGAACACCATTTATAAACTCTGTCTCGCTTAGGTTCTTTTTCATTCTTATAAAATTCTGATTTCTTTCAATCAGCTCTTGTCCAGCCAGTAATTTATTTTGGATAGATGCTGGGAAACTAGTGATTGAATTAAAGATCCCCTTAATATCACTAAATTTACTTAATGCATTAGATGCGGTTTTCGGTCCGATACCTGTAACCCCGGCAATATTATCCGTTTTATCACCAATCATAGAGAGATAGTCTACATATTGCTCTGGTGTTATACCAAATCTATTTTTTACAAATTCTCTATCACAATTAACAAATTTTCCTTGGACAGCACGCAGAAGTATTATTTTATCTGATACAATTTGCACAAAGTCAAAATCATTAGATGAAATATATACTGGCCCATATTTGCTTGACCAATTTGTCGCAAGACTGGCGATTATATCATCGGCTTCATATCTTGTATGTTCAACCCATTTTATATTCATTAAATCCAGTATTTGTTTAATATATGGCAATTGCTTGAACATATCTGTATTAACAACACGATTGTCTTTATATTCTGTGTTTTCTTCTACCTTGTCTTGAATACCAGTTTCTGAATCAAAAACAACAAAAATTTTATTTTTTGGATATTCTGATGCAATTTTTCGCAAATCAGCAAAGAACCCGTATACAGCATTAACCTGAACACCAGATTTTGTTCGTGCAGCCTCTGGAATGCCATAAAAAGCACGAAAAAGATAATTATGTCCGTCAATGATTGTTATACTCATTTTTAATCTCTATTTATGATCTGTATCTTACTATCATTTAATAGACCAACATTATAAATTATTTCATCTGCATTATAAATATCAAGATTGAAAAACATATCATCACCGAATCTTGCATAACCATCTATAAACATTGAATCTATATCTTTCAAATAATAATTTGTCATAAAAACAGATACAGCGTTTCCTGTAACCAGTCCTGAATTTTCTCCATACCATGCAAGATTAATTTTGTTCTTTGATACAACCCCCAATAATTTATATTCAATAATATCCCTTAAAAAGTTTTTGCCAAATTTTGAAATATCTGTAACTAGTATAGTTTTCTAATTTTTTATATGGTTTACTAATGCAGATTCACCCTTAGGATGTAAAGCAAATCAAACGAAACCAGTGCCCCATATTCACTATTTCCTTGGATTATTATAGGGGTTGGTTCTAAATATAATTCTAGCTATGGTTGTAATAATCAATTTATACGCGAATTATCTTATCTTGTGACGAATGTGCCAACATATCATATAATGATTCACCCCGGGGAATTTTATTGAAATTCTTGACGCAAATTCATATCATTAAATGCACCCAGGAAAGAGAATAAATATGAAAAAAGTTTTTTTGATTTTACCGCTAATGATGCCAATCGCATGCACATCACATTGTCCCAACATCACTGGTCAATAGGTTATGCCGGTTCCGGGCATGGAAAATATGATCCAAGGGATTGAGTTAAGTTCAAACGGTCACGCCAAATCGATCAACATGGCAACATTAAAATATGACACATGGCATCAAGAATCATGTGATAAAATATCTATCCATGGGTTCAGCATTGGTAACGGTCAAACAATTGAATTTGTTGAAACATACACGATATCTATGCCAAATGAAAATACAATGATTTTAACCCAAGATAACGGTTATAAACAAACATATACCAGAAAATAGTCTGGTGACTTTTTTCTTGCCAATAGGGGATAAAACCATACAATATCCCCCATGCAGGTCAAAAATC
>CATNBF010000011.1 GCA_950096895.1 uncultured bacterium | reverse complement strand
CCTATGCCGATCCCGGTGGAAACAACAATTGATCTGCATAATCATACAATCGAAATGGCGTGGGAACGCCTTAATGCTGTTGCCACATCCGGTGTGCGCCGCGCCATTATCATCACAGGGGCCAGTGGCATTTTACGCCAAACGTTTCCCCAATGGGCCACGACCAGTACACTGGCCCCACACATTTATTCTTGGACACCCATTAATAACGGCAGCTTTCGCGTCCAGTTCAAACGTATAAAAAACCAAGCGGGGTAAATCACATGGCAAATCTGCACTTTCATTATGGCACCATGGGCAGCTCGAAATCCGCTCAACTGATTATCAATGCCTATAATTTCAACCGCAACGGCACACCTGTGGCCGTGATCAAGCCGGCCTATGACAACCGATTCGACGTTCAATGCATTTCATCGCGCATCGGCATTTCCATTGATGCCACCCCCTTAAAAAATCTGGATAATTATAAAATCGATCCCAACACGCGTGTCTTGTTGGTGGACGAAGTGCAATTCTTTGCCCCGTCTGATATTGACCATATGGTTGATATTGCCGACACCCAGAATGTTATCGTCATGGCCTATGGCTTGATGATCGATAGTAATGAACGCATCTTTCCCGCTGCCCGCCGATTGATAGAGGTTGGTGCCAAGCTGCATCGCATGGAATCCAATTGCCAAATTCCTGGCTGCCTGTCCTTGGCGACACACCACCTGCGCTTTGATGCATCGGGGAACGTTATTCGCGACGGGGATCGGTTCCAGTTGGGGGATACCAATTTCAAATCTGTCTGTCGCCATCATTTCAACGAAATATATCGCAACAATAAATCAAGAGAGAAATAAAATGATCATCAAATCAATCATTATGACCGTAACCGCTATTATTTGCGCCACATCTGCATACGCTTGGTCACCGTACTTTTCGGCCGGTGGATCATTGGGGATCAGTTTGGGCGGCGATTCCGCACGCAGTGGTGGATTTTCCGGGGCGGCTGGCGTGCGCTATAAATTGGCCAATGTCCAAATGCGCACAGAATTCGAATATTCTAATACAATTTTCCGCAAAGAATATGACTTGGAAACCGCAAATGGCCCGGCCACGTATGACTATGATCTAAAAACCCAAATGTATTTGGTTAATCTGTTGGCCACACCCCGATTTTCTACCCGACGCAGCGGGGTGCACTTTGGCCTGATCGCAGGGGCCGTAACGTATAAACGCGACCTGCCTGACTTTATCCGTGATCATAATGATACCAAAACGTCGTTTATTTACGGGGCAACCGCCGGGGTGGGTTTGAATCTGGCGGGCAACCTGTTTACCGATATTGGGGTACGTTATTTACGGACGCTCGATGATAATGTGATCGATAATTTTACACCGTACTTTAACCTGCGCTATGGCTTTTAAGACTCCGATGATATTTTTCTTGCAATTTAATTAAATTGGTATAGAATAATACAACGTTGCGCCCATGGCTCAATTGGATAGAGCATCTGACTACGGATCAGAAGGTTGAGAGTTCGAATCTTTCTGGGCGCGCCATAAATTCAAACCGGCCATTGGCCGGTTTTAATTTATGCACATCCAGCAAAGATGAGAACGCGAGAGTTCGACAAGGAGTAGATTTCGCAAGCACAGCGCAACGAAATCGTCACGACTGCCCCGCAGGCACGACGTCGCGCGACAGACACATCGCGCGTTTTGAGCTATTTGCCGATGTGGTTGCCAGTGCTTGATGAACAAAACATATCATAACAGCACTCGTACAACTAACTGTTTCCCTAGCGCGACAAGGGAGATAAGCGATATTATTCAAAGACACTCGCAAGTATGTGCAAAAACACCATTGATTAATTCATAAAAATACAAACGAAAACCAAGATATAGGCAAAGCATAATTAAGTTGTTAGGTGATTACTATTCATGTAAAGTGTTCGTAACAAAAGGATAAATAGTGATAGAAAAGTTGATTAGTTTTATGAAGAATGCGGCGATTTAATGATACGACGCCAAGAAGATATAGATTTTTATTCTGCGAAATTAAAAACTGAAAATGTCGCCTCTGTTGTCACTGAAATTAATTTTGCCGTTGGCGATTTATTCAAGCAGTTTGTACAAGAAAATTTTTCCCATTTGGATTATTTTATTATAGACGAAGAAATCGTTGCCGAATTAAAAGACCCGATTGGCAAGCTAAACACCGCAGAATACACATTCGTAATTGACCCCATTGATGGAACTTTAACCTATGCGACTGGGTTGCCTTATTATGCCGTATCGGTTGGTGTATTCAAAGAGGGAAAGCCTTATTTGGGATTCTTGTATGCGCCCGCATTGGAACAAATGGTATATTGTGATGAAACAGATGCTTATGTAGTTGATAAACCATTCACATCCAACGAAAAGAAAACCAAAATAACCGACTTGAACGATATCAATGTTGCGCCTGTATTCTTTGAACACCCAACAGGTATGAGTTTAACCGCCGAATGGAATAAAGACCGCAAAGCATTTCCAATGAATATGTACAGTGCCGTTGTTCACTTTATGTACGTGGCAATGGGCAAAGGCATGGGATATTACTATTGCGTATACCTGTGGGATATTGCTGGCGGCTTGGCGATATTCGATAAAGTCGGCGTAAAGGTGTTAAATGCCAAAACGGGAGAAGAATTCAAGCCATCAGATATTGCCACATTTGATAAAAAGTTGCGTTCGCGAGAAATATATATTGCGTGTCTGCCTAAACACTTTGAATATCTGCAAAAGATTGCAAAAATCAATTTTGTCGATGCGATGTAATATGGATATCAAAAAGGTAATTTTACAGATTATGCCATTTGCTGTTGCTATTATTGTGGGAACAGTTTTTTCATATCAGAATCCAATATTAAAAATCTGTTTATAAATTTATCTGCAACATTGGTTGGCATAACAATTTCGTATGTTTCATACCAACTTATAAGAAAATGGTCCGATAAAAAATTACAAAGAACATTGTTTGGGTATTCAAAGGTTCAAATTGACCATGAAATACAATCAGTTGTGCCGAATACGGTTAAACACTGACATCGTGAAAATGATTCCGTCGTCCCGGCGTTCCATGTTCTTGTCTTTTACAGATATTTTGTGCCAGATAACAGTCATTTTATTTTATGGTCTGATAACCATCGGGGCGGTGTTGAGCGGGTATAAAATGGGCTTTATGATTTTTAGTGTCTGTGTCATGGTAATGGGGATCATCGCCCAAATGGCCATCAGTGTCCCAATACCCACATCAGACACCCCATTGGCCCCAAACATCACGGCCATAACCGGATACAGAAAAACGCACATGTTCAAGAACTTAAACGCGTAAAATTTGACCAAAAATTTGGAAACATTCGACATGTCTAATATTCTATCGAAAAATATGAAAAAATGCCACCCAAACATGATGCTATTTTTTCCATGGAAACGTGGCATGGATTATGAAAAAATTAGGGTATGACAGACCTAATTTCTTTTTATGAATTTATTTATGACCGGCAAAACGTGTGGCACAACCGCTTTGTATTAAATCGCCCCGCCCCATGGACGGATGATGCGATCCTGCGTGATTTTCGGTTTTGTAATGTGTATCGTGAACTGGATGGTGGAACGTTGGCCATAACGCGACACATCACCGGCTCAGATATCGCGCCAGTTGATAAATTATTGAATATTATTGCATACCGTATCTTTAACAGACGTGATACATTTGAACGCACATTTAATGGCCTTTTGCATGCGGACTCTTTCGATTTTGCACACTATGAATCACGCTTGGATGCGTTGGACGGCCCTTTGTTTTCCAATGCCTATTTAATTGCATCACATCCTGTGCATCCAGAATATCGCCCCCATGATAAACATGTCCAGGTGTTATTTATGCTGCGTGATTTGATCCCTGATCTACCAAAAATATTGGATAGGCTTGGCACATCTGATGGCGCGACCGGATTAAAAATTATCGAACAAAATATCCCTTTCGCTGGTCCATTCCTGGCGGGACAAATTCTGTTGGATTGTACGTATTCGCGGGATGCCAAGGGTGTGGCTGATATTGTACCTTATACATCAAATGACTTTCTGGTGGTGGGGCCCGGGGCCCATTGGGGATTGGAAATTTTATTTGGATCAAAATTAAGCCCGGACGCCGCCAACGCCCGATGCCGGGAATTACATGCCGCCCAGGAAATTGAATTCGAACGACTGCGTCAATTAACCGGCAAAGATTGGGATGATGTCCGATGGAAAAATCCCGACTATCCCGGCGGCCGATATCTTAGCCTGCATGACATTCAAAACAGTCTTTGTGAATACCGAAAATACACGCGTTTAACATCAGGGGCCAAGGCAAAGCGTCGCTATTACAAACCATCAAATTAATGGCATCGATTTTTATTGCTAATAACACTCATAACATCCGGCCATCCCCGTGCGATAAATACCCCATCTGGCATCGGTGTTTGGATAAAGATTTGACGATTAATTTTATTCTGCATGGCGATACAAGATGTCACATCATGACAATCCAAAATATTCCTAATACAATCATCAACGAAAACATCAGATCGAATTTGTTTAATGGTGTCACGCTTGGAATTTCCATCCAACAATATAACATCTGTAAAAACATCACCAAACCAGTTCCGCAGGTGCCCCCACCGTCGTTCCAATAAATATGAAAACGAATGCGATACCACATACAGCGTATGTCCCGATTGATACAATTGACGAACCGCGTCAATGGCACCATCCAACGGCATCGTCCGCAGATAGTATGGACTGTTTGACCATTGTTCAAAAAAATCGATAAATTTCACCCGTTCCATGCCGATGGCCGGCCAAGTTTTCAAATGCGCATCCGGATTAATTATATGCATGGGATATTGTATTTTATAAAACTGTTGTAACGATGCATAGGTGTCTAATAAAACATCATCACAATCCAAGGCAATTCTTAACTTCTTTGTTCTTAAATTTTTATGCATTATGGTCTCTCTAGAACTATTTATTGTACCCACGGACAATCTGCCATAACGGTAAAGCGGCCCGTAGAATCACTATCATTGGTGCCGCTGCGTAAAACACATGACGTCTGGAAATAACCACCCATGGGACCATATGTGTAAATATCAATATTCGTTACCCCCGATCCAGAACACGGATAACACCCATCTTGGGCGTTTGTTGTTTTCCCATAAAAACCAAAGGGACAACGATACCGATACTCTATAGCATTTATCGCGTAATCGGTCGATGTCGCACACGGAACCTGCAGGTTCATGTCTGAACCCCCAACGCTGCCCCAGTTCATACCAGACCATACATCTATCGGCATAAATTCGTTTTTATCAATATAAATACAATCTGGGAAACAGTTGCCTTCTCCTGCGGCCGCGTTATACACACATACAGATCCGGTGAAACATTCCGAACTCTCTTGTCCAACAACGTCCGAAGTGGTTGAACACATTGCCCCAATGGGCCGCCCACCCCAAATTCCCCAAACCGTCATTGGTATGAACCACAGGGTTATGCCAATCAAAAACTGCTTCATATCTCCCCCCTTTGCACATCATAAACCACAGAAAATAAAGATAATGATAAGCTATGTTACAATAGCCCATTATAAATAAAAATCCAAGCGGAAACTTACCCCCCCATGATACAACCCAGGGCATAAAAAAATCCCGCCATCGGCGGGAATTTTTTATTTTTAGAATCCGAAAACCATTCTTTGCTTTGATTGACGTTTCTTTTCATTGCGAACGGCTTCTTCTTTCAAACGCTTGCGCTTTGTTGTCGGTTTTTCGTAACGCTGGCGTTCTTTCATTTCGCGATACAAGCCTTCTTTTTGCGATTTGCGTTTTGCAACACGTAATGCCTGTTCAACGTTATTGTCGCGAACCAGAACTTTAACCATGAATACTTCACCCCCTTTGCGGCGTCTAAAAAAATTATCTTGATGACCATTTGGCCACTATTTATGGACAGAGTATATAAAACAAATTCATAAATTGCAAATTAAAAATAGTGATTTACCCGAACAGATAAACAAAAATCCGCCAAATGGCGGATTTTGAATCTTGGTGGCCCTTAGTGAACCATTTACGAACCAAGTGTATAGAACAAATCCGTGAATTGCAAAAAGAAAGTTGGAAAAAATGGATTTCTATATAATGTGTTGACAAACAATTTTTTGTAATAGACTTATCGTAAGAAACAAAAAAAGCATTCTCAAAAAAAAGGAGCAAGAAATGAAAAATAAAAAAACCTATCTGACTATATTCTGGCAACATTGGTAATGGCCGCGTGTAAAAAAGAAACCAGTGTTTCAAATATTTCAGAAGACACTACGGCCAAAATTAGGGCTGCTGCAGTTATTGACGGTGAGGCGCGCGGTGAAATCGAAATCATAAAATTAATCAACGAGAGCATGCTGAAAGAGAAAGATACTTCTGGGATGGAACATATAAGATACAGAACATTACAGTTGGATAGCGTACGAATGTTTTCAAGACATGCAAATTATCTAGTTCCTGGTCGCAACAGTCAGAACTATAAACAGTGCGATAGTATATTTATGGCAATCTCAGACAGTATATATAAGAACTATACACTCGAAAGATATATAGAGCTGCAAACAGCCAAATTGAAATAAACATATTCAGAACCTATAAAAAACAGGTGTGTCGCATAACACACCCGTTTTTTTATTTTAACCTGAATTATGGTGGAGCCAATCAGACTCGAACTGACGACCCCCTGCTTGCAAAGCAGGTGCTCTACCAACTGAGCTATGACCCCAAGCAATGTCCCATTTTATAGATATATAAACCAAAAGTCAATCCAAAAATTATTCTGGACAATATTTATTTTTGTGCTAACATTCAAGTATCATGAAGAAAATATTACGATCATTGACGTCGATAATACGCCGTGATTCTGACGATCGCGGGATCAAGCTGTCGCTTTACGCACGTGTTTGGCGTGAAATTGGCCGCCCCCAGTGGCGATGGTTATTGGCGGGAATTCTGGCAACCATTGCGGCGGCCGGGGCCGAAGCATACACGATCACCCTGGTTCAACAAGTGGTAGATCATGCCTTTATCAACAAAAACATGGCGGCTGTTTATTTTCTGGGGGCCCAGGTTATTATTGCATTTGGGGCCAAGGGGGTATTTACATACGCCAAATCATTATTAATGGCCAAAGGCGGCATCGTGGCCCAGGCCGCCCTGCAAAAGCGCATTTATAACCACATGGTTCATATGAATATGGGCCGTTTTCTGCGCGATGGTATTGGCAAGAACTTAAATTATTTTACGGTACAATCGACCGCGGTTTTATCGTTGGTGACAACAACGATTGTTAAACTGGTTCAAAATGTGGCCACGCTGGCGATGACATTGGCATTAATGTTTTGGTACGCGCCCCAGATGTGTGTTGTCTTGCTGTTTTTGACGCCAATGATCTTGGTCCCCATGACATTAATCATGCGCAAGCGGCGAAAACTATCCCGTCAATCATTCAAGATTGCCAACGATGTCGCCCAACAATTAAACCAAACATTACATGGGATGCAAACCATCCAGGCCTTTGCCAACGAAGAAAAAGAATCGCGTGACTTTGCCAATGTATTAAATCAGTCTTTGTCCAATTCATATAAAAGCACCCAGGCCAACGCCTTGCGATCACCATTGATGGAATTTATGATCTCGATCGGGTTGTGTATCGCGATGATCATGGGTACAAAATTTATCGCCAGTGGTGCAATCACCACCGGTGACTTTACGGCATTCTTGCTGGCGTTAACGGCGGCATATAAACCCGCAAAAAGCATTACCGGCACCGGCGACACGTTACAACACGGACTGCTCGCAGCCGAGGTTTTGTTTGACTTCCTGGATAGCAAGCCGGAAATTACCAACGCCCCGCATGCCATTGATTTAACGCCCGGGCCCATGTCAATCGGATTTAATCATGTCAATTTTGAATATACGCCGGGCGAACCGGTCTTGCGCGATATTAATCTAAACGTGGCCGCCGGAACCGTCTGTGCATTGGTGGGCCAATCTGGTGGGGGAAAAACAACATTATTTAACCTGTTGATGCGTTTTTATGAACCATCATCCGGTTGCATCACCATCAACGGCACCAACATTAATCAATTCACATTAAAATCATTACGTGAAAATATTGCCGACGTATCCCAGAACGTCTTTTTATTCAACGCATCAATCGAAGACAATATTAAATACGGTGCGCCCAACGCAACACATGATGCGGTTGTTGCCGCGGCCCGCGCCGCCAATGCGGATGATTTTATTAATGAATTTCCAGATGGCTATAACACCAATGTCGGCGAAGGCGGATCCTTGCTGTCTGGTGGCCAAAAACAACGTATTGCCATCGCCCGGGCCATCTTAAAAAATGCGCCGATCTTGTTACTGGACGAAGCGACATCTGCCCTGGACACCAACAGTGAACGGTTAATTCAATCCGCCCTGGGGGAATTAATGCGCGGGCGCACAACATTTGTTATCGCACACCGGCTGTCTACTATTTTAGATGCCGATACCATTTGCGTCATCAAAGATGGCCAAATTATCGAATCAGGATCTGATGCCGAATTGGTGGCACGCGGGGGTGAATATAAACGACTGCGCGATATCCAATTCAAATCAAATTAAACCGTATTAACAAACCAGTGGATAAAAAATACGACCCATAAAAACAAAGGAAATGACATGTCTGAAACAGCAATGAATTATTTGACCAGACTGCGCAATGTACAAACCATGTCTGGGACATATGCCATGCATATCCAAAATCAAAATGGCACTTGGAAAATCTTACCACAAATTGGGATCAGTATAAAACCCTATGACATCTTACGCGTATTTCCTGATTCCCGGTGGGTTTTGGTACGCAAACGTGGCAACCGCCTGCAGAAACAAGAAAACCTTGAAAAACCGACTTTGTATTTAATTGATATGATTAACGATTGCCTGCTGGCGGTGGCGGAAAATGGAATTGGTCGTGTTCGCTATGATGAAAATTCAGGCACGATTTATATAAATACCTTAAGCACGAACCGCAAAATCCAGACACGCACATGGGCCGTCAAAGATGAAGAATGGGCCGTGACCGATGTGATCCCAGAAACAGCATTACCGATCCAGATCGATGGACCATCTATTGCACCAATTGAAACCATTGAATTTCAACAACCCAAAGGTCACGAAAAATTGCAATGGCATGAAATGAAACCGAACACATTGAAAAATTATTACTATGACCTGCGTCAGAATTTGCCACCGGAATTAAACCAAACCTTGGCAAAAGTGTTCCCGAAAAATTACGATCCCATCACACAAACATTTATCGGTTTGAAAAACAAAGGCAAATCACAAACACCCGGAACACGCAAACCATTGAATGAAATGAGCGATAAGGCATTATATAGCTATTACTATCGGCTAAAATCTTGTAAATGTGATATTCCAGATGACTTATCGAAATTATTACAAGAAAAGTTCAAGAGCTTTGATCCGGCTAATGGATTTGTACAAACCAAATATATTGAACGCGTTGATGATATAAACTTTATCCGCAGTGCCAAGGACGATGTCTTGATGCGTCTGTATAAATCATTAAAGCGCACAGATAGCATTCCAGAAAAATTCAATAAGGAATTGGCGAAACGTTTTGATAATTACGATCCGGAAAAAATGGAATTTAGAGCCAAAGAAAAACCGACTAAAAATCTTTCGTTTCAACACTTTATATCCCGTCCCAAAGAATTTAATATGCCGGTCTTGACCTTGTCTAAAAAACTACTGCGGACCAGTCCCGCCGGCCAGCACTATGACGTCTTTGTAAATGGGGTAATGATTCTGCATGACCATATTAATACAGAAATTAACGTTTGCTTGGACGGTCAATATGCGTGCATATTTGGAATAACACTGAACGCGGCAGATATACCGGAAAAACCCATATACCAGATATTTGACCATAATGTGCAACCCAAAACATTCCCGCACCTGGTTCAATATACCAATCAACAGATCTATATCAAACGGATATTTGAAACCAAGAATCATCTGCAACTGGAAATCAGTAACCAAACCCAGATTATTTTGAATCGACGCCAAGACATCATACGGCGATACGCACTGGAAATGGAAAAATAAGAAGAAACAAACGGGGGATCTATCCCCCGTTTTATTTGATCACAACCCCTTCGGCACACAGCAATTGCCGCTTTTTCACCACGCCCCCCGGGGCCGAATAACCACCAATTTTCCCGTCACCCCGAATGACACGATGACACGGAATAATGGGTGGCATCGGATTCTTGCCAACCGCATTGGCAACCGCGCGTACCGCATGGGGATGACCCGCCATTTGGGCCAATTGACCATACGTCACCACACATCCACGCGGAATCTGCATCAATGCCCGCCACACGTCACGTTGAAATGGTGTACCGGGTAAACGATCAAAATCAATATCATCATGCATGGATCGTATTATAGGACATCGATCACGCAATCGCAAACAATTGATTTTTTATTAATTTATATGTATGATTTTAATCATGATTCAAAATAACATTCGTAAAATTCGCCTGGCACGCGGCATGACCTTGGCCCAGTTGGCATTGCGTCTAAATATGACCCAGCCGTCATTAACCCGTATGGAAAACGGCAGCCAGCCGATCAGTCTGGAACGCGTCGCAGAAATTGCATCCGCCCTGGGGTGTGCGCCCACAGATATCTTGCCAGATGCATGGGGGGCATCTGGATTTGATCCAGTCCGATTTTTGCGTATCTTGAATGCGGTAAACCGCGCGTTAAAAACGCACAGACGTACCATGGTCGAAGCCAAGAAAATTAAATTGGTCTTGTGCCTGTATGCCAATGGATGCGGCATGGATGATGACGTCGCCGCCAACGATAATGAAATTGCCGATCAAATCCCAGATATACAAAATATGGTTGCATAATTTTTTCCAATGTGGAATATTTTCCCCATAGGAGAAGGATGATCATGCCATTAACATCAGATAAACTGCAAGAATTTGTTAACGATGTCATCGAAGAAGTTGCCGCCCCTGACACCAGACCTATCCAGTGTAATATCAATATAAATAACCAAGATGGTCAAATTGCCACCAACGGTGGCGTCAATAAAAAACATGTCCATCCGGCATGGATTATGTCAATAATGTCACTGGTATTCGTGGGCTTTTATCTGCTATCCCCGGTCAGTGTGGCCCAATCCACCGAATTTGCAGACGATATCCGTCTCGTCGCAAAATGCGAAGGCCTAAATCCAACCAGTGTGCATAACGAAATGAAAAATAAATACGATTACACCAAGTATAAAAATATGAGCCGCCTTGACTACTATCTGGCGACTTGGTCGTTAAGTTCGCGTAAATGCACCGCATAATCACAGATTATATGAAAATTTTCTTGATTAAAATATACATATGATGTATATTTCGGGATAGAGAGATAGGAAAAAATCATGCGTATTTTCACCCATATCCCGACCGTTCGTTGTTGCAAATCTTTTTATTTTGCTGTTTTTTCATGGATGATTTTTGCATCGGTTGGCATTATTGGATTATTTAACATCCATCAACCTGGTGGCGAAACATGCATCTTTGATGATCGATTTGGACGATGGGAATGCTGTGATCGGATAATCCGCCAAAACGGACGAACATTGTGCGCCCCAAACCAATCGGTACGCGTCCTAAATACCCCAAAAACGGATTTATCCTTGAATTAACATATCGTGCGGCATAAAAACATTTATGCGTAAATATCGTTTCCCCAACAGAATGATTTTATATCAGCCAGAAAATGTAATTGCAAAAAAATATTCTTTTTCAGTAAAATTTACAACGAATCCAAAGGGATTTGGGTTCGTGGTTTTCAAGACTCATAGAATGCGATGCCAAGGCATCGTTATCCACATAATGGTGCTTTGTGCACTTTTATTACCTGACCCTGGGTCGGGTCTCTGTGGTGATACAACAGGTTTACCAAAAACCACAGAGTCATTCATTCTATGACCTTGAAAATGCCCGACCACCAATTCTGTTGGCGGTCTTTTTTTGTGGGGAATATAATGAAAATATTAATGACTGGTTTATTCTTGTCATGGATACCAATAACTGCCATGGCGATCACCGGGCCCAAGGATACGCCACAGAATGTCATACAAAAAATGATACAAATGGCCGTGAAAGTTCTGTATGCGCCCCGGGCCTGATCTGTGTCTGGCCCGATACGACAAGTCAAAGCGGCCTTTGCATGCCAGATTGCGTCACGTTAAATCTGAAACAATACAATATCCCCCTAGATATATCACAATGGTTGACCACAATGAATAATGTTGCCAGTAACCGTGACGTTATTTTTGGAATTCCTTGCGTGACATGTACCAATTTACCTGATTGTGGTTTTCATTATATTTACTATTGCCGCAATGATTATTAATGATGGCAATTCTGGCTGTACGCGTTGCCCGAATAATGGATCGTCTAAATACGAACATATTCCCGGTCTGGGTGGGCTAAGCATAGATACATGTCAATTAACATCTGGCCAGTCGGCATCAGATAACACCGGCACGTTCACGGTAACCGGTAATTGCCCATGGGTAAATTAAGTTATTTTTGGGTAACGCGGGGCCGTTTCGGCTTTGGCAATGGCAATACCCGCGCCAATTCGCGCACCATATCCACCGCCAATTCAACATTTTCAATATCCAAGATATAATGCGGCCGTGCCCCGGCATAGGGAACGCCCACCGCCGGCACAACGCCATGTTGATCAAATACCCCTTGGGTTTGTGGAATCTGCTTTACATATACGGTATCATCACAGACCAGCAAGACCGGCCGTCCATCGGCATAAAACATATATTCACCAAACATCTTTTTATGCGTTATATCACAATGCGCATCTAATTGATCGTGAATAAAATTAACAAAATCCAGACTGGTTGCCATAACACATATAACCCGGTTAAATATATTTTTATCCAATTTTCCGACGGATTTCGCGAATACGCGCCAATATTTCGCGAAAATCTGCATCATCTGTCACAGCCCGATTACGTCCATTTAATTCATCGGCCAAGACAATGCACAATGTCGCCAATAACGCATTTTCTGGCAACGGCCCGATTTTATCCAGAATTTGACGTGCCCGTGCATCCACCATTTTCCCCAGATCAATCAGACGCGCTTCTTGCCCGTCTTCACATCCCATGGGATAATTCTTGTTAACAATTGGTATGGAAACAACACTCATTTCAAATTCTTTAATATGGCCTTGGATTGATTGATCATTTCAGTTGCCGCGGCGTTCTTTTCCCGCAGATCTTTAACCTGTTGGGTCAAGATGGCAACCTCTAAATCTGTTTGTTTTGATGCCGATGTTGCCACCGACCGTAATTTGGCGACCGTATCTTCTAATGCGGTCAATTCTTGAAAAATCTGTTGCTTAACATCTGTCATACCCCCCAGTGTAAGATATTTTTTACATGCGTTCAACATCAAAATGTGATATACTGGGGCCATATTGGGGGCAATTATTCCATGAAGACAAAAATTATCTATATTTCCGGATCCGAAGTTTTTAATATCACCGATATTCGTTCTGCTTTTGAAGAGGTGCGATCTGCCTTGGCCTTGGGCCCAGATACGGTTTTATTCGGGGTTCCCGTGGATACAGATGATGTGGCACTGGGCCAAAATACCAATCCCCCAACCATTGAACAAGCGATCATGCCGGCCCCAGATATGGATTCAATCGTTTCGGCATGCCCCCCTGATCATGACACACCGGCCATTGATGAAATGCCCAGCATTGAACAAGACGTTCCCACACCTGTCATGACAAATACCCCAATTGTGGATATTGATATAACAGATGTAAATTTGGAAACAGATACAGAAACCATTGCCGACCCAGAAATTGATATCGTTACCGAACCGGCGATTGATACCCCAATACCAGAACCGGCGGAAAAACCAATGATTAAGGCAAAATCACGGACGCGGCGACGGACACGCGACACGGCCAAAGTTTCCCCCATCATTGACGATGAAATAACACCATGTGATTCGACACCCGACGGAAATGGGGATGAAAAAATTGTTCCGATATTATCGGTCTTGGCCGCGCAAACCATATCAGAAACGTCAACCATCGATCCAAACACCGATGACATTCCATCAGACGACACAAATATATCCATCATTACATCTGACGCCAACGACACAACGTCGGACGCCATCACAATCACCAGTGTTTCGATCAACGATATTGACATTGACGATATCCCAGAATCTGACAATGATGATGACACACCGGAATCCATTACGGATATGATTACGGATGATGCCCCAGAAGATAATGGTGAAAAAACACTCGAAGAATTATTGGAACAAATGACGCCCCTGCGTCCGGATCATGACGCCCCAACGTCTGCCCTGGATGATTCAGATATGGCAACTGATGACGTCATCCCGGCACCGGCAATTACGGCCGCCCCAATGGATCTAGAAGATACAGACGCAACATTGGCCCAACTGGCATCTGAATTTGTTGAAACCAAAGATAAAATTGTCACCGACACCACACCTGATGGCCGGGGCAAGATTGGCAAATTAAAAAATATCTTGCCATTCAAAAAAGCCAAACGCGAAGATCCCGGCCTGATGGGTGACCTGTTTGGATGGGCCGGCATCGCCGCCAATGATGACGAATTTTCGATCCCTGGATTTTTTACCGGGGCATCGGCCAAGAAATAAAAACGGCATGGATGGTCATTGAATACAGAAACAACACTTCGATTACTAAAAAACGCCGGCTTTCATATATTGGGCACGGATGGGTCTTTTATTTATATCGAAGATCCATCATGCATCCTGCGCAGTTTTGAAACCTTTATCGAATATGCATGGACGGCCATTTTTCTGATTACCGGCATGTTGTTGTTTGGATGGGCCATCTCGCTGATCCGGGGGGGCAAGACCGACCTGATTACTAATTTGCGTAATCTGACATTAATGTTTGGAACATTGACGTTGGCGGTGCCTATTATCAACCTGATATTTGGGGATGATTTATTCGCACGCGGATGCCGTACGATCCAAATATCACGTCCAGATATTGACCGCCTGCTCGATGCCCGATCGGCGCAATTTGCCGCCCGCAATACTGTCGAACTCTATGACAATATCGATATTATTGATCACGGCATCACCGCCACACCACAATCACCCGAACGGACAGACCCGATAATAAATGAACCAGATCTGGAACCAATGGAAAACAACAATCCCATTGAACCAATCCTGCAACCACGCCCCACCCCACCGGCATCATCAGATGCGCCCACACAACCCACGGCCCGCACACTGGACATGTCGATCGTTATCACGCGCGTCACCGAACAAGGCGGCGATGTTATCTACACCGATGCATCCGGGGGTGGGATCCGCCGCACCGGGGGCAGTCGCGCCTGGCGCAACCAAAATCCCGGTAACATTCGTGATTCTAAATTTGCACGCCGCATGGGGGCCATCGGGGCGGCGGGTGGCTTTGCCGTCTTTCCTGATGCAGAAACAGGGGCCCGCGCCATCGCCGCCCTGTTGACGGGAAACAGCTATCGTAACCTAACCGTGGCGGATGCGATCGCCCGCTATGCCCCGCCCCACGAAAACGATACCGCCGCGTATCAACAGAACTTGGCCCGTCTGACCGGTATTGATATCGGCATTTATATCCGTGATTTAACCAAAGATCAATTGAACGCGGTTGTATCGGCCATCCGCCGGGTCGAAGGATGGACGCCGGGACGCGAAATCGCCATCTGAATAATAAATCAAAACAAAGGATCACACATGAAAAATTCACAATCCGGCCGCATGGGAATTGCATTGATCATTATCGGATTAATAATCGCTGTGGGGGGATTGACCTATGTCTTGTGGATGGGCCGCCAATCCCGTCCCATTCCCCCCCATGGCGTAACATCCCCAACCATACCATCGTCTGATACCCGGCGCGCTGGGGCCAAATTTTCTGATGGATTGGGTAAACCAGACGCCACAACACGATACGAACTGGATGAATTTGGTGCCGGCATCGCACGCCGCGATGTGTTTATGCGTGATATCAATGGCGACGGTCATGCTGATCGAATCACCCGCACCCGCATTGAAAATGGAACCGATCATTACTATGATGACTATAAAATCGAACTCTATGACGGGACCAATTATCGCGATGTGACACCCAAAGATATGCGAACAATCGAAAGTGCAGATTGCGCCCTGCAACGATTCCAGTTTGTTTTTCGCCCCACCTTTCATATTATAAAAATTTCCCGCCCATGGCGCGACACATGGACAACACCAACCATGGCCACACGCACCACATACCGCATAAATGGAAATGAAATTCGTTCCGGTGAAACAATGCCTGTCAAAGAAATATGTAATGTTGCAGATTTATTTTAATCAATCATCCATGGCGACCGCCGCCACCGATGCGTCGCCACGCGATTTATTGCTGTTTAACAACAAGAACATATTTTTTGCCGAATAAACAATATTGCCCGACACCAATAAATGATCGTAAAGTTCAACATCAATCGTATGCAAAATCGCCTGGAGCGTTCGTGTCAATTCAATATCATCATTGGAAAAAGACATATTGGGTGTTGGATGATTATGCAACATAATAACAACCCGCGCCCCCAGGTCTAAAACACGCTTTAATATTTCTTTGGGATAAACCGCCGCCCAATCGACGGTTCCTGAACTATGCAAATCATCGGCCAACAACCGAAACGTTTTATCCAAATATAAAATATGGAATTCTTCAATGGTCTTGCCAGCCACCAATAACCGGCAATAGTCCATCAGTTGATCCACTTCGAAAAATACAGGCTGTTGCTTTAACACACCGTTATACCCACGCAGCATTAAACTATGCATAACCTTAATATACGTGGCCGCGGATTTTCCCATACCCGAAAACTTGGTCAATTCATCAATGGGTGCAACCAAAACCTGGTATATGCCACCATAACGCTGTAACAGTTCCCGTGCCAGCGGTCGCACATCGCGCCGTGGGATCGCATAACTCAACAGCAGCTCCATCAGCTCGTAATCAACCAACTTTGCCGTCAGAAATTTTTCCCGCAACCGTTCGCGATGTCCATCCTGCCAAGATACCTTGCCCGCTGTCACTTGAACATGCCCCCACAACGTTCCATCAAATCATTTTTTCGGTAAATATAATTACACCGTCTTCGGTAATCCCCAGTGTATGTTCCCACTGGGCCGACCATCCACCATCAATTGTTCGCGCGGTCCACCCGTCACGATCAATCTTGCATGCCGAATCCCCCACGCAAATCATGGGTTCAATGGTAAAGACCAAACCTGGGACCATTTTCACCCGATCCCATGTCCGATCATAAAAATGATAAATTTGGGGATCATCGTGCATGACCCGACCAATACCATGCCCAACAAAGTCACGGGATATCGAAAATCCATGGGGTTTGACCACGGCTTCGATCGTTTTGCCAATTTCAGACAATGGAACACCCGGGGCGCATATTGAAATCGCCGCGTTCAATGCATCTTGACATGTTTGAACCAATTCACGATGCCGTGGCGTCACATTTCCAATCATAAACATCCGTGATGCGTCCCCATGAAACCCTTTGTATTCGGCGGTCAAATCCACATTAACAATATCACCGTCTTTCAAGATCACATCATCACTGGGGATACCATGAACAATAACATCATTGACCGATGTACAAATATTTTTTGGATACCCTTGGTACCCCAGATCCGAAGACCGTGCCCCATTTTCCTTCAAGAATTCCGCAACCATACGATCAATTTCACCGGTCGAAATCCCCGCCCGAATATGTGGGGAAATAAAATCAAAGCACCGCGCCACCAAGTCCCCAACCGCACGTAACCGCTTAAAATCTTTTGGGGCATATACAGATGATAACATTAATTTCTTCTCCTGACTGATAATTTTGCACCACGTACCGCCAATTTCAATGCAAAGTCCCGCAATAAAACCTCGGCCGGCATACCGGTGGTGCGCAATTGTTTTTCCAATTCATTTAACCGTACCAGAACATTGGATATTTCTGATTCTGGCCAGATTTTGACCGCCAGATTAAATTTGTCTGCAACCTTCCAGAACAAACGGGGCATCTGACCATCAACCACCGCCGTTAATAACTTTTTGAAATGCCCATCCAACATCCGAACCAACATGTTCGGTTCCGCATTGTCATAAAGCAAGCGATCCAACGCCGTCATCGTCTGATTGATATAACCCGCCGTCAGCGAATATAAAAATTCATCAGTATCCGCCGCCGCCGTATCCGGCAGACACTTTTCCACATCTTCCAGCTCGACAATCTTCTTATCATCAACATATAACGCGATCTTGCCCAAGAACCCACGTGTAATTCCCCGATCGCCCCCCAAATGGGTCGTCATATATGTCATAGCATCCGGTTTAATCTGGGTGATACCGGCGGCAAATAATTCACGCTGAATCAATGCCCCCAACGTTCGTGCATCATCGGTATAACACGCCAAGGCGGCGATCCCATCGCCCCCTTCGAACAAGGTGCGCAATCCCCCACCGGCACGCAAATCCCCCCCGCATACAATTACCGTTGCGCATAATCCCGAATGATCAACCAATTCATTAATGATACGCGCATCACTGTCCCCGGCATTAGAAATAATAACCATCTTGCGGCCACCAAACATCGATGGGGAACAACTTTCCGCAAACAAAGCATCCTGCTTTTCCCGCAAGTCATTGGAATCCAGCGCAAACAGATTGTCTTTATCAATCCCCAGCTTTTCAACCGCACGATCACAATACTCATCCACTTGGCCGGCGTCGGGCCCATAAATCAAGACCGCGCGAATCTTTTCAATTCCATTATTAAAATCAGCATCTTTCCATTTCATCGGGCGTCTTTGCCCCCATGATCATAGGCATTTATTTCGGCAATCACACGTGCGCTGATTTTATCTGCCAAGACATTAATTGTATTCGCCACAGCATTATTGTATGACGCATTTGCCGCCACCAGATAACGTACAAATGCATACGATTCTGATGCGGTTTCATATCCTGTGGCCAATGTTTCATCACCTGTGCTTAGTGTATAAGATGCGGCCACCTGCACCTCGCGCCAGGATGCATCCCCGGTGTTTTGTAACGCCTTGTACGTGGTCACCGGTTCGGCCAAATTAATGGTTAATTTATACATCGCGTTGGGATCGCGTGCGCCCCCAAACTTTGCATTTAATGCATTTCGTAATTCGATACCGTTAATCCCACTGATCGGCGGAACATAGACGTCTGTACTGTGCCCAGAAAACATGGGCGAAAATCCACATGCCCCCAAGAACAAAAAGATTAAGATTTTTTTCATAACGTGCACGTCTGTTTTTTGGTGTTGAACTTCTCCTTTATATTAGCTAGACTTTTATTAAATCGCAAGGGGGAATGATGAATATTTTTATTCTGTTTTTGGTAACACTGTTTATGGCCGGATATTATTTCATCTCTTCGCCGTCTATGCGTGTGGAAAAACATGAAACAGAATACGCCATCGCCGCGGCGGATATGCGGGGCATCGCAGAATGCGTGGCAACCGCTCATGGGGCCATGTTACGGGGCACAGAATTCAATGATATCTGTATCGATCAAAATGGTATTTATGGGGATATGGTATGCATGAATGCGCGATTAACCGTAACCGATTGCGAAATCGTACGGGGTAAAAAGCCTGATTTTAGTTATATCGTTACGGCAACCCGCCCGCTGGACGGGGATATGTATAACAATATGCTGGAAATTCTGGAACAATCATACCCAGATGCGGGGACATTTGGCATTTACCAAGATGGCACCATCATATCTGGTACCGCATCCCCGGGCCGAACCATCCCCAAAAAATTGGCAGAAAAAATGGAATTAACCAATGGCCAGTTGGTTTATCTAACCCAATACGAGATGCCAGATCCCGAAACAGAATTCATCGCCCCCGACGCCACAGATATTACATGCGCCGTTGGGACTGTTAAAACATATCGATTTGGTCGATGGCAATGCATTAACGCCAACCCAAAGACCACATGCGCCGGTGATATGATATGGGATACCGATATCCAAGAATGCGTCCCCGACGAAACCAGACGCCCACTATGCGCAGACCGACAAACCGCCGTTATGGTCGATACTGTCTGGGAATGCATTAACCCATTTCCAGACAAGGTATGCCCCGATCAAATGACCGCACGCCTAAATTACAACACATTGGAATGGGAATGTGTCCCCGACCCCAGCCTGGAACCATCGGAAAAAAAGTGCGATTCCACACGATACACCGCGGTTTATGGCCCATTGGGGGCAACACTGCGTATTCCAACAACATCATGCACCGATTGCGAAGATGCCATTACCGATACGGAAACATGTACAACGTATTGCATTCCCAATCCGGACAAGATCGAAGATCCCCGTTGCTATCCCGGCGGCGCATCATCTTGCCGTGGGGATTCGCGAGGATTTTATTTTGGATTCCCGACCCGCACGTATGTATCCCATGTCTCGGCGGTCGATGGACATACCGTGCCGATTGATCGGATCCATTCCCAAAACAGACGATTTAATTGTATGGATTGCGGATCACGGGGTATTGATACCACCCGATCGTTTCCCCCGTATATCATCATTTGTAACGATTAAAAAATCCCGCCACTGGCGGGATTTATCTATACCATTAACGTTCTTGCAGCATCTGGTATTCACACGCCAGAATCCGACGCTTGTTTGCCATCTTGTTAAACAAGACCCATGACGACGCCGTCAGAACCGACGCCGAAACAATGGTCGAAATCGTCAATGTTTCAACATTCAGCTCCATTTCCAGAATATTCATATCTTTGGCCAAATATCCCAGTAACCCAACAACCACCTGGGCAACAACAGAATAGTTGACATACTTTTGCAAGCTTTTGATTTTTTCAACCATACCCCACATACGATCAACCCGGCGTTGCTGCTTGGGGGTTATCGGCTGCTGCATATATTGCTTTAACCGTTGTTCATAGTCTTTCAAGGTCTTGGGTTTATCTTGATCAACCGGGATACTTGCCTGTTCTATTGCGGCATAACCCGGCCGGGCCGCTGGGGCCGATGTTTGGGTGCGTCCAGCATTGACGCCCACCCCTGAAACACTTGCCGCCGATGTCCCATTGCCATTGATGTGATTATCATCATGATCTGAACCCGGCTTTTTGGTCGACGCTATTTTTTCTGCGACCGCCATAACCTGGCTGCGACGCGCATTTTCTGCATCACGTTTCGCCTGTTCTGCGGCCACTTTGGCTGCTTTTGCAATCTCACTCAACCGCGCCTGTTCCGCGGCCCAGCGTGCATCTTCGGCCTCTAAATCAAATTTGCCACGATCCGCCTGCTTTTCTGCCTTGGCCAAATGCTTTTTAATTTCTTTCATTTGAACATAGGCTTCGTGCACCTTGCGCTTTTGCGCTTTGACCTTGGCCTTGTAATCAATGGGCCGCGGCAACGCATACAAAATCGTATTCAGCTTTCCCTGCGCCGCAGTATATTCTGCACTGGTCGACTTGACCTGGTCTTTCATACGGTCTATATGCTGCTTGATGCGTTCTTCGCGGGCAATGTTTGCCTGGGCACGACGTGTGGCTTCTGATTTCTCGGCTTCTTCGGCCAGACGCAGCGCGTTAAATTTCACCTTGCGCTGGTTCGCCATCTTGTTTTCTTCGTCTAACCGTTCTTGCAGATCCTGTGACGCCTGGTGATGAATTTGGGCCTGTTCGCGCAAAAAGGCTTCATTTGATGCACGAATTTCTTCGCTTTCACGTGTCGGCATCTCTTCTACTTTCTGCACAGACGCTTCTTGTGCGGCCACCGCTTGACGACGCAATTGTTCTTGTTCGCGCAAGAACGCTTCGTTCGACGCACGAATTTCGTCGTCGCTGCGGGTGTCCGTATCTTTTTCCGCCGTTTCAACGGCGGACGCCATCGGCTGGTCTGACGCTTGGTTTTCTGTATCCGGTTGCGCCACATCTGATGAATCTAAATCAATGCGACCATCGGTGGGCTGGTCTTGCTTTTGATCTTCGGCCTGGGTGGGAACCACAACCGGTTGTTCCACTGGCCCGAACAGCATGTCAACATACCCTGCCGCCGGTTTATCCTGAATAACATCTGCATCAACTTGACGGGCGGCTTCTTCTTGACGGGCCAATTCTTCTTGGCGCGCGGCTTCTTCTTGACGTTTTTCTTCGGCCACGCGGGCTAATTCTTCTTGGCGGGCGGCTTCGGCCAGACGGGCGGCACGTTTGGCCGCCTTGGCGGCGCGGGCCTTGACCAGATTTGCCACACGCTTGGCACGAATTTCGGCCGCACGAATTGCTTTGGCAGTATCGGCATCTTGTTGTGCTTGAACCTGGGCCACCGCTTCTGCAACCTGGGTTGCTTTGTCTGCTTGCGCCACCTTTACATCTGGCTGGACGGGCGCAGAAACGTTAACCGTCTGGCCCTGGGATGCCGCCGCGGCTGCTTTCTTGGCTGCAATTTTTTGACGTATTTCATCAATGGCCCGGCGCACGTCATCATCTTGACGTAAAACCTTGCGGGGCTGCTTTTCTTGCTGTTCTTCTTGATATTTTGCATATTGTTGACGCACCCATTCTTTGTTTTCTGGGGATTTACGCCGTTTATTTTCAATATCCAAGACCAAAAAGTAAGAATCTAAAATCCGTTGGGCCAACAAAATGGCATTATAAACCTTGATATATTGGGGATCACCCGGCTTTTTCGCCGGATTAAACCGCTGACGATAATGATTGATTCTGGTCTCAATCTGGTGCCGGGTCGCATTCATCGGTAAATTCAACAACCGCATCGCCCAAGCAAAAGTTTCAGATGTCACATGTCCTGCCATTGTTAACCCCTTTCGGTAAATTTAATCTTTTCCCTCATCACACTTATTATTATATACAATGAATTTTATTTGTCAATACCAGCCTATTATTTCTTTTTTTCCAAACCAGACATCAGCAAGGCCGAGATTGACGATCGCGCTTCGCGGATATTTTTTTTAACCGTCCGCTTTTTATGCGCTGCTGCCAACACTGCCCCCATCAAACCTGGGTACATCACCATACCAACATAATACGCAACAACCGGATCGCCATATCTTAATCCCATCATCGCCAAAATACCAACGATGGCCCATCCTGCGCGCGTGCGCACCACCCCATTGGCCGCACGGGCCGCCTGGATCGCGTCACGCCCAGAATCAATCATCCGACGGTGCATTTCACGCGGCCCCGCATCGGCGTATTGATCCAGTTCTAAATCCATATTGTCTAATTTTGCTGTCGTTATGCTTTTGTACATTTTATAACCCTTTGTTACTGAACAATATAGGACAATATTACACATTTGTCAACAAATAATTTCTTTTGCAAAATATGATTTTAGAGATAATATAATACACGTATTATAAAGTAACAGTTTTTCTTTTGGGGGTAAAACATGCCAGCATCGATTAATGATATTGTCGCCCTGTGCAAGCGACGCGGATTTATTTTCACCGGATCTGAAATATACGGGGGTCTGGGCGGGGCGTATGATTACGGCCCCTATGGTGTTGAATTAATGAAAAACATCCGTGCAGCATGGTGGAACACAATGGTCTATGCCCGTGACGATATCGAAGGCTTGGATGCCGCCTTGATTACAAACCGGTTACTGTGGAAATATTCTGGACACGAAGGCTGCTTTTCCGACCCATTGGTTGAATGCAAGAAATGCGGTGCCCGCATGCGCCAAGACAAAATGGCCGACCCAACCCGTTGCGATAATTGCAGCAGCACGGATTTAACCGAACCCCGCCCATATATGTTGATGATGGGTCTGTCGATTGGGGCAACGGCAAACGGGGAAATTAATGCATACCTGCGTCCGGAAACAGCAACAACAACCTATACGAATTTCAAGAACGTCTTGGACGCGAAACCGCACAAGCTGCCGTTTGGGATTGCCCAAATCGGCAAGGCCTTTCGTAATGAAATTTCGCCACGTGGTTTTGTATTCCGCATGCGTGAATTCGAACAGGCTGAAATGCAATACTTTGTCCGTCCCGGTGACGATGAAAAATATTTTGATATGTGGCGCGATGCCCGTATGAATTGGTGGATAAATGTCTTGGGGATTCCGGCGGAAAAATTGCGCTTTACCCCGCATGAAAAATTGGCCCATTATGCCAAGGCGGCCGGCGATATCGAATACGAATTCCCCGATGGCTTTGACGAAGTCGAAGGAATTCATAACCGTCAAGACTTTGACCTGGGATCACACACCAAGGCCCAATCTGAATTCAACATCACCGCCAATGTTATGGAAAATAAAGACAGCACCACCAAATTGGCATACAGTGATCCGCAAACCGGTGACAATTTTATCCCCTATGTGATCGAAACCGCAATGGGTGTTAACCGCACAATGTTCGCCGTTATGTTAAATGCATATACGGACGAAGATCTGGGCGACGGTAAATCACGTATTGTCTTGAAATTAAAACCGAAATTGGCCCCGGTCAAGGCGGCGGTTATCCCGCTGGCGCGAAATGTACCCGAACTGTTGACGATATCGAACGATATTGTAACAAAATTACGGGCATTGGGTCTGGGACGGATCGAACTGGAAAATTCCGGCAACATTGGTAAAAACTATCGCCGGCATGATGAAATCGGCACACCTGTGTGTATCACGGTCGATCATCAAACAATCGAAGATGGAACCGTCACCCTGCGTCACCGTGACACAATGGCCCAAGAAAGAATCCCGGCCGACGATGTTACACACCGCTTGATCGAAATCATCAACGCATAAAATCGGACCAAAAACCAAATCTATGAAACAAAAAAACCACCGTTTTTTTGTTTCATTTTTTTACCCATTTTTTTGCCTTTTTTCTGGGGTTAAACCGCGAAACAAAAAAACGGTGGTTTCTTTATTCCAATCCGCAACCGGTTTTATCACCAGATGACAATTCTGTTAACATGGTGGATTCCGATCAAAACCTATCGTCGATCCATACGCAATATTTTGTTAATGGGGCCAATTAACTATTGGCGCACACGCCGCACAGATCGCACACGCACATTCAAACATACCCTGGGGGTGGTGGCCATCATGAAAAACGAAGGCCCCTATATCAAAGAATGGTTGGATTATCACATTGCCGCCGGCGTTGATATGTTTTACCTATACGATAATGATTCTGATGATAACACCACCGAAATTCTGGCCCCCTATATAAAACGCGGAATTGTTGAATTAACCCACATTTCGGGTGAAAAACGCCAAAATGACGCCTATATCGATGCCATCAAACGCCACCGCAATGATATGCGGTGGATGGCACGAATTGACCTGGATGAATTTATCGTTACCCCCAACCATGACCATATCATGGATTTCATCAACAGTATCCCTGGCCACTTTTCCCAAATTATTATGACCTGGGTCTGCTATGGCAACAGTGGTCATATCACCGCCCCTCATGGTTTGGTTATTGAAAATTACAAGCATCATGAAACCCACTTTCATGGGATAAAATCTATCGCCAATCCCCGTATGGTCGTTCGTCAATCCAACCCGCACCAGGTGGACGTTGCCGGATTCACCGTTGATGAAAATGGCCGCCATCTGGGCCGCATCAACCAAACAAATAACCCACCCCCATGCAAAAAAATTCGGTGCAATCACTATGTCACCAAATCGTACCAAGAATTTCGCGATCGCTGTCTCAAAGGTGGCGGCAGCGGGGGGCGCGAATACGGCATGCGCAAGTTAAAACGATTTGACGTCTTGAATACCAACGATGTCTATGACGATGTGATGGACCGATGGATTGTGAAAATAAAAAACGAAACCACAAATTCTGATTGATCCACCCAATGAAAATCCCGCCGATGGCGGGAATAATTTACACGAACTTTTCTGGAACCGCCCGCGTCAGAACCTTTAACGCACGACGGAAAATGCTGGTATCTGGCGACCGATGATAAACACGCGGCGTCGTATCACCCGGACGCATCCCGGTCCAAACCGGTTTCCCATCGTCCAGGGTGACATGCCATGACGTTTTTGTATCGCGAATAATCATCTCGCGCAGTTTTTTGGCAAAATCTTCGCTTTCGAAAATCGTCACGTTTTCTGTGTTGTAATAGGCACTGCGCGGATCTAAATTAAAACTGCCAATCCATGAAATATCATCATCAAAGACAATCGTCTTGCTATGCAGGACAGAAAAACTGGATTGCTTGCGTTCGCGATCATGTTCCTTGCCCCGCAGATTTTCTGCCGACAACATGAATTCATAAACATCTGCCCCAGATTCAATCAGCTTGTTTCGATACTTTTCCCACTTGGCATACACCGTCGGGGCATTCGTCGACGCCAGCGAATTGGTCACAATCGTCAGATGCACCCCATCACGCTCTTCACCCAGCATATGTTTCAACCCACCCGGCCCAGGAACAAAGTACGCCGCCGACAAATACACAGAATCCTGGGTTGTATTCCACAAATGCTGTAATGTCTCAATTATATCACCCTTGTACTGTTCTTTTTCCCGCATGGACATTTCTACTTTCTGGGGGGGATCGGCCAAGAATTTCCCGCGCCCCCAGCTGAAATCAAACCCACGTGCCCGATATTCGTTCTGGGCCATGTTAATAATAGTATCATAGGCGCGGATGTCCGATTGCGCCCGCTGGCGAATTTCTTCGAAACTTTTTTCTAATTTTTTTGTCGCTTTTTTGGATCGGGCCTTGGGAAATACCGATGCCGGAATGGCCAGATGATGATTCCAATATTCATTAAAGCTATCGGTGGCATAGTGTGTCATATCCCCCAAATATAACACATCTGTATCCGAAAAATTCGATGCTGTTTCTGGATAAAAATAATTACTGCCGACATTACGGCCACCGGTAATCAGCGCGATATTATCCACCACAAACAGCTTGTTATGCATACGCGAATTTAACCGGTTAAAATCCATCAAGAATTGCGGATAATATAAAATCTTGGCCCGGTTATGTACCGTGTTAAAGACCTTGACCTCTATATTCGGGTGCTGGTTCAATAACATCACATCCACAATATCTGAATTCGTTCCATAATCATCGACCAAGACCCGCACTTTGACCCCACGATCGGCGGCATTTTTTAATTCGCCCACCAACACCTTGGATGAAAAATCATTACTATAGATATAGGTTTGCAGATCAATTGTCTTGGTTGCCATACGGGCAAATGCCGCCCGAATGACAAACGCCGATAATCCATCTTCGATTAATGTCGCACCACTAATCCCTGGACGCGCCAGTTCAGCCTGATAAATCGTCGCAATTGGTGTTTCCAACGGATTATAATTAAAATCATCCGGTGTTATCTTTGCCACATACCCATCCAGCCGCGCATCACACGTCGATGTCGGAACCGTCGCACACCCAATCAACGGCAATGCACAAACAATCATAGATACTGTCTTAATCATTTTTTCCTATCGTTTTCCCATCTTTTGCCAAATCATCGCAACATTATAGTATATATCTATCACCAACAACAAGCAAAAAACATTAAAAAATAAAATAATTATGATTTTAATCCGATCTTTACAAAAACGATTTTAACTCTCGTGTCATTTTTCGTTTGTTTTAGATGGTCAGATATGATAAAATCAACCGAAAGGAAAGAGTTATTTCAACCATGAAACGATTGATCGCCGTACTTGCCGGATTACTGGTTTTGCCCGCATTTGCAGAGGTGGCACCCATCTTCTATGGCGATGATCTGGAATACACCGACGACTATATTGATGATTCTGACGTAATCTCTGACGATGAAGATACCCAAGATTCAACCCCGGAAACACCGGCGACGCGGTCTGTGCCTGCGGTGCCAACCACACCGGTTTCACCACGTGGGACATCAAATCGAACCGCATCCCGGGTCAGCCCGGCTGCATCAACCACTGTGACCACACGTGGCACACGCGCCACCGGGGTACAAAATCGAACAACTGTTTCACGGCCAACGGCCACACGACCTGGGGCAACAGGTGGCGCATCACGGGCGGTTGGATCAACCCAATCGTCAACATCGACCGGCACACGCACAACAACAACGCGTGGGACCGCGGCACGTACGGCGGTGGCACGCCCGGTGGTCAACACGGTCACATCGCGCGCCGCCACGACATCAACCACGCCATCGACCCCCAGTGTTGCCCGCGCGGCATCAAAAACTGGATCGGTGGTAACGGCGCGCGCCGCAACCACCACGGCCCTAACCCAAACAGACACTGTTAACACCCCAATATATACCGGCCGGGTCAGTGTACGTGGCAGTGGCACCGGCGTCGCATCGCGCATTCCGACCGCAACATCTGTATCGTCACCATTCGTATCCGGGACCAGCAGTGAAGACACCGGCCCCACCACAACATCTGAAATGGAATCGATGTTGGAATTGACCGAATATTGCAAGGCCCAATATGCGGCATGTATGGATAATTATTGTAACGTATTGGACGAAAACCAAGGCCGGTGCAGCTGCAGCTCTAATCTGAAAAATTACGAGCAGATGGAAACGAATTTGCGCACCGCCAATTCAGAATTGCAAAAAATCGCCCAAGATATCCGCTATATCGGGTTAAGTGCCGACGAAATAACCACCTTGTTCACCCAGACAGAGGCGGAATTAAAAATGGCCGGCACCACGGACACATCGAATATCAAAAGCAATTTAGACGAGATTCGGGATCTAATCCTTAGTGCGAATACCACCACCACAACAACATCCAGTGGCAACAATATGGGCCTGGATATCAGTGGGCTGATGAACTTTTCAATCGACAGCACGGGCTTTGACCTGGGCAGCTTGTTGGGCACAACAACAAACACATCTATCAATAATCAACGGGGCGACGCGTTATATAAAACCGCCGCGGCCCGATGCAAGACCAGTGTATTAAACAGCTGCGTCGCCCAAGGCGTCAATGCCACCATCGTAACGAATTCATACGATCTGGAAATTGATAAACAATGTATCGCCTATGAACGCAGCTTGAACGAAGCAAATAGTCAAATGACCGCCACCCTAAACAACGCCGAAAATGTATTGAAACAGGCGCGTCTGTTGGTGGCCCGTCAAAAGAATGAATACACGTTCAAAGAATGCGTCACAGAACTGGATAAATGTATGCAAGACGAATTCGTTTGCGGCACAGATTACCAGGGCTGTCTGGACCCCAGTGGTAAATACATCGTCAACGGCAGCCTGATTATCGGCAGCGAACCTGGCTCTGCCGGCGACACGTCAAAGGGTTTATACACTACTGTTTGGTCACCTGGTAGTTCTTCGAACTCCCCATGGACAGACGACGGATCAATCAGCAAATATGTCTCTAATACCCTGAAAAGCTATCAGCCGACAACCACACATTCAAACGATATTGCGACATTTTTGTTGAACAAAATTGGCTATCAAACAGATAATAAAACACATGGTATGTGTATGTACGTGCTGAACAAGTGTCAAGAATACACCTATACCGGGGGCACCATTAATAATCGCGTATATGCCACAAATAACGCGGTTGTATCAGATTATCTGCAACGCACACTGGCGATTATCAAGGCCGCCCAGGACGAAGTTTTATCCGATCATGCCGAAAAATGTATGACGGATGTGCAATCATGCTTGAACAAAAATAACATCCGGGCCGATAATTGCACGTTGGCCGCCAATGCATGCAGCAATATTATCAAATCTTGTAAAAGTGTAAGCAATATCACCGGTGACGATAACGCCATAATCAAGGCCGCCACCGGCATCGTTTGCAACCCGAGCGTAGGGGGAGTAAATAATTCCCTAAAATCAATATGTTATGCGACAATGGATCAATGCCTGCGCACAAAAACCTTAACCAAGGAAAGTGACTGTACCGCGGCCATAAATTCTTGCAAGGGCGCGTCCAATTTCACGGAATGCAAAAAACTATCTTCTGCGGACGATTATAATATTACATGGATCCAGACCCAGATAAACAAATCCTATTGCGCCAAGGCGTCAAATTAAAATCTGGTTTATGGGCGATCAATCCAGCCAAACACCAGAACTTGTTGATTTTTATCAAAATTTATTTAATCCTTTGCTTAAATAACATCAAAGGGTTGATAGATGTCCAACAAACCAAATCCAGATTTTAATTTCACACGTCCAGAATTAATATCCCTGATTACAGATATCTTGCATGATCCAAAACTGTGGGATGATTTAATTCAAATCGCACCACAATTGATGACGATTATATCGAACGCATTGGCCCGGCGTATGGCCACACAATCAACACCCGCACCCGATCACCAGACCGTTGCATCAACCGATCATCATCCAGATACATCGGAAACCAATACCCCAAAACCAAAGATATCACACCGCAAATATGGAACGGTCACAATTGATGAATATCGGCAAAAATCGGACATGGCTCTGCGTATGGCATATTCATATTGTAAAAACCAATATCATCGCATTCCAGAAAATATGCGCGTGGTCTTGGCGGAACGGTTTCCCGGCTATGATCCCAAGGCAGATGTTTTCAACAAACCCAAAACCATAGAACAATATCGAAAGATGAATAATTCGACGCTGCGTTCAACATATGCGTTCCAGAAAAAGCATTCCGGTGTTATTCCCGATAATCTGCGCGTGGTGTTGGCAGAACGCTTTCCCGGCTATGATCCCAAGGCAGATGTCTTTCGCAAACCCAAAACCATAGAACATTATCAAAAGATGACTGATTCGACGCTGCGTTCAACATATGCGTTCCAGAAAAAGCATTCCGGTGTTATTCCCGATAATCTGCGCGTGGTGTTGGCAGAACGCTTTCCCGGCTATGATGCCACCCGGGATTGTTTTGTTGGAAAATATAACCTTGTCCAATCCGAACCAGATGAAACCATGGCGAATAGCCCCACACCGGCTGCGCCAGAAAATTCAAAACCGGACGCCGCTAGCCGATCATTACCGTTATTCAGAATTGATAAGGCGAACGGCACATATTCGTTGTTTTTCAAATATGCATCAGGGCAAAGAAAAAACATCGCATATGGGGCAATCGAACCGTTTGAATTGGCCCTGTTTGACCAACGATCAAATATTGCCATTATTCGCAAAGTCCCCGAAATTGGCAACCCCCGCTTTTTAATTATTAATTGTAAATCTGGTAACGTACCCAAAGGCTTACCCCGTTGGATGTCTGAAATTAAATATAACCCGGTCAGCCATGAATTATTTTGTGACTCATTTAATTCTGATAAATATACATGGCATCTGGCACTGGGGACCAATGCAATTCAAATAATAAATGTCCCCGCGGGATTACAAACGATAAACGCGGCCAAATCCATTCGTGAAACGGTCGTCATCACCCACGATGGCACCATCATCCCCCAGGAACCATTTATATTTACACCCGAAGATAAAACGCAAACACCACGTTCTATCCGGGTTGTGCCGGATATGCCGGCGGCATCAACGGTGCCCCAAATAACAAACATTGTCCCGGATAAATCATCGCCCATCAAATCAGACGATAAAAATGCGGTGCCGCAAAAAGTTTCCGACCAAACAACCAAAACACATGTCTTGTCTGTAACAGTCAAGCAGGTCAAGATGACACTAGACGGAACCTATAACGATGTGTTTGTTAATGGCAACCTGATATTGAAAAATCATCTTAATACCCGGATCGCGACATTTATGGATGGAACAATCCTGGGGGTGTATGGTATTGTAACCACGGATTCTAAACTACCCACCCGTCCCCTGTGGCAAATTTATGATCCAGATCTGCGGGCCCGCACATTTGGTCGCCCAATGATGTATTCACAAACGCACACCTATATCTGTGATGTTATGGAAAATACGGATAATTTACGCCTAATGCTAAGCAATCGTTCATCAATCCTACTTAATTCATCCAAGGTGCATGCCTTGGCCCGGGGGCGCATCTTTGATATCGCCAACACGCAATACCAGATGGAAAAATAAAAACGGGGCAATGCCCCGTTTTTCTTGTGATCAACAATTATTTCACAACCAAGTCTTTGTTTTTCACATCGATATGGATGGTTGACCCTTCGCCGACGGCACCCGATAAAATCATATCTGCAATTTTATCTTCGACCGTGGATGTAATCAGTCGCTTTAACGGCCGGGCCCCGAACGCCGGATCGTACCCGTGTTCACCCAACCATTTAATCGCCTTGTCCGAAATGTCCAGCGTAATGCGCCGTTCGGCCAAACGTTTTTCCAGCCCCCGCAACTGAATCCGAACGATGTCTGCCATCACTTCCATTCCCAACGGGTTAAAGAATACGATATCATCAATTCGGTTAATGAATTCCGGACGGAAATGCTTTTTAACCGCTGCCATGTCGGGCAAATTACTGGTCATGATGATAATCGTATTGGTAAAGTTTACCACATGCCCTTGGCCATCGGTCAAACGCCCGTCGTCCAAAATTTGCAAGAACACGTTAAAGACATCTGGGTTGGCCTTTTCGATTTCATCAAACAATAAAACCTGGTACGGGCGACGACGCACACTTTCGGTCAAGACACCGCCTTGTTCATAACCAACATACCCCGGGGGACTGCCGATCAGACGGGACACCGAATGCGGTTCCATATATTCACTCATGTCAATGCGGGTCATGGCCGTATCATCATTAAATAAATATTCGGCCAGTGCCTTGGCCACTTCGGTTTTTCCAACACCCGTCGGCCCCAGGAACATAAAGCTGCCTGCCGGCCGATGTGGATCGGACAGACCCGCGCGACTGCGCCGGATGGCACGCGCAATAACACCCAACGCCAAATCTTGGCCAACGACGCGGTTACGCAGTTGGTCTTCGATGTTCATCAGTTTTGCCTGCTCTTCACCGGTCAATTTGTCGGCCGGTACGCCGGTCCACTTGCTGACCACGGCTGCAATATGTTCTGGCAACACCGTTTTATATTCACGCGCATCTGCGTTCATTTTTTTAATATTTTCTTCTAATTCTGGAATCTTGCCGTATTGCAAGGCCGATGCTTTTTCATAATCCCCGTTGCGCATGGCGGTCGCCACTTCGGCCTTGGCCGCATCCAGTGCCGCCATTGCATCAGACAGCCCCCGCATCTTTTCTTGTTCTGCACGCCATTGGGCGGTCATCTCGCGCGATTGGTCTTCGGTTTCTTTGATAATCTTTTCCAGATCTTTCAGACGTTTTTTCGATTCTTCATCCTTTTCCTTTTTCAACGCCTGTTGTTCAATCTTTAATTGCATCAAGTGCCGATCAATCTCGTCCAGTTTTTCTGGCTTGGACGCCACCTCTATCCGGACACGGGCGGCGGCTTCGTCAATCAAGTCAATTGCCTTGTCTGGCAAAAATCTGTCGGTAATGTATCGATTAGATAATTTTACCGCAGACACCAGCGCACTATCCGCAATACGCACCCCATGATGGCCTTCGTATTTTTCTTTTAGGCCCCGCATAATCGAAATCGTGTCATCCACAGTTGGTTCATCAACATAAACCGGTTGAAACCGGCGAGCCAATGCAGGATCTTTTTCAATATATTGACGGTATTCATCCAACGTTGTCGCCCCCAAACAGTGTAATTCCCCACGGGCCAACATCGGTTTTAACAGGTTACCGGCATCCATCGATCCTTCGCCCTTGCCGGCCCCGACCAATGTATGCAATTCATCAATAAACAAAATAATCTGGCCATCAGAATCTTTGACCGCTTTCAAGATCGCCTTCAGGCGTCCTTCGAATTGACCGCGGAACATCGCACCTGCCATCAAGGCACCCATATCCAACGACAACAGTTTTTTATTCAACAAATTTTCTGGGACATCACCTGCGATGATACGCGACGCCAAGCCTTCGACAATGGCGGTTTTCCCAACACCCGGATTACCGATCAACACAGGATTGTTTTTCGTACGCCGGGACAGTACCTGAATCGTGCGGCGGATTTCTTCATCGCGCCCAATCACCGGATCCAGTTTACCATCGGCGGCCAATTTGGTGAAATCGGTCGTATATTTTTCGATGGCTTGCTGCGGCGTTTCTTGCATTTCTTCTGGATTCATAATCAATCACCTTTGTTATTTTACCCTTTATATAGTACCATTTCACCCCGCGTCAAGACACAGGAATCAAAGCCATCAAATTTATTGCATCATATCCGTTTGTGTACTATCGTAAATAAAAGCAAAGGGGATGTGATCATGACTAAATTTTCATCAACAGATTTGCAACAAATTGCAAAACATGGTTTAAGCCTGGACACGGTCAATGAACAAATGCGCGATTTCAAACGCGGATTTGACTATGCCGATATTGTCACCCCGTTAACTATTGGCGATGGCATTATTCAAATGGATGATCATACCCGTACCCAAGGGATATCGTTATATGATAAATATCGCAGCAATCATAAAATTATGAAATTTGTTCCGGCATCTGGTGCGGCAACACGCATGTTTCGTGACCTGTATGCGTTCTTGGATTCGGGAACATCTAACGCCACTGTGGATATGGTTGTTAATCAGATTGATCGCATGGCTTTTTATCCAGACTTAAAACCATTCATCCCCGACAACCCAACATCGCGTGATATTGTGTCCGCCATTATTAATCCAAACGGATTAAATTACGGTCATATGCCCAAGGCATTTATAAAATTTCACGCGTCACCCAATGGGGGTGTTACCCCGCTGGGCGAACACCTGGCCGAAGGTGCACAATACGCCACATCACATGATAACCAGGTGCACATCCACTTTACCCTTTCGCCAGAACATAAATCAGGATTTGACGCATTGCTGGCCAAAATTGTTAATAACTATGCCGCGCGATTCAACGTCACATATCATATCACCACGTCCCAGCAAATGCCCCAAACAGATACCATCGCCGTTACACCAGATAACGAACCCTTTCGCGATCAAAATGGCGCATTGCTGTTCCGACCGGCGGGCCATGGGGCATTAATTGAAAACTTGAATCAAATCAATGCCGATATTATCTTTATCAAGAATATCGATAATGTCTGTGCCGAACCCAAGCGCAGGGACACCATCGATTATAAACGGGCGTTGGCCGGCATGCTGGTCATGATCCAAGAAAAAATATTTAACTATCTATCCCAAATGAATTCGGGTAATGTGAATGCCGATACCCTATTGGAAATGAAAACGTTTATAACAAAAACATTGGGGATATCAATGCCGACAAATTTTGATAATATCAATGATATCTACCAAATACTCAATCGGCCCACTCGTGTTTGCGGTGTTGTCCGTAATACTGGGGAACCCGGCGGCGGCCCATTTCGTGTCCGTAACGGCAATGGTGTTCTATCGCCCCAAATTGTCGAATCCAGCCAGATTGCCCCCAACAAACGTCACATTATGGAACAATCATCGCACTTTAACCCGGTCGATTTGATCTGTGGCGTGCGTAATTGGCGTGGCCAAAAATTTGATTTAACGAAATTCGTTGACACCAAAACTGGCTTTATTTCTGAAAAATCCCAGAACGGCCGCCCGCTGCGCGCAATGGAACGGCCCGGATTATGGAACGGGGCAATGGCGCATTGGAACACGATTTTTGTCGAAGTTCCCGGTACAACCTTCTCGCCTGTCAAGGTGATCAGTGACCTTTTATCCGGTGCCCATCAATACGCATAATTAAAATATAAAAACATCGCTTGACTTTTGATGTTTTTTATTATAAATTATGCCCCAGTTATCAAAGGATTAATAATTATGCCACGTGTATGTAAAGTTACTGGTAAGAAAACAGAAGTTGGGATGAACGTTTCCCACTCTGAACGTCATACAAAACGGACGTTCTTGCCGAACCTGCAAAAGTTAAAATTTCACAGTGATATTTTGGGACGTGATTTCTCGTTGCGTATTTCGACGGCGGGCTTGCGTACATTAACCAAACATGGCGGTCTGGATGGCTATGTTATGGCGAAACCTGTATCACGTTTGACCGACGAAATGGCGGCAATTAAACGCGCCATTGAAAAGAAACAGGGCAAGGCCCCGGCCCCGGTAAAAAAACCAGTACACAAGCCGGCACGCAGTGCACGTTTGGTCAAAAAAGTCGAAGCGAAAAAGGCAACGACAAAATAAAGTCCATGGTTTTGGCCCCGTGGCGGAATTGGTAGACGCGCTTGACTCAAAATCAAGTTCTGCAAGGAGTGTCGGTTCGAGTCCGACCTGGGCCACCATAAATAATAAACCCCCATTTGGGGTTTTTTTTATTTGGCCCTGTCGGACTATAACCGCGGCAAGAGTCCGACCAGTATCGGGC
>CATNBF010000010.1 GCA_950096895.1 uncultured bacterium | reverse complement strand
GTTGAGTCATACGCGCATTATAATTGTTTTGGGCCTGGATCAAAGCCGCCGATGTAATAATCGCCAGATATTCATCCGCTACCTTGTAATATCGACCAGGGGTGGGGGTGAGTGGGGCGGGGAATAAAAAAATGGGGCGTTGCCCCATTTGTATTAATCAGAAAAAATAAGTTTTGCCAGATCGTCTGGTGAAATATTGGGGGCGACCACGGCGACAACCTTGGCCATTGTATTCATCGATAGCCATCGTGGTTTTCCATCACGTGTCCAACGCTTGCTTTTATTAAATGTTGTTGGGTCCAGACCGCACGCCTTGGCCAGACCAGAGCATGACATTCCCATCCGTGCCGCCAGCTTGTCAATCGCGGTCCATGTTCCTGCATGTGTCATTTTCTCTCCTTTTTGTGCATCCTTGTACTAGGAATAAAGTCTACATCTGGTTGTATAATATCATTGTGACAACTATAAGTAAACAAGAAATATTTCTTATGTGCAAAAAATACTAAAAATCTAGTAATGGTTTCAAAATAGGGTTGTATTAATTGATTAAATCGTTTAGATAAAAATGGGTGTAAAATGGCGATAAAGTAAGAGCTTTTTCAATCGTGGGTTGAATTTTTAATGGGTAAATTTTCGGATAATGATGGGGGGATTTTTAAGCATCAATGATGGGATGTGACGGATGATTTTTAAGAAATTTGGCATAGGGTGATGGGCGTGGGCGATTCGTATAAACGGGGTGGGATTATTTACCCTTGGCTTTTTTGTTTACATTTAATGGGGACGTCATTATAATCACAATCACGATGAAGAACAAAGCAGTCAAATTTGGTATTATCGCATCATTGGTGCCGCATATTTTTTGTTGTGGCGTGCCGATTATCTTGTCGATTATTGGTTTGGTGGCACCGGAATCGGCGCACTTTCATATTATTCCCCAATGGATGGAACCGTGGGTGTTTGTTTTGTCGGCGGGGATGTTGGGGCTGTCGTGGGTGATGGTCATGCGCGAATGCAGATGCACGTGCGATCATTGTCATGGGGCGGCATCACATCGTCCACAAAAGGTTATTTTGGGGATCGTGACGTTGGGCTTTATCATTAGTGTGATTTTACATCTGGGGGCGCATGCACACTGATGTTTATAAATGTTTGCAATAAATAAAAGTCCCACATGGGACTTTTATTTTACTTATTAAACTTGCCACTGCGCGGGAAACCCACAGGGATGGTGCGACCTTGGGATGCACGGCGGCCACGCCATGGGGCCCAATCGTCCAGTTTGGTTGTGCCCCGGCCGGTTGTCCAGCCAAAGCCATCGGCCGCATCAAAGAACATAACATCCAAGACATAGGTTCGTTCGGCATTATATTTTTGCAATATAACACCCTTGCCCCGGGTCATTTCTGGAATTTCAGTCGTTTCAAAGATCAATAATTTATCATTTGATCCCGACATGGCGACCATATTACCGGTGACAGGAACGCACATAATTGCTGGATTTTGGGCATCAACATTCATAACCTGTTTTCCGGTGCGGGTTTGTGCCAAACAGTTTTCACCCAACACGATAAAGCCATTCCCGTGGCGACCCACCAGCAGGTATTTGGCCGCAGTATCCAGCACAAATGCCGCCACAATATTTTCGTCGGCCCCAATGTCGGCCATCATGCGAACAGATTCACCAAAACCGCGGGCCGATGGTAATTCATTGGCGTTTAACGTAAACATTTTTCCCATCGATCCAAACAGATTGATTTTATCTGTGGACATGGCATGGAACGCGGTCTGTAATTCATCCCCTTCTTTGAATTTAACGTCCAGGTTATTTAGATCCAGGTGTCCCTTGGCGGCACGAATCCATCCCATGGTTGACAAGATAATGGTTATGGGTTCTTTTTCGATAAATTCTTCGGCGTTGACAACAATATCTTCGGTGGCGGCATCCCATGTGGTGCGTCGTCGGCCAAGTGTGGTCTTTTTATCATACTGCTTTTTAATATCTGTGAACCAGGCACGCAGTTGGTCATTCTGCATTTCTTCGCTGGCTAATAAATCTTGCAGCTGCTGCTGCTCGCGCTTGAGCTGCTCGTCTTCGCGACGGATTTCCATTTCTTCTAGCTTGCGTAAAGAACGCAGACGGGTGTTCAAGATTGCTTCGACTTGGACATCGGTTAATTTGAATTCCGAAATCAAAACCGCCTTGGCATCATCTTCGTTACGGATGATTTCAATCACGCGATCCAGGTTCAAATATACAACCAGCAAGCCCGCCAGAATTTCCAGTCGGCGTTCAATATTGCCCAGACGCCATGTGGTGCGTCGACGCAAAACCTTTTTCTGGTGTATAATGAATTCGCGCAAGACATCACCAATTCCCATAACACGTGGTGCGCCATTAGAATCAATCACGTTCATATTCATATTAAAGCGTGATTCCAGATCGGTCATGGCGAACAGGTGTGCCATCATTTTATCCAAAGGAACATTGCGATTCTTGGGTGTGATGACAATGCGAACATCTGTGGTTGATTCATCAATAATATCATCGACCAGCGGTAATTTTTTTGAATCGATCAAGCCGGCAATTTGTTCCACCAATTTCGATTTAATAATGCCATAGGGGATTTCGGTAATAACCGCCTGTTCGGCACCACGGTCCAGCTTTTCACAACCCCAACGGGCGCGAATGCGAAATGCGCCGCGACCGGTTTCATAATTCTTGACGATGGTATCAAAGTCATCGATTAAAATACCACCGGTGGGAAAGTCTGGGCCGACTAATTTTTTTATAATTTGAGATGTTGTGGCATCTGGATTATCAAGAACCAAGTTTAATGCATCACAGATTTCTGCAACATTGTGTGTGGGAATATTGGTGGCCATACCCACCGCGATTCCCATGCCCCCATTGGCCAACAGGTTGGGAAAGGCCCCAGGCATGACGGTTGGTTCGGTTGTTGTGCCGTCAAAATTCGGCATCATGTCAACACTGGCTTCGTCCAACCCTTCCATAATTAACATGGCGGCGTCGGTCATTTTAGATTCTGTATAACGATATGCCGCCTGGGGGTCGCCATCGATGTTACCAAAGTTGCCTTGGCCATCGATCAAGGGATAACGAACCGAAAAATCCTGGGCCAGGCGGACCATCGCATCATAGACCGAGCTATCCCCATGGGGATGGTAATGACCCAATACATCCCCAACCACCGTGGCGCATTTACGAAATGCGGCCGCCGGGGATAATTTCTGGCGCAGCATGGAATACAATATGCGGCGATGCACCGGTTTTAGCCCGTCCCGAACATCCGGCAGGGCGCGCGATACAATCGTGCTGACCGCATAGGACAGATAACGTTCAGATAGGGCATCTGATAATTGTTGGGATTCAATATTTTCGATAATTTCTTTGCTCATAATGGTTTCAAATTAAAACATTTGAAAAAAAATAACAACAGAAAAAAATAATTTTATCGGTTTTGATGAATATTTTTAGGCATGAAAAGTTCACTATTTAAGAATTTATTCTTATAGCCATTTTGGGTGGTTGGGGGCGTCAAAATATAATGAATATGACGAACATGCCTGAGGTGTGACTTCTTAACCCCCAACCGCCCCCATGATTTAGGGCATGTGACAATGAAATAGTGATTGGGGAAGGAAATGAAGGTGTTTTTATATAAATATACAGGTAAATAATTGTGATTATTATCTTTCGTGACTGTGTTTTTTTACCGTTGTTTCGACCATTTTTATAAATTCATCAATTGTGTATTCTTGTTCGATTTCGTCCATAAGTTTGCTTAGCATTAAATATTTACGACGTGTTCCAAAGGTATATTTTTCACCGTTTATTGTTAGCATTAATGTTTCACGTTCCCAATTTTGGGCTTTGATAACCCGTATTGGCAATTTAGAATCTTGGATCTTTGTACAAAAATTATATATATTCCCGATTTGTTGGTTTGAATTCAGTTCTTGCAAGACAGTCTCTATTGCTGCGAGAAGCATTTGGGTTCTTTTGTCTCGTTTTGAACCAATTTTCAAAAAGTTCCCTAGGTCAGAACACTTTTCTTCATATTCTGGCCATGACATAACCGCCATTATTTCAAAAGGGACATCGACCATATGTTTCATGATATGGTGTATTTTATTACCGACCTTGATTTCATCCATTATAAAAGGCATATCAGGATACATTGGGTGGCGTGGTCGGTTTTCAACAATATTTCTTTGCGGTTCAATCGCATGCCATTTCCCATCGCCCATTTTTACACATGGCAGTGTGTGGTTGACCATACTGTCTATTAAATGGTCTGGATGCGTGCTGATCAGAATCTTAAGTTCTAGCTGCTCGTCTTTTGGTTGTATTGAATTTAGATAGCAAAAGGTTTTTGCCACCGTTCCACACGACCATTGAATGCCGCTGGCATATACATCTTTACCGCTGATTGCAAAAAAGCGTTCATCTGTTGGCGAATTGTTAGTTATGCCGGGATAGTCCCGGGTTCTGTTAATCAATATTTCCGTTTTGTCCCCGGTATCTCTGTGCCCAGGATTATGCAGTTTCTGCAATATTGATTTTATCGATTTAATTCGTTGTTCATCGGTCAGTTCCATGCGGATACCTGTTTCTTGTATTTCACGTGTATTATACAACAAAAAAAGTGAAATATCTAACCCAGAGTTCGAAAGTCAACAAAACGGTGTTTGGTTTTAAGGACAAAGTTTCGAACCGCTGAAAATCTTGGAAAACAAATAAAAAACCGCAAAAATGCGGTTTTATTTATTTTGGCAGGGCCATCTGTGCAATTCACGAACTAATGTTATTCATAATTTGTTGCAGTTCGGGAAAGATGTTAAGTTTTTTCTTAATAATCATCTCTTTGATTTGCCTGTTGTTTAATAATCGTCATTTCCATTTGTTCCACAATTTCAGCGACTTGATCGCGTATTCCAGATGGGTTTATCATATAATTACCTTGTTCTGTTTGTATAGCAGTAGCTTTTAACATATCGTTTAATTCCTGTTGCCAATTTGGGCGAGTCATAAACAATTGATTTCCTTCTAGCGCACAAGCATATACACCCGCAATATATGGTGCAGAGGAACTTTCGCCGCCTGATATTCGATATTGCCAACCGTTTGATTCTAATGGTGTTGTTCTCATGTTTGTTGGAATACCAATAACCTTGTCAGAATCAAAAGAAATATTCGCCATATGCAGTAATTCTTGCCCCTCTTTTTGAACATCTGGTTGAATGTTTGTCATGTTCGGGTTATTGCAGGGCATAAAATCACGACCAGATAACGTGGCTTCTTCAACATAATCCGAACCGCATAATATAATTTTCACACCATCTTTTTCTAATTGATTTAGTAAAGCAGTGATTTCTTGCGAATTTTTTTGTTTGCCACCCCAACTACACGATAAAATATGAATTTTATTTTCTGGTTTCTGGTCATTATTAAACTTAATTATACTGCGTAAAACATTTGCGTATTCTTTATTGCGTTTTTTTACGTCTTGATACGTAATTTTTGTAAAATAATATACGTTCGCGTCTGGAGCCATACCAGTACTTTTTCCAACCAAATGTCCCATAACCATGCCGGAATGTTTATTTGGTGACACATTTTCATTATTCAAAGGGCCTTGAAAAAAATTTATGTTATCGGCATATTCTGGATTGTTAACATCTAACGGATTGTCCATTACTGCAATATTTATTCCTTTACCTGTGGTATTTGGTCTATACACAGGCGATTTTGCTTGTTCTAAAATCTCTGTTGGATTAAAACCGTCTGGCATTTTGTCCGGTGCTGGCCATATTACATTTGTTGTCCAACCACGAACACCAGATGTTGGCATAGAAACATCAGGTGCATAATCAAATAGATATCTGTACTCACGCAAATCCAGTTCTGATAAATCATGATAATCTAATGTATGAACATTTTTAATTTCATCAATATTTTTAACTTTTATATATTGTTTACCATTCTGTTTAGCGATTTTATGTCTAATCGCACGTATCGCATTGTAAAAATTATTTATATATTTATTCATTCGCTTTTACCTTTCAGTTAATTTTAACATACAACCATGTCAAACGCAACACTTCACCAACACGCAACCTAAGAAAAAGGTTAGATTTCTAACCTTTTCGTTTTAATAGTTCGTAAATCGGTAAAACGGGCTATGTTTTTAACCCTCAACTTACGAACTCCTGAAATCATTAGAAAACAAAGAAAAAACCGACCTTTGCGGTCGGTTTGAATTTTTGGCAGCCCCAACCGGATTCGAACCGGTGTTCTCGCCTTGAAAGGGCGGTGTCCTGGGCCTCTAGACGATGGGGCCATAACTGATTTGCCTTGGGGTCTTAAACCAAAAGGCTGGCGAATTATAACCCACCGTTTAAGGATTGTCAAGAATTAATATTATTCGTTGACCGGTTCTGGGATCACATCAACCTGGTCAAAGATGATTTCTTGGCCATTGTTGTCACGCAGGATTAACTGGCTATCGGTGATTTCGTATGTTTGGGCACCTTGCATAAATTGAAAATAAGCCTGTTCAACGTTCATCGCATTTTGCGGTCCCATCATCATTGTTGTGGCAAAATCACCAAATTTTATTTGATTGCCATCAATGCTGTACGGGCCATTATACAGATTTACGATTTGACCGTGAACGGTGTCATTTTCTGGATCAAAGGACAAGGCGATATTGACCCCGTCTGTTGTTGTGGCCATATAGTTTGTACCGCGTAATGCGTCCGCATTATTGGTGGTTTTATTATCACATGCCGCCAATGCAGCAACGGCACCAATTATTGCAAAATATTTTACATTCATATTTTTCCCCCATGGTATTTAGAAACAATTGTTCACAGAAAGTATATCAACGTGTCTGGGAAAAATAAAGCCATAAATTATGGGAAACTTTGCCCCCCATATCAATTAAACAGGCAGGGGGCATGACGCGGGGCGTCTTGGTATATACCCAATGTTCCGGCCGCCATGGCATCGGCGTAATATTTAATTTTGAAATCGATAATTTCTAGGGTCTTTTTTATCTGGGTCAATTGTTTCATAACGATATCACGTCGTTGCAGGAACATCTGATGACGGTTTTGGATGGTTTGATCGCCCATTGTGCACCAGGTTATAAATTGCATGATATCGCGCAGGGGCATGCCTGTTTGTTTTAAGCATTCGATAATATTGAGTGTTTCCAGATCACGTTCCCCATAATCACGAATGCCGCCGCGTGTTTTTGCCACATCGGGTAATAATCCCAGTTTTTCATAAAAGCGCAAGGTGTGTTCCGACAGGCCTGTGCGTTGGGAAACATCACTGATACGCATACGGATATCCTTTGGTAATATATTAACTTGGATTAAAATCTAAATATAAATGTCGGCAATGTCAAGCCAGGAATAGGGTAGGTCAGAAATATTGGTTCGGCATCATTTTTATCTAAGATATCGCATTGGGTGCGATATCATGGGGATTTTATAGGCTTGACAAGAGAGCCCAGAGTTATCATTATAATAGGGCTTGTATTCTATATTGTTTTCTGAAGAGAGATGGTAAAAAAGCGATATTTATTATTGATATTTTTGATTGGGGCACCATTAATGGCCCAGGCATCAGAATTGTATGATCGGGCGGTTTCGATTGCGCCGTATTATAACATGATGTCGGTTAATATTGCGCAATGTGCAGATCAAATAATGAGTACGTGGCCGTTTGAAAATGCGATGTTGATTATTCTGGTATGTAATGGCACGCAATACTATATTTTTTCTGGATGTCTGGATGGGACATACGAAAATGCCCGGGGCCAGCAAGCAATTACACCCTATCGATATCCGGGTGACCCGTCGGTACAGCAGGTTTTTGGAAATTTCTGTGCGGCATGCCCCACATTGTTTAACGTTACTGGGTCAATCACATCAAATTATGCCCAGCACAAAGGAGCGGTAACTGATTGTCGCATTCCGGCGAATCAATCGGTTACAGATTCCACCGGAACGTTTGTTTTTACATCAGATTGCCATTATCAGCAATAGTTGGTTGATTTAGTTATCGTCATTGATATCTGTTTCGATATCGTTTTCGCCGGCGCGGGCCGCGGTTTCAATTTGCAATAACTGATTTTCCAATGCCGTACGTTCAGAGTTTTTATACCCTGTTTCAGGGGGCGTTGTATCATTATCCCCAGCAATTGCCGCCGGTGATTTATGCGGTGCCGGTGTCACGCCGGTCATATCACGCACCGCCGGGTTAATCAGGTTGTTATAGATATCTATTGCCTGGCGTGAACCGGTCATATCACGTTCCAATAGGCGGGTATTACCGGGGGTAAACCACTGTTGTATTTTTAATGCAGTTAACTGCATCACGGGGCGTGTACGCGCATCGGCGATCCAATCGGGCAGTGTTGGGGTATCAGAATAGTACCACAACGCGCCCCAATAGAATAAGCCCATAACGGCGATACCACGAATGATTCCAAATATCACCCCCAGCGTTCGATCGGTGACGCGCAGGACACTGTCTTGGATTTTGGCACGCAGTCGTTGGTTAAACATACCGACCAGCACCAAGATAACGAAAAATACGATAAAGTACGATGATACCAATGTGGCAACCGTAGATTCAGACAGTTTGAACCATGTTTGAAGCAAACCGTCCAACCATGGGGACACAAAGCGGGCAGTGACCGCCGCGACGACCCATGACAATGTGGCGACTGTTTCATAAATACCGCCACGCAATGTTGCCCAAATTGTGGACGCCAGAACAACGCCCACATATACATAATCCAGTGTTGTTAAATCAAACATTTCTTGATCCCGTCCATTTTTTGATTATTTCTTGCGGTGGCCCACCAGGACAAAGCCCAATACCGCGATTAAAACGATAATCAGACCATAGAAATAGATGGGGTTTCCGCCACGATCATTTTTTTTTTCGGATGTCACATCAGATCTTTCGATAATGGCATTGGCACGTGCGGCATGTGCAGAACGAAATGCATCGGCATCGGAATCCAGGGCAGATTTATTTTCATTGGCGATACGACGTTGGTCATCGGTCATATCAATTGCCACCGCATCACGGATTTCATCGCCCATAAAGCTTGCGTAGCCTTGGAAACATTTTTCACCCACGACAATAACCGGAACGCCACCAGATGATAATTCACATTTTTCCAACACAGATCGGAATTCTGGCAGGTTTTCAGGATCCATTACATTAACAGCGGTAATCGAAACCGTTGGGTATTCATAGGCCACACGATCACGAAAGAATTCGCGGGCATGGTGACAATGCGGGCAAGATGGGGAATAATACAACGTCACATTTGCCGCGTTTGATACACATGGCGCAAATAATGTCAGTAATGATAACAGTGCCAGTTTCTTCATAAATAATCTCCTTTTCTTGTGTTAGATTATAGAAATTGCGGTCATGGGGTGCAAGACATTTTTATATGCAAAAACGGATTTGTTCCCATTGACGTTACGTGTGATGCGCGTCACAATGATGGGGATCATTGTGAACACTGGAAAAAAAGGAAAAATGATGTTTTCATTACAGCAATTTCCATTGCCGTTTGCACCCGACGCATTGGCACCGTACATGTCGGCGGAAACCGTTGGATATCATTATGGACGGCATTTGGATACATATATCAAGAAATTAAATGAACTGATCGGTGGGACGGAATATGCCCGTTTGGGTTTGGGTGATATCATTATGCGTTCGGCACGTGATGAACACGGCCAGAAAATTTTTGATAATGCGGCCCAGGTGTTTAATCATGCTTTTTTCTTTCAAGGATTGCGGCGTGATTGCCCCCGGGAAATGCCAGAACAGATTGCAGATGCCTTTGGTGGGGCGGACAAGTTTCGGGCGGAATTTCGCGATCATGCGGCATCTGTGTTCGGCAGTGGGTGGACATGGCTGGTCATAGATGGGGATACATTACGCATCATTGATACGAAAAATGCAGATACGCCGATGGTTCATAATATGCGGCCGATCTTGACACTGGACGTGTGGGAACATGCCTATTACTTGGATTATCAAAATCGCCGGGCCGAATATATTGATGCGTTTTTGGATCATATGATCAACTGGTGCTGGGTTGGGCAAAATCTGGGTGGAAATATGTAACCAGATGATAAAAAAATATCCCGCCAAAGGCGGGGTATTCTTTATGCAACACGTTTTCGAAATTCCGTGCTGGGGCGGAAAGAGACAACCCGCCGCGCAGAAATAATGGCCGGGATACCGGTTTTGGGATTGCGACCAATACGCGGCTTTTTGTTCAAGATCTTAAAGCTGCCCAGGCCGGCAAATTTAACTTCTTCGCCATGGATCAAAGATTCTGTGATTTCGCCAAAGATGACGTCGATTAATTTGTATGCGTCTGCCGTGGTCAGACCAAATTGTTCACGTAATCTGTTTGCAAAATCCATTCTGGTCACTGTTGCCATGTTTTACACCCTGATTAATGATGCCCCCCAGGTCAGGCCACTGCCAAACGCGGGATAGAGAATCAATTGTCCTTGTTTAATAATACCGTTATCCATGCCATATGCCATGGCCAAGACGCCGGATGCGCCACTGGTATTTGCGTGTTTATCCACGGTTACCAAAATCTTTTCAAGCGGAAAGCCCAGACGGGATGCCCCACTTTGAATAATGCGCAGGTTTGCCTGGTGCGGGATAATCCAATCAACATTTTCTGCGGTGATGCCGGCATGATCCATAATATACTGGGCCGCGCCAGGCATTAATGTTACCGCTTTCTTATATGTTTCAGGGCCATTCATGATGATCTTGTGATCGGGTGACCCATGCAGCATGTCAAAGCATTTCCCGTCAGCCATGACGACTGTATCAATAATCCCAGAATAGCTGGATGTGGAATGTTCAAAGATTAATGCCCCAGCCCCATCACCAAAGAGAACCGCCGTACTGCGATCATTCATATCCAAAAAGCGCGACATTTTTTCCACACCGATAATCATAATACGGCGATGCATTGCGGTTGAAAAGAATGCACGTGCGCAATGCAGACCGTAAATATATCCAGTGCATGCGCCACGGACATCAAATGCCGGTTGGTCACGTGTTGCCCCCAGTTGGCCCAAAACCTGGACGCCAACGGATGGGAAATCAAGTTCAGGCGATGTTGTTGCAACGATAACCATATCGATATCGTCAACGGTCAATCCCGCCGCGGTCAATGCGCGTTGTGCAGCAATTGTTGCCATATCAGCCACAGTTTCATTTTCTGCGGCAAAGTGCCGTTCCCGCATTCCAGTACGTTGGACGATCCATTCATCTGTGGTGTCCATAATTTTTTCAAAATCTTGGTTGGTCATAATTTTTTCTGGCAAGTATGACCCATAACCGACCAATCTGCTGCCCATTCTTTTTCTCCGTAACAAATCTGGGGGTATTATAGCCCGACAGATATTAACTTGCAATATTAAAATCCAAGGAATATTATGCAAGCATTCGTCCCCATAGTTCAATCGGATAGAATAGGGGTTTCCTAAACCCTTGATGCAGGTTCGAATCCTGTTGGGGATGCCAAAATAATTTTCCTTGGGTCATGATAAAAAAAAGCCCGCCGGATGGCGGACTTAAAAATCTCTGGCGGGATTGACGGGGCTCGAACCCGCGACCTTCTGCGTGACAGGCAGACGCTCTAACCAGCTGAGCTACAACCCCAGAGCGATGTGTATATTATACTGTTGTTCGATGAAATGCAAGTGGTTTTTTTCATAAAATGAAAATCCCCGCGTGGGCGGGGATAAAACGGGCTTTATTTTATTAATTTTCCCATGGCGACCGCCGTGTCACACATACGATTAGAAAATCCCCATTCGTTATCGTACCATGCGGTGACGTGGGCCAAGTGATCATCCAGGACGCGGGTTTGTGATGCGTCAAAGATTGAACTGTGCGCGTCGTGGGTAAAGTCGATGGAAACCAAAGGTTTTTCATTATAACCAAATGTGGCCGATTGGGCCGCATGCATGGCGGCATTAATTTCATCGGCGGTGGCGGCGCGATCCAGGTTGACGATCAATTCAACAACGGATACATCGGGCGTCGGTACACGGATGGCCATGCCATCCAGTTTTCCCGCCAGCCGCGGCAGTACCAGGCCAATGGCCTTGGCGGCACCCGTGCTGGTTGGGATCATTGATAGATTTGCGGCACGGGCGCGACGAAAGTCTTTGTGGTTTTTATCCAGCAATTGTTGATCACCGGTATAGGCATGGACAGTAGTCATCCAGCCAGAGATGATAGCGAATTTTTCATCCAGTACCGCCGCCACCGGGGCCAGGCAATTTGTTGTACATGATGCATTAGAGACGATCAGGTCATTGGCGGTCAAGGTATCTTGGTTCACACCATAGACGATTGTGGCATCTGCCCCGGCAGATGGGGCCGACACCAGGACGCGTTTGGCCCCCGCGTCCAAGTGGACACGTGCCCGATCGGCGGCGGTAAACAGGCCGGTGCATTCCATCACGATATCGATATTCATTTCACCCCAGGGTAAATTCGCTGGATCACGTTCTGCCAGGCATTTAATTTTCTGATTGCCAACAATGATGTAATCATCTTTGACTGTTACCGGCATGGGTAATTTACCATGGACGGAATCGTATTCCAGCAAATAGGCGTTCTGGTCGGCCGGTGCCAAGTCATTAACCGCCACGAATTGGATATCATCGCGTCCAGATTCCAATGCCGCCCGCAAGACCAAGCGACCAATACGGCCAAAGCCATTAATTGCAATACGCAGTTTTGTCATGTTTCCTTCCTTTTGGTATTCAATTTTTACTGAATGAATCATAGCATTTTCTGGGGCAATATTACAATTGAATTTTATATTCCGGACGGTATAATTAAAATATGAGTATTCAATCTTATATTATCACAGGGCCAACGGCATCAGGTAAATCAGCATTGGCCCATCGTATGGCCCAGTTAACAGGCGGGGTGATTATTAATTGTGACAGCGTCCAGATTTATCGTGGGATTGAAAATATATCGGCCAGTCCATTTGCCGGTCGTGCCATAACAGATGAAATTGATGGGGTGCCATACAAACTGTTTTCGTGTTTGGATTTATCACAGCAGTTAAGTGTTATGGCGTATTTAGATCGGGCGCGGGATGCATATTTTTCAGCAGTGAATGAAAATCGGCCGGCTATCTTTGTCGGTGGAACCGGTTTTTACATTGATGCGATTGTGCGTGGGATATCACCGATGCCCGACATCGCGCCAGCAGTACGGCACCAGGCCAGGGGTATGGTGGATAAAGATATTGATGCGGTTCGTCGGCGTCTGGGGCCCGATGCCCCCATTGATCCCCAGCGTTTGGGCCGCAGTTTAGAGGTGTTAATGGCAACCGGGCGTCCAATAACTGACTGGCACCAGATGCCCCGTCAGGGGGCGATTGTTCCCACGCCAAAGCGTATTTTGATTAATCCGCCGCGGGATGTCTTGCTGGAACGGATCAGGGATCGCATTCCAGAGATGTTAAACGGTGGTGCGATGGACGAAGCGCAGATGATTCTGGATATGGGGTGGAATGAAAATCGGGCGATTGGCGCGATAGAGCTATGTCGATATTTACGGGCAGAGATTGATCGTGATACCGCCATTAATAACTGGATCGTACGCACCAACCAATATGCCAAGCGGCAGCGTACGTGGTTTCGGACACAATTTTGTCCAGATATTGAAATCGCGTCCGCGGATGCGGACGCGTCAGAATTGATTTAACGGCTGGCGTATTGTTTTTTCGAGACACTTGATAAATATTTAATATAGGACGATTTGTCGTATAATTCCTGTTCTAGATACCGGCGGGCCATATTGCGGCATTTGAAATCCGGGCTGTGTGCGAAATATTTAGACAGGTAATCCGCAATTAATTTCGTTAATGATTGCAGATAATTGGGGTCTGTGGATTTTTGCAGACGGATAAATGATCGGGTATGTAACAAGATAGACGCGGCGATGTCTGGATTCCATTGGATTTCAGAACGCCATGTTGTCGAATGTGGGTTGGCATATGATGGGCCAAATTTTTTCATGACATATGATGAAATTTCTGGCACGTATTCATGATTAAATGCACGAATGGATGCCGATGTGCGTTTGAAAAATGTTGCCTTTGGTTGCATTATATCCTCTCTTTATTCAAACAAGATATAATACAAAATATTTATTTTGTCAATAGAAAAAAATTATAAGTTTTTATCTTGGCGCAGGCGGGCATAGTATTGCCACATTGCCTCGGTCGAGATGTCGGTTTTACGCATTTTTCGGCGGACGCGAAAGATGCCGATAAATTCACGCTTTAACGATGTGAAATTGGCGTATTCCCAATCGATAATACCGGTGACATCCATTGTTGTTGGGTTGACGATAATATTGCTGCACATGTCACCATGGGTCAGGCCAAAGTCATTTGGATCTGTATTGACATCGGCCGCCCGTATTGCCCGCAGGTCATCCAGTTCGGGTAATTTGGCATGAAACAGCGCATAGATGGTATCGCCCAATTGACGTCCGATTTTTTCCCGGTGTTGGCGGATTTGCCCCAGCGGCAGGTCGATTAAAACGCGGCCTGGGATAAATTCTGTTTTATAAAACAGGAATTCGCCGGCCGTAATGATATCAATATGGGGCACCCGCACTGGGACAATGGGGGCGATGGCATCTGTAATTCTTTTTTCATACATAAACCGTTCGGCAGAATTATCGCGGTCACAGTATTTACGCACCTTGTACACGGTTTTTTCATCGAAGATAAAGGCCAGGCTGCCCCCGCCTTTGGCCAGGCGCATATGTTTTTTACGCAGGTTTGGAAATCGTTTATAAAGTGCGTGCAACTTGTTATGATAATCAAACAATTTTACCCGTCGGAAATAGCGACGCCATTTGGGCACCGGGATCAGGTATGATAACAAATACATTGATTCAAAAAAAGACCGCCACATAATCTGCTTTCCCTTCGCTGGATGTTTTTAATAAATAATATTGAAAAGAATCAAAAAAACAAGTACTTTATAGGGCATGTTTAATGCCGGCGATATTGTAAAAGTTTTGGTGCCCAATGCGGTCAACAGCGGGTATGACTATCGTTTGATGGGGAATGCGCGGCGTGGGGCATTGGTGCGCGTATCGATTATGAATCGTCCCTATGTTGGGGTAATTATTGGCCCGGGTGATGGCAAAATCGCCCCGGAAAAAATAAAACCGGTGATGGATATTTTAGATATCGCGATGTCAGATGCCGATATTGAATGGATCATAAGAATGGCCGAATGGACCATGATGGCACCGGGGGCGGCATTGCGGATGATCTTGAATGTGCCCGATGCGTTTAATCCCCCACGGATAGAGCCGCTGTATACCATTGATATTCCCCCAAAGACGCGTATGACCGATGCACGGATGGCGGTGGCGGATGCCTTTGCCGCCAATGACAATGATGCGATGACGGCATCTGATGTGCAAAACATTGCCCGGGTCAGTGCCGCGGTTGTGCGTACAATGATCAAGGGTGGAATGTTAAAGCCGGTGGCGGCACGCCCAGTGACATCGGCGGCAGATTATGTGTCGCAATATCATGATTGTGGGCACATAACACTAAATCCCCAGCAAGCAGTGGCGGCGGCCGAAATTGGGCGGCATATAGATTCTGGGGGATTTTCGGTTCACTTATTAGATGGGGTCACAGGCAGTGGCAAGACCCAGGTTTATTTTGATGCGGTTTGGCGGGCCTATGCGGCGGGAAAATCAGTTTTGTTGATGATGCCGGAAATTGCACTGACGGCGCAATTTATGAATCGTTTTCGGGCGCGCTTTGGCGCGGCACCTGTGGTATGGCACAGCAATTTAACCGCCGCCCGGCGGCGCGATATTTGGCGTGGGGTGGCCCAGGGGGATATTCGTGTGGTTGTTGGCACGCGCAGTGCGTTGTTCTTGCCATGGCAGAATTTGGGATTGATCGTGATTGATGAAGAGCATGATGGGTCATACAAGCAAGAAGATATGGGCAATTATCATGCGCGTGATATGGCGATTTTACGGGCAAAAATTGCCGGGTTTCCCGTGGTCTTGGCCAGTGCGACGCCGTCGGCAGAAACGCTGGAAAATGTGGCACGTGGTAAGTATTTTGGGGTTCGTTTAACGTCGCGATATGGTGGCGCGCAAATGCCCCAGATTGAAACGATTGATATGCGTGGTGTCAAATGCGCGGCGTATGATGTGCCGGATTCAGAACCGGGGCAACGGCCCGGGATGTTGGCCCCCCAGATGTGTGATGCCATGCGCCAGACGATGGATTTGGGGCACCAGGTGATGTTATTTATTAATCGGCGTGGATTTGCCCCAATTGTGCAATGCCGGCACTGTGGCTGGGCGGCGATGTGCCCAGATTGCAGTGCAGGAATGACATATCACAAGCGGGTGGGAAAATTAATTTGCCACATATGTGGGCGGACGGCACCCATGGTGACAACATGTCCGGATTGTGGATTGGATGTGACGATGCGTGGGGCGGGGCTGGAAAGAATCCAAGAAGAAGTTATGGCAAAATTTCCAGGGGTGCGGACGGCACTGGTGTCCAGTGATACGATGATGTCGCGGGCGGCATTGGAACGGTTGGTGGATCAGATGGAATCGGGCGATGTGGATGTGGTCATTGGAACCCAGATCTTGGCCAAGGGCCATCATTTTCCCAATCTGACTTTGGTGGGGGTGGTGGATGCCGATATGGGATTATTCGGGACAGATTTTCGTGCCGCAGAACACACATTTCAGCAACTGTTCCAAGTGGCTGGGCGGGCCGGACGTGGGGATGCACCGGGGCGGGTTTTGGTTCAGACGTACCAGCCGGAACATCCTGTGATGCATGCCATATGCACGGGTAATCGCGATGAATTTATGGCGACCGATATGGCGTCACGCCGTATTGCCCAGATGCCACCGTACGGACAATTAATTGCCATTATTATCGAAGGGCAAAAGGAGACGGTTCTGCAAAAATTCTGTGCGGATTTGGCGGCGGCGGCTCCCGCGTTACAGGGGGGAAAAATTATGGGCCCCATCGCCGCAGGTGTGTATCAAATTCGTAATTGGTATCGGATGCGGTTCTTGGTATCGGGGGGGATGACCGCGAATCTGCAGCCGGTGGTGCGGCACTGGATGGCCAAGGTTCGTGTGCCGACGAATGTGCGGGTTAAGATTGATGTAAATCCGCAAAGCTTTATGTGACAATAAAAACGCCCCGGATTTTGATTAATGACGGGGCGTTGATTAATGATTTATTTTTGATCCAGATCTGTAAATAATCCACGTAATCCGACCGGATTAACAGAAATAATTTCTGTTTCAGGATAATAGATGGACACAAATTCTTTGAGACGTTGCCACGCCGGGATCAAGGAATCGGCCGATGTTGCCGATGTTTGGAAAAAGTGGCCGTTGCGACTGCAATCACAGCCGACCAGGTAAATCCGGCGCGGATTGGTCCACAGCGCAAATTGGATTGCAGGAAAGACAATCGATCCAAAGCACCCCAAAGATTGTGCCGAGATATCATAGGCGAATTCAGGGCAAAAACCGGGTATGTGTTCCCAATCTGTACGATAACGAAATGCCCCCGCGGCGATGGCGTGGCTTTCGGGGATGACACGTTGAAATCCGGATTCATATTCTGTGGTTAATCCATAAAACTTTTTACATTTGCCCGGACGATAGTGGTTCATTTGATCAATATGACTGGCCACGGCGGTATAATCTTGGGCGAACAGATAATCCAGTGTGACATTCGGGGATAAAAAAGATGTATTAACCCCGATATAAATTGCATTATCAATTGGTTGAAAATCGTTCAAAGATGGGCCCGTGGCAACGATAACAATGTCTTGGCCGGAATGTATGGCCTTGAACGGCAAAAATGTTTTTTGATGCATTAATGCCGTCGACAGCTTTTTTTCAATATGTCGATTAATCCACGACGGTGATGATAACTGGGATGCGATTGTTTGGGTTGCATTATCATGGGCGAATTTCATCTGGGCAATAGAATCTTGGATCCGGTTAAATTCGTTTTGACATGTGGTTAAAACAGTCTGGGTCGTAATGTGTTTATAAGAACGCAAGCGTTGGCGCAGGTTACGGCGGCGTTCCGGATTTGGAACAAAGGCACACAAAATATCAATAAAAAACTTTTTCATGGATTCCCCCGGATTTAATAAAAAAAACCGACGTTTAGATTAGGCATACTTTCCCAATTTTTTTATCCCAGATTTCCGGGATTTTTTATGGATACATATAGGCATAAAAAAACGTCCCTTTGGATTAGGCATAGTTAAATATGTCACTAGGCCACGAATTCTGTCACACGCAAGGAATTTTTACAAGTGTTTTTTATGATCTGGATCGGGCAATGATGCACAGATTTTTAATCTGGTTTTTTCGGGGGCGGTGCGGAAAATTACAAAAATAAAACCACCGACAAAGGGTGGTTAAATCTTGGTGGGGACACAGGGACTCGAACCCTGGACCCAATGATTAAAAGTCATTTGCTCTACCAACTGAGCTATGTCCCCAAAACGAACCTCAGAAAAGGATTCTATAAAGAATCACTATTTCTGAAGGTCGGGGCAAATTCTGACATAATAAAAAACAAAATGCAAGAAAAAATCGCAAATAGTTCAAAAATATTTTAATTGGTATTTGATGGCATTCCCCCACCCAAGGCAAGTTGAAAATTCTGTTGTTTTAGCATGGTATTCACGTCTTGGGCGTCAAACCAATCGCCCATTTGGGCCAAGATGCCCTGGGCATAGTGGGCGGCGGCATGTGATGGCCCGCCAAAGCGGCGTTCATTGATCAGGTGGGTTAATTCGCGGGCTAACTGGCCCAATGTTTGCAATTGGGTGTGTTCCAGGACATTGCTTTTATCTGTATGATAGGCAAAATCATCAATTTTATCCCGCATTGTGCGCAGGGCATCCATCTGGTGCGGGGTGATTTTGAAATGGTGTGCGATGGTGGTGGCGGACATTTCGAACATCTTTTCGGCCGCGCCCCATGTAAATTTACCCCGTGAACCGATGATTGATCGCATCAGGATGAGCAGTTCCAGCATTACGGAATTAATTTTGAAATTTAATCCATCGGCCATGGTTTTATTGACTTGGCGTGAAATACGGTAATTAGAGTAGTCATAAAGCAAGAAGACCAGTGGAATAGACAACAGGGATGCCGCGATATTGTTTACCAGGTCATTGACGCTGGGGTCATTGATATTGTCTTTGGATAATAAAAACAAGACGGCACCGCCGGCCACGGACAGCAAATAAGGAACAGATTTCAACAATACAGTACGCAGTTTCATGCATTGTATTTTATGCGGTTGTCCGGGGTCTTGCCACAGGAATCATGTCCGATACAGGTGGGTGGTTACATCACACTGTTGGGGCCAATTTGTGGGGCCGTGCATGTGCCATTTCCACAAATATTATCGGTTGGCGAATTACATACTTGACGTACGAATAATGCACCCCACAGGCCGATCCATATCAGCACAGCCCCCATCATTAGAATTGCGTAACGCCAATCGCCCAATATCCCACCCAGTCCCATAATGCCGCATATGCCGATATAGACGGTATTGGATCCAATACTATAAAATGATAGCAAGATGGAACGGTAACGCGACGGTATGGAATCTTGGAATCGGGAATAAAGCAAGGTGTTTAATATTCCGCCCATGAAATACGCCAAGCCTAAGATAAAAATTGCCATGGGTGAATAGATATAGGAAAACACAATGAATAAACCGCCCGTTGCACAGATGGCAGTGTAAATCAGGCCAGCCTGGATATGGGCGAATTTATAGGCCAATCGTTGACCCAGTATACTGGCTCCCAGCAGGGACAGGGGCATAATTCCAACATATTTCGTGGGTATGCCGATGGCGACGGCAATCGGGCTAAAATAATCATCAAGATAGATAAAATTGGCCACCATCAAGGCCAGCAGCATCAGGTTCATAATACACGGTACGGTGTTGCCGATACGCCAGCCGGATTGAAACAAGCCCAAGAAATGCGTACGTTTATTGGTTTTGTTGTCGTGGGGGCTGAGTACCTGGATATTCAATACACACATTACAGACAGGGCCAGTGATGCAATAGATAGCAATGTTATAATCCCGTATCCATAGGCCAGCAGCAGTGAGCCGAATGCCGACAAGGCGACGCCCAGGGTTCTGGCGGTATAATATCTGCCCAATGCGCGTGTATAGGTATGGCGTCCCCCGCGGGCCGCCAATTCATCATAGAGCAACGTATTCATAGTGGTTTCAGAGAATGCATATTGAATCCCCCACAAAAACATACCGATTGCAAAGCCGGCATAGCTGGGCCAGAGCAACCATAGGGCAAAGGTAATCGTTTTAAGTGTTTGTCCCGTAACAATGGCGTATTTTTGGCCGATGTGGTTGGTGATTTTTGTCACAGGGATTTGTGTGATTAGAATGGCCAGGGAATACAGCATGATTATCCACGATAATCCAGAATCTGAGACGCCCCGCGATTGCATAAATATGGCATAGACAGGTGTTAACAAGGTAAATGTATTAAAAAACGCATAGCCATATATGTTTTGAAGCAGGTGGCGTATCGATTGTTTTTTTGTCATTGTTTTTCCTTTGGGGTTTTGGGGTATTATATCCCTTTTGGGGTCGTGGTGTAAATATTGATTTTATTGACATTTTTTGTTATAATTTCATGTGTATGCAAGACAAAGGGTAATAGGCATGGCCGTAAGATTATCAGAATTTTTACAGCAGTTTTTTATGCAGTTGCGGTTTAACAACATGCCACCCGAAGTGCGTGCAAAATTTGACGCATGGGCCAAGACCGACGATTTCCGCGGAAATATGAAGAATTGGACCAAGTATTTAATGCATACCGAAGATGGCAAACGGGTGCAAAATGACTTGCCAGATCCGTCCCAGGAAAATGGTGACTGGGAACTGTCTTATGAAAGCTGGGAAGAATTTTATAATGCTTTTAAGGCAGGTCTGGAGGCGATGGCCGCCCAGCGCAGTGAATTTAAGGACAATAAAAAAGCCACAGATTTTCTGGACGAATGGTTCGGCAATGATCGGTTATTTAATATTAATGTTGCCACGCCAGAGCTGGAAGAACAGATTGAGATTCTGTTAGAGCTGCTGGAGAAAGAAAAAGATTATCTGGAAATAAATTTCCAGGACTGGCATCTGACGGGGCCGGATTTTTCGTATAGTGATTTGATCCGTGGAATCAAAAACAAAAAATACAACACGGATATTAATTTCCAAAGCAAGTTAAAGAATGTTGCCCGCAGTGTCAGATACTATAGCCAATTCGACGAAAATCTGCGGTCCAAGGTTGGAAAATTTAACAGTGATTTGGTACGCGCAGGAAAAGTCCCCAGCACGTTTAATGTCTTGTCCACATTTGAAGCGGTTCGTGAAGGCTTTGATGACAAGCAGATTGAACCGGACAAGATGGCCGCGTTCCAGGTATATTGGCCCCAGATGTTGCGGACATTGGCCAAAGAGTCCAAGGTTTATGAAGTCTTTTCCAAGTATGATTCTGGGCGCATTTCCAAATACATTGACGTGGCCAAGGAAAAAGTGGCCTATGACAATAAAGACAGCAAAGATTATATTCCGCCAAAGCGTACAGATGAATTAACGCTGGGGCAACAGATTAAAAAATGGACGGATGATACCTATGCGGATATTTTTGAAAAGTTTGGTAATCTGCGTGGGGATCGATTAATTTTTAATCCCACAACAAAAACAATTGTTGATACAATTTCCGGACTTAAAATCAAGCCAACAGATGGGCTGGATGGAATTGTCGACAAAGCCGCCGATATCAAAAAAAAGATTCTTTATAAATCGCCAACGGCAACGGATGACTTTGACTATTTCGTTAAAGTGATGACGGATATGAAAGAAACGATGCCCAAGGCCTATGCGGGGGCATTATACAATGGGCATCAATTACGGCGTATTGTTGAAGAAGTTATTCGCCGTGGTGTGCGTGAAGGCAAGGTCAGAGAGACCAAAGTAATATTGGAAATCTTGTCGGTGGTGAAATATGGGTGGACCACCAGCAAGGTTATGGACGCGTTAAAAAAGCAAGAATTTACGATCTTTTCGGATAAATCTTTGTCTTGGAACAAAAATGACGGAATGAAATTCGTGATGTTGGCGTTGGATAAATCATTGCGGTCGGCGTTTTTGGGACTGGGGTACGGTATCACATTGGGACGCAATGGCATCCGCATGATGGGGCGCAAGTTCAAGGGCGATTCTGGGACATTAAACAAGGCGTATGAAAAGATGGAGAAAGAAAACGCCGAAGAACGCGCGACAATGATGGCCATTAACGAAGAGACGGCAAAAAAACTGCGTCTGGCGCAAGAAAAATTAAGACAATTGGGATATACCGAACAGGATATCGAAGCCCAGCAAAAACAGATTGAACAGAGAATAGAATTAATAAATGATGCCGCCCAATCTATTGCCCAGGTGATCAAGCGACCCAAAAACATGTTATCGGGTATGGGGATGATGGATGAAGAAGGCAATGACGATCTTTACAACGAGATTGATGATAATTTTTTTCCGGCCCCTAAAACTGTGCAAGAATTTGCGGCCTATATCGATATCTTTGAAAAATTGGGGATCAATGTTGATCACATGCGCCAGATTTATGCGCAATTGGCGCGAGAGATGGAAAACAAAGACAAAGGTCCGGATACAGAGAAGATACGCCAGCTGCGCCAGAAGTTAAGCGAGCTGCGGATTGCCAAAGCAGATGGGGCCATAACACCAGAGATTGAAAAGCTGCGTCGTGAATATCATACCGAAAAACGAAAGTTGGAATTCGGTGGGATAGATCAAAAAAAGATCGATAGATTAAAGCAACAGATTCATATTGAACGTCAAAAGATGGCCGATGGCATTGTTACGCCGGAAATACAAAGTCTGAGACTGGAGTTAGATAAAGAACGGAAAAAATTGACGGACATGACCGTGGGTATTGGCGTGGATAGTTTATCGCGCGAGCGTGATGCCCAGGCCCGTATTCACAAAGAATTAGATATCGCCACCAGTGACGTAGAATATCGCAGGTCAGAGATAGAGCGGTTAGAGACGGAAATTAAAAAAGCGGATACGTTATTAAGTCAATATGAGCAGCAATTAGAAGCCTTTGAGTTGGTTGATAGTCATGCACGTATTGGGGCCTATCAGATGACGGTTAAAAACATGCGTGCGTTAATGGGGCAATTGGAAACAGTTGCGGACAAGTTACGTGTGGCGAACAAGAGTCAGGCGGTGGGGCTGCGTCAAGAGATGGAACGTCTGCGTGGCGAGATTGCCAAGGCATCAAATGCGTTGGGGCATTATGAAGGATTGCTGGACAAGGGGTTGCCCGAAATAACCCGAAAAGAACGCGCGGAAATCTTGGAAAAGCATAAAGCGGTTATGGAAAAAATGGACTTTATGCGTCGGTATTTAGGATTTGAAAAAAATCGAATGGTTTTGGATGAAAAACGTATGCGATCGGTTGGTAAAAAAGCCGAGCGTCAAGACGCCAAAACCCAAGAAATTGAAGAACAGTTCTTGAAAGGGACACATCCGGAACGTATGGATCAGGCCAAAAAAGTGGCAGAGTTAGAGCAGCGGCTGGCCCGGATGGAGCATGACGTGGCCAACGCGCAAAAAAAGAAAGTGGATGAGCTGGAACAAAATTTATGGGATGAAATTCATGTGGCACCTGGTATGCAGCAGCGCAAAGTGGCCAGTTTAGAAGAGCGTCTGAATCAGGCAGAAATAAAAGCCAATGAAGACATTGATCAAGAAATTGCCCGGGTTGAAAAAGATCTGAATAACGAAATTAACAATGATCAGAACAAGGTGCAACAAGAAAAGAAAATAGAACAATTAAATCATGAAATGGGCCAAGCCTATGACGTGGCGCGTGGTAAATTTGATGATATTTATAATCAGTTGGGGGATGAAGCGGATCGTATCAGTCAAAAAAGTGATGAATTAGCCAAGTGTCAGTACATGGTTCAGGTTCTGGAAAACCAGATAAAGGTACGGAAAGATGTGATCAAAGAAAAAGACAAGGCACAGGAAGATAAGTACGAGTCATTGATGGCATATTGGGACTTTATGGAAACAGGGCGTTATGTTCGTTCGTGGAAATTAAGCAAGAAAAAAGCCCAAGAACATTTTGATAAAGAGATAGAGATGCGCGACAAAGATGGTAATGCGGTTATTGATAGCAAGACCGGCGAGATCAAGAAAGAGCAGGTAAAGGAAGCCTTGCTGCGGCAATTTAAGATGCGGCATGGTTATCTGGATAAAGATTAAAGGGGAAAAGAGAATTTTCTTTGTCTTGATTTTTTGTTCTATTTGTGGTATAATATGTTCACATTAATCCAAAGCACCGCCATCGGCGGTGTTTTTTATTTTACCAAAAAAAATCACAATCATAGGAGAAAATATGGCAAGGGTTATTCAACTGCGTCGTGGGACGACGGCACAACAAGATAACTTTACCGGGATGCCCGGCGAAGTAACGTATGATACAGAGGCGAAAACACTGCGCGTGCATGATGGGGTGACACTGGGGGGATATGCGCTGGCACGGGTGGATGATGCGGATAATGTTGGAACGGGGGATGCATTTGATATTAACAGCGTTCCGGATGAATTCTGGGCCAATATTGTAGCGAAACATGCCCCGGTGGGGATTCGTGTTTATGAAAGTATGGAATGCGTTGTTGATAATACGGCATATATTGAATACGCATGGGGTGGCAGCAGCAGTGCCTTGATGGCCCAGGCGGTGTTGGTCTGTCAAACGCCAGAAGCGGATTATGCCGTTGGTGATGTTGTGGCGGCATTTGGGATCGGTGGACGGGCCAATCCGATGCCGATAATTTATCAAGGCCGGTTTGGATTGCATATTCGTCTGGGGATTGGTGGGGATCCGTTCTGGGTGGTGCACAAGACCACTGGGCGCACGGTGAACATTACCAACGAACGCTGGAAAATAAAGTTTTTGATTTGGTATTGAATATCCGGCAAAGATTTGTTATGGTGATGAGCGTCAGAATAACAAAGGAAGAAAAATGTATATATTGGCATTGAACTGTGGTTCATCATCATTAAAATATCAGGTTTTTGACGCCGACACACGGACCCCGATTGTAAGTGGGTTGGTCGAAAAAATTGGATTGCCGGATTCTTTTGTCACGCAAAAATATCCCGATGGGACGAAAATCCGTAAAGATACGGAAATGAAAAATCATAGCGAGGCGTTGAATGTTGTGATGTTCTTGCTGCGTGAGGCATCGGTTGATATGAATGAAATCAAGGGGGTTGGCCATCGTGTTGTGTTGGGGGGTGAAAAATTTGCATCATCCGTTGAAATTAACGATGACGTGGTGCGTGCCATTGATGAATTGGCGACGATTGCGCCACTGCATAATCCGGCGGCATTAATGGGGATTGTTGCCGCCAAGCAATTGTTACCCAATGCAACCCAGGTGGCGGTCTTTGATACGGCGTTTTATTCCACAATGCCGGATTATGCGTACCGTTATGCCGTTCCAGCATCGTGGTATCGCGAATTGGGTGTTCGTAAATACGGATTTCATGGGACGTCCCATTTATATGTCTCGAAACGGGCGGCCAAAATGCTGGGCAAGCCGGTTGATCAGTGCAATTTGATTACATTGCACATTGGATCTGGGGCATCGGCGGCCGCCATTCGTGGGGGTGTGGCGGTGGATACATCGTTGGGGATGACACCGTTATCTGGATTAACGATGGGAACGCGTCCCGGTGATTTGGATTCGGGGGTTGTCTTGTACGTGATGCAGCGGTTGGGATTAACACCGGATCAGATGCAAAAGCATTTGAACAAAGATTCTGGTCTGTTGGGATTGACAGAATGCTTTGTTGATCGTCGTGATGTGTTTGCCAACGAGCAGAGTAATGATCTGTGTCGGTTGGCATTGGATCTAGAAGCGCACAATGTCAAAAAGTACATTGGGGCGTTTATGGCCGAACTGGGGCATGTGGATGCATTGGTCTTTACCGCAGGTGTAGGTGAAAATGCATGGTTCTTGCGTGAACGGTTTTGTGCAGGTCTGGAAGAACTGGGGATCAAGTTGGATTTGGCCAAGAACAAAGAAGCCGTCGCATACATGGGGGCCGATGAAACAGAAATTTCAACCCCAGACAGCCGGATCAAGATTTTAATGATTCCGACCAACGAAGAACTGGTTATTGTTGAAGATACCATTGCCATTATGAACGGGACATACAATCCGGATCATTTGAAAATGGATTATTCTTTTGCAAAATAAAGATAGGCCCCGGGTTTTCCCGGGGTGTTTTTTTGGGAAATCAAAATATACTCATTGACATATAAATGCGTGGGGGAATATAATACCCGGAATAAGGTTAAAAGGATGAAAAAATGAGATATGAAGATTTAAGCCCGGATCAGAAACAACGTATTAACCAACTGCGGCGGATGACACCAAAAGAATGGGACGCGATTTGTAAAAAATGTGGTGCATGTTGCTTGTTCAAAATTATTCCGCCATCAAATCGATTGTTTTATACAAATTGCAGCTGTGAACATATGGATTTGAAATCGCACACATGTCGGGTTTATCAGGATCGTTTTCCCGTACAAAAGGCAGATTGTTCCCCGGTGACGGTCGATGCGATTTTGGATGAAGAAAAGTTGCCATCATCATGCGGGTATGTCGAGTATGTCTTTGGTCCGGCCAAGTATCCGGTGAAAATTGATTGGTCAGAGGTTCGGCCTATGACGGCGAAAGATTTTGAAGCCATAACCGATGACAAAAAAATGTATATGATGATTCCTAAATCTTGGAAATGGAATTCACGATAATAGAACAATGTCAAATTATATTGATGCCCATTGTCATATAAAGTCCCCGGTGTTATCGCCGGGGCAATGCATTATTAATGCCAGTCAGATATCTGAATGGGATGAAATTATCACCCAGGCCGCAACATTTCCGGCCGCAATTGGGATTCATCCGTGGTATATTGATGATTTACCGACGGATTGGGTTGCACGATTAGAACAGAAATTAGCAGATAATCCAAATTTAATGGTCGGTGAAATTGGGCTGGATCGGATGCGGGCGAACTTTGATCGTCAAATAGAAATTTTTACGCGTCAGATGGAAATTGCTGTTCGTTTTAATCGAACGGCATGTATTCATTGCGTCCGGGCGTGGGATGTTATGTTGGGGATTTTGGGACGGATGCGTTCATTGCCACCGGCGATTATTATGCATGGATATCGGGCCAATACGGAAATAACCCATGCGCTGGGGGTGTATGGGATGATTTATTATTCTTTTTCACGTGTGGTGCCTGCGGCGGGATTGGTTCCACAAAATCGAATTTTGATTGAAACAGATGGAACACGGGGGATTAATCTGGGGGATTTAGTGACACAGATGGCCGCATTACGTGGCATTGACATGGCACAATTGGCCGATATAATTTATCATAACACACAACGGGTGATGAATCATGGACAGATTAAATCGGATTAGGTTATTGTTGGGCGCACCGGCGATTGAAAAATTGCGCCATAGCACCGTGATGGTTGTTGGATGCGGGGCGGTTGGATCTTTTGCAATCGAAGCATTGGCACGCAGTGGTGTTGGACATCTGGTTTTAATAGACAGTGATGTGGTAGAAGATTCGAATATTAATCGACAACTGTTTGCATTGACATCGACCATTGGCATGCCCAAGGTGGATGTGGCGGCGGCGCGTATCCGGGACATTAATCCGGATAGCCATGTGGATGCGCGTTGCATGTTCTGGGATGCGTCATCGGATTTGGATGTTATGCCTGATATTGTTGTTGATGCGATTGATACGATTGATTCCAAGATTGCACTTTATGCATGGTGCGCGGCGCGCAACATTGCCTGTGTGACCAGCATGGGTGCCGCGCGCAAGCGGGATATATCGGCCATACGTGTCGGGCCGATTTCCAAGACATCTGTTTGTCCATTGGCGGCAAAAATACGACGTCGTGTGCGGGATGAAAAATTACCCAATTATATGGCGGTTTTTTCAACTGAACCCGCCGCCCCCCAGGAAACCCTGGGTCGTGAATTTGGATCGATTGTGACCGTGACAGGGGCGTTTGGATTGCACTTGGCAAATTTAGTTATTGATTATCTGGTGAAATAAGCAAGTCGTGGCATTATACCTCATGTCAAAAAATCACAGATAAAGGGGTATAAAATGGTTTATGGCTATATTCGTGTTAGTACGGACAAGCAAGATTGCGACAATCAAAAAATCGGTATCGAAGGCAAAGCGGCGGCATTGGGGCTGCGTATTGAAAAGTATATTTCTGATGCCGGTATTTCGGGATTAAAGGAACCGGAAAAACGTGCGTTGGGGGGATGCTTAAGACAGTTAAATGCCGGCGATGTTATTATATGCAGCGAGCTGTCACGTCTGGGGCGGCGATTATTTATGATTATGCGTATTTTGGAACACTGTATGCAATGCGGTGCAAAACTGTATACGGTCAAAGACGATTATGAATTAGGGGATAACATTCAATCCAAAGTTTTGGTATTTGCGTTTGGGCTGTCGGCCGAGATAGAGCGAAATCTGATATCAATGCGTACACGCGAAGGTTTGGCACATCGGCGGGCCAGGGGGCTTCCGGTGGGACGTGGGGTTGGGGTGTGTAATCGTGTACACAAGCTGGATGGGCGTGTTGATGTTGTGCGAGAGATGCTGGCCCGGGGGATGTCCCAACGTGCGGTGGCGCGTCAGTTTCGGGTCAGTCCCCCGACAATTTCGCGTCTGGTGGCCCGGTGGGTTGGGGTATAAATTTGACAATAAAAATATCTTGTTGCTTTTTTATGCAAATTTTGATATAATATCTATCAATTCGCATGGGGTTTCCATGCGTTTTTTTATGCCGGCACATTGTGCCGGCTTTTTTTATGAAAGGAAGGAAGAATGGCAAAACAAGTTAGAATTAGGCGTGGTACCGCAGACGAGCATACCGCCTTTGTCGGGGCCGAAGGCGAAGTGACAATGGACACGACGAACAAGACGCTGCGGGTGCATGACGGGGCCCAGGTGGGTGGTATTCCATTGGCACGTCGCAATGAAATATCCCAGGCATCGATGCCCAGTGGTAATTTCGTTAATATGACATTGGGCCCCAGTATTGCGAATTTAATTGCGCCGGCCAATGGATATTATATGTTGGCGGTTTTTTCAGGCGGATCAGAATATTGCAACATGACCAATGAATCAAACGGTCTGGGGATGTTTACATCAACCAATTTGTCGGGCCAGTTGACGGCGTTCTGGGTTCCGGCGTGCAAAGGCGACCGGGTAACGGTTAATTATAATTACAGTGGGACAATTGTTTATTTTCGCTTTATCTATGCCAAGGGAGAAATTTAATGTATTATGAATTATTGTCAGATGGGACCATCGGACGTTTTACCCCGTGTGCGGATGTGGCCCAGAAATTGGGACTGAATCTGGAAACAGATCGGGAAATTGCCTATGGTTTTGATGGGCGGTGTTATTTTGCCGACCAATTACCGGATGCCCCGGCCGAACCGTATCATAAAAGCCGTGCACGCGAATACCCATCGGTGGGTGATCAATTAGATATGATTTATCATGATCAATGTGATGGGACAACCATTTGGCGCGATACCATCACCGATATAAAAACAAAATATCCAAAAGAATAAACTATCCCGCCCATTGGGGCGGGATAGTTATTTTTTATTTTCAAATTCATCCGGGGACTGGCGTGACCAATTGACGCCGCTGCGCACGATGCGTGCAGGATTGCCGGCGACGACAATGTTTGATTCATCGAACCGTTTGGTTAACACGGATTCACCTGCCAATACAGAATTGTCGGCCAGACCGCCGCCTTTGAATATTTTTCCGCCGAATCCAACCCAACAATGGTCTCCTATTGTTACACAGTCCTGGGGGCGGTTCAATAACTGGTTAGATGCCGTGTCATACAGCGCGTGTCCGTCTGAAGTCCAGATGACGATGTTGTTTGAAAACATACAGTCGGTGCCAATATGCAGACTGGAATTATTATGAATGTTTATGATGGCGCCGCCCGCGAAACTGGTGTACCGGTCAATGTAACATTTTTGATTGTTTCCGTTATAAATGGAAAAAAAGCAGTCTTGCAAATAAATATGGTTTTCAAAACGCACATGCGCCCCTGAACATTTTTCAATCCGTATGGTGCAATTTTTATACAACCCAATCGGGGTCAGGATTTCGATAATGTTATCGTGACCATCGATATGAAAGTGCAGTCCGGGGATATCATGATTAATTTGGGTTCGGATCCCCGTTGTCGAATCAATCAGATAAATATAATTGCCGTCTTGTTTGTTTGTTTGTTTGTTTGTTTGTTTGTTTGTTTGTTTGTTTGTGCGGCTAAATATTTTTTTGAACATGTACTAGGCTTTTTGTTTAATCATGATAATCGTGGATAACCTTCATCAAAGGGATAAGGTTAAACAATTTGTACCGCGTGATGTTATACGTGCGTTGCCGCGACCACAGCGGGATAAAACCCATTAACATAATTTTCTGGGTGTCGGCCGATGTAATAATCTTGATTATTTCCACGGCGTTAAACAACCGGATTGATTTTACATTAAAACCACGCGGACGGGCAAACAATTCACGGGCCCATGGTGACTTTTTCGCATATTTCCACCACACCCGGTAAAAGTGGCGCACGGCCGAATTAATCCAAGGCTTGTTCCCACCGGCATAGTGATAAATCACCGGATGACGAAATGCGCGACGAATTTGGGCGCGTGTATATGTCGGTGCGTTGTATTTGCGTGAATAATCGATGTCGCAAAAGACATTATATTCCGGCGGCAAGAACAGGATTTCGTCGGGATATTTTTGGCCAATGATGGCGTTCAGGGTATCTTGGTCAGCGTATGGGGGATTGGGGTGTGCCCGCAGGAATTCAAATGCCGCATCGAATAATTTTAATTCTTTGGCGCGACGGATATTAATCAGCAAAAATCCAGCGTTAAAGTATGGAACGCGATTTTCAGCCAATGGTTTGAATTCATCCCATTCCAATAAATGCCCCAAGGTGGTATCACGGTTTGTCATGGCCAAGATTTCCACAACGACACTGGCCAAAATATTATCGGTATTTTGTTCATAAATTTTTGACAAATCCCCGCCGCAAATCATATCGCCGTCGATATAAAAACATTTATCAACGTCATCGGGCAAAATCTTCATCATCAGCAACCGGTAATATGTCGCCAGCGAGATATACCCCAACCGGAACGTTGATACATCAATGGCCGAAAACAGGTGCAAGTATTGCGTCATATCGTAATAGATAATGTCACAATCGTATTTATCGTGCAGCTTGTTTAACTGAGCCTTAGCTGCGTCATCAAAGTCAGAAACGAACAAAAAGAAGCGGGCGCGGTAATCCGGGTTCAGGTTTTCCATCACCGACACCATCAGCACCCCCAGCGGATAAACATAATTGGCGTCGCCTGTTAATACAATATTCATTGTCTTTTTCATCATTACTTGCCTTTGATTGAAAACAGCGGGATAAATTTGAACAGCATAAACAGCCGTTTGCGCGGTGTCTGTTTAATTTGATATAATGGGATACCCAAGATATATAATTGTTGACCGTTGTATTTCGATTTGAATAACGGGATGCATCCCAATAATGTTAAAACAAACCGATCTGGGCGCACGACAATCTTTAGCAACGGCAAAAATCCAAACAGTTTATATTTATATACCGATGTGCTGCGTCGTGTGCCGAATGTCCCAGGGGTGGCAAACCACGGCTTGCAAATTGGGACGTAAGTATCATGATTGGAATCGTATCCGTGTTTGATTAATGAAATCTGGGGACGGTCGGATTCAGATGCAATCAAGCAGAAATTGTTTATCCATTCTGTGACATCGCGGGCCGATATATTGACCGTAATATCGCCAAAGAATTCACGCATTAACGTCGCAAACATAACTGCGCCGTCGGATACGAACCGATACGCTTCGGACCGGGATTTTTCCATTAACGATTGTTTTTTGTATATCGGTGTGCCGTCCGGGGTAATGTCTTGGATTGGGGATTCGGGGGATGTGATCAAGAATTCACAGAAATCCCAATCGACAAATTCCCAATTGGCCGATTGTTGGAATGTTCGATAATCTTTGCCGGTATAGTCAACCTTGGGCGATTTGGGAACCGCAAAGTAATAACCGCAAATCGATGAATCGCATTCGGCACAGAATTTTTCAAGTAAACACTGGCTGGACATATGGATACTTAATGTGTCGACCATACCCACGCGGCGGCCCGAAACCAGGGGTCGGATATACGCGGTATAATCTTCACGGCGACGCGCGGCCAACTGGCGATAGATATCAATATGTTTATTAACAAAATTCAGGCCGGTTTCGCAATCTGGTATTTCATCGGGTGTTTGGGCGGCCAAAGTGTCATCCATCGAACGGTAATAATTAATAATCTTGCGCAGGGTGGCGATTCCCTCTAGCGGGTCAACACGAACCTTTTGTTCATAATTCAAATTAAACAAGACGTCAAAAACGCGTGATGCATAAACATAACTGGTGTTAAAGTCTTGGCCGGCGGTGATAATATCAAAGACTTTTTTCAAGGTATATCCATCACGTGCAACAAACAGAACGTCACGGATATCATCGGCCGTCAGTTGGTTTTTCAACCATGTTGTATACGCATAGATAAGCGGGCCGGCATACTTGAACCCAAACATGCGCCAATAATTGTCACACCCCGTCGCATAGATATATGACATCACCCCCAGCATGATGGAAATCCCCAGGCTGGATTTATGGGCCTGGTAAAATGCATCGACGCGTGGGTCGTTGTGGAAAAACATTTCAATGTTTTTATAGAAAAAGCATGCGTCCATTCCATACGAAAAGGGAATCGCATAATCGGATTCATAATTGTCACCCATATGAAACACATCGGTCGGTGCACAATCCAAATCATCCAAAACAATCGGGAACAGATTTCCCGTCATTTTCATTTTTTTATATTCAGATGAAACATAGATTTTTGAAATGCCATCATATCCCTTGGCTTTCAGGGTGTCGGCCAAAAATTCGCGGTCCAGATACATGTCCGAAATCACGATAATCTTTTTCCCGGCGGCACGGGCGTAATCAAACACAGGCTTTACCCGTGGATTCGGGATTAAAACCTGGTGTTCAAAATCTTTTTCATGTTGTTTGAAATCGTGATAGGCCGGCACGATTTCGTCATAAATTTCATCCAGCGTAATTTCTTCGACATTACGGTGGTGGGCACGGGCTGCTTTTTCTGCCTGGATACGTGCCGTGGCAAATCCCGGCGCAGAAAAATGCTGTTCCATGTGTTGGAATAAATCAATCGGTCGGACATATGGTCGAACTAGCAATGTATCGAATATATCAAAAGAAACTACTTTTGCCCGGTCAATCCGCGCCTTTACATCGTCCAAGAAACTCATTTTGATGCTCTTTGCCTTAATTAATATTCCCAAAAAAATTTGTAAAAATGGGCGCATGGAAAATTTATAGATTATTAAATTATTCCGAATACAAGAAACCGGATAACGTCAATTATTTTGTGATTATCGCCGCCGTTCGTTTGTTATGAAAACAATGGTTTCAGGCTGGTTTCTTGGTCCCTGTTTTTACACGGGCTACGATAAAAGAAAAACCAGCCTGTGTCAATATGTTTTATCAATTAGATCTTGATGGATGGGGGTGATTGATTTCCACTTTGACAGGGGGGATGATTTTTTTGTACACTGGGCCCCAAGGGATAGGAGTGACGAATGAAATATCTGTTTCAATTTGGGATTATTATGTTATTCGTCTTGGGCGGCGAAGTGATGGAACGTTTAATTCCATGGCCCATTGCAGGTAGTATTTGGGGATTAATCTTGTTGTTTGTGGCGTTGGTGTTGGGGGTGGTAAAGCTGGCATGGGTAGAAGATGTGGCCGATTGGATGCATTCTATTATGGGATTGTTCTTTGTGGCACCGGCGGTGGCGATTATTGATATTTGGGGCGATATTTCGGAAATTTGGTTGGGATTGGTCATTGTATTAATCTTGGTGTATTTGGTGACAATGGTAACCACAGGGGTGACGGCTCAGGCACTGATCCGCGATAAAAAGACAAAACGTGGGGGAATGAAATGACGCAAGTACTGACGTTGTCGACGTATTTTGGGTTTGCCATAACCATTGGGATGTTTTTATTGGCGGTGGTGATTAATCGCCGGTGGCCAAATCCATTGACCACACCGTTATTTTTGGCGACGATTTTGGTGGTGTTAATCTTGCTGGGGTTAGATATTCCATACCAGGCGTATAATACAGGCGCAAAATACATTACATATTTCTTGGTGCCGGTGACAGTATGTTTTGCGGTGCCGATGTATCGCCAGTTACCCTTGCTGCGGCAGCATGCGATACCGATTATTTTGGCGATTTTAATTGGGGTATGCACGTCGGTGGTGTCGGTGTGTGTGGTTTGTGTGCTGATGGGGCTGGGGGATGTGGTGGCGCGTTCTTTGGCGGCGATATCGGTGACGACAGCGATTGCGATTGGTATTACAGAAAAGCTGGGTGGGGTGGTGGCGTTGACGGTGTCGTCTGTGATTGTCACAGGAATTTTGGGCGCATCGGTCAGTGATGTTGTCTGTCGGTGGTTGGGATTGACCCATCCGGTGGCGCGGGGTGTTGCCATTGGAAACGCTGCGCATGCCGCCGGTACGACCAAGGCCATGCAGATGGGGCATATCGAAGGCGCGATGAGCAGTTTGGCCATTGTTCTATCGGGTGTGTCGACGGCCATTTTGGCCCCGATTATTGTTCGGATGTTTTTCGGTTAATTAAGATTAAAAAAGGATAAAAATCCCAGCTTTTCTGCTGGAAAGAACGTTTTCCTAAGCCTTAGTTGAACGTTGAAAGTGGGCGTAAAAACAGTTATAATTAATATGTCTTTGATGGACAAATATAACTATTACAACAGGAGAATAAAATGAGAGAATTAACACGTTATATCTTAAAGCCGTTGACATTTATCGGTGCATTGAACTGGGGCTTGATCGGTTTATTTGGTTTTGATTTGGTTGCGTTCTTGTTTGGACCGGCAACTGTGGCCAGCCGTATTGTATACTGCATCATCGGTATCGCCGCACTGATTTGGTTAATCTGGGCGTTTATTGATCGTCCGGTTGTGCGCAATGCACGCTAAGCAAAGCCCCGTTTGGGGCTTTTCTTTTTATCTTGATTCTTTATTTAGTATAGGGGCATTCTGAGGTAAATGAATACGTGCCGGTTGAATCAGACATTGTGGCATACGTGGGAATTCGGCATGCCGTGATATCTTGGGCGGCGATGTCTGTGGTTGCGTTTGCCCCGTCCAAGGTGGGGCATTTTTTGCATTCGTCGGCAGATGTCACAAAGATCCATTCGTTGCCGTGAATGCTGTAATATCCGGTGGCGCATGCGTTGCACGCGTTATACCATTTATTGGGACCAAAGGGCATTTGGCATGCGGTAATAACGCATTGGGTGGCGTTGGTTTCATTTAGGCCATATCCATTCTGGCAACATTGGGACGCCGTGACAGAATACGTGGCGTGGGTATCCGTGGCGCATTGGGATGGGCCTTCGCGTACCAGGCAATAAAGTTGGCCATTAATTTCCCAATGACCTGTGATGCACGGGTTGGTGGTTGTATTACATTTTTTACATGTGACGGTACCACCCCCAGGATTGTCATCGCCACATAGGCCAAGTAATTTAGTGCCATCGGGGGCCGTGGTAATTGAGTCGATAATTACACTGCATCCACCGCAATAGCACATATTGTTGGATACCGTATATGATTTACATCCTGATGTTGAAAACAGACGGGCACAGTCACTGGGGCTGAGTGCGTATGACGGTAATGTAAATGTTGCGATTATTAAAAAGAGCCATTGTTTGTTTTTCATTTTATTCCCCCCACATGGTGATTTTGCAAAGCAAGACCGCCACATAATGGCGGTCGGGGATTTCAGAAAATCATACTTAACCATGACCCTGGTGGCCTTTGTGTAAAAAAAACACTGTGTTATAGCCAGCAGATCCCCGACCGGTATTTTGTCGGGAAATGACATACGCCCACAGGACGTGTGCGTTATGCCATGATGGATGCAATGCGTTATGCATTGGTTAAGTAATGGGATTTCTGAAGTCCCCGTAGAATCATCATCCCTGGTGATTCAGTGGTGATTATACCGTTGTATTAAATAAAATGTAAAGAATATTTTATTAAAAATCCCGGCATTGCCGGGATTTAGATTATTGTGCCAGTTCCAATTGGATTCCGTCGCGGATTTTAACCCACTGGCCATTACGGATTTTGCCCACCGGTGCATCAAAGTTCACAGGGGTTCCAACAGCTGCATCTGGATTTGCGATATTCTTTTTTAATGCAACATCCTGGGTGCTGTGGCGTCTTTGAATTTCTTCGATAGCCCGCATGATTTCTTGGTTCTTTTCTTGTTGTTTAATCATGATATAGGCCTGGATATATGCCTGGATTTCATCTGTCATATAATCATTAACCGGTACAAATGTATACACGCGGTTGTCACCATTAACCGTCGGGATTACAAACAGTTTACCGGTTTTTTGGCAAATTGCATTTTGAGTTTCGGGATCTTCGATAATTGTGATATCTTTGCCGCCGATTCCATCATTAATGCGCAGTGCCTGGCGTTCAGGTCTGTGAAAGACATAATTGGAAACAGTAAAATATGCCACTGCGGCAATTGACATTACGAATGTAACGTCCTTGATTTTCCCCAGTAAGTCTTTTTCATACCACCATGACATCTTTATATCCTTTGTTTGTTGCATCTGATTCGGATGTCGTTTGTCCTTTTTCTGGTCTTAATATAATACAAAAAAATAAAATGTCAATAAATTTATTAAAAATAGTTGACAATAATATTTTATGTGTTATTAATTAGGACGATTTGAAACCGATAAAAAGGATATAAAATGACATTTACAGCGAAAAAGGTGGCTTTGACAGCAGGAATTGCGGCGTTATCTCTTTTTGCGCCCAAGGCAGCTGTTTTGGCTCAAACGAATTATAATCGGGCGGTTAAGTCTGTAAATACGGCATTGAAAAAGGCCGATAATAGGGATGCAAGCCGCATAGCAAAGGATGATGGCTTTACATCCAGCATGAAATCCACAGGGATGATCACGGACAATAGTGGCGAATATAATATGAATGCTGAATTCGGTCATAACGCCCAGGAATTTGCATGGATTAAATATAAATTTTTATGTTTAAGCCGTCGTACAGAAAATTTGGATTTGCCAGAAGGGGCAATTAAACGCATTGTTAACTACTTTGCGACAGATACAGTATTGTATGAAACGTTGATGAAAGAATTTATGGTAGCGAATGAATTTGTATGGCGTCAGAAGCTGCGGAATGGGGATACCATTCACGTGTTAAGCCACGAAGAAATGTTGCCAGGGACGATTGATTGGCGGTCTGATATCTATGGCCAGAATGCATTTTGCGTGGTTGTCAACGAAGGAAATCGCAAGATCGTTGCCCGCGAATTGCGTGATGACATTCGCTATACAGCGCGAGGTCCGATAAAGTTCGTTCAATACCCCAGTGAAACATTGGGATGTAAAGTCGATGGCAATTTGATCTTTGACTTTTTTAGCAAGACGGCACGTGCATTGAAAATGAAGCTGCGGTCGATTGATCTGATGAATGAA
>CATNBF010000009.1 GCA_950096895.1 uncultured bacterium | reverse complement strand
ATCCTGGTGTTTGGTCGCGAAACCAGTGTAGAGTTGGACTTTGAACAGGTGGAACGGGTGTAAATGAAAAAGCTCGGGACGAAAAAAGAAAAGTCGATCTGGGCCTTGTATCACGAGAACGAGAATAAGCGTTGGGTAAATCAGGAGTTTAAGCGGCTTGTGCGAGAGCTTGAGGCCAAGATGAAAAAAGTTCGCACAAAGTAAAGTTTTTTGTGGTTTTTCGTAAAAGTTGCGATAAAATCACGAGCTCGGGGGTAAAAATCCCACGGGAAAAACGCGGTGGATACGCCATATCGTACCGCGACACGAACCAAAGAAATGGAGTGAAAAATGGCAAAGAAAGAAGTCAAGGGACTGGTCAAGCTGGTCGTCCCTGCAAAGCAAGCAAATCCTGCGCCACCGATTGGGCCGGCGTTGGGTGCGGCGGGTGTGAATATCGCCGAATTCTGTAAACAATTTAACGACAGAACCGCAGACAAGGAACCGGGTATGCCCATTCCGTGCGTTATTACGGTTTATACCGATCGCAGTTTTGAATTTATCATGAAGCTGCCGCCGGTGTCGTATTATATTAAAAAGGCATTAAAGCTGAAAATTGGTTCGCATAAGCCGGGCCGTGATTTTGTTGGGACAATCTCTCAGGCACAAATCAAAGAAATCGCCGAAGCAAAAATGCCGGACTTAAATTGCTCTACCATTGAATCTGCGATGAATATTGTTGCGGGTCAGTGCCGTTCTATGGGCGTAAAGGTGGGGGAATAAGATATGAAACAGACGAAAAGAAAACAGACTTGGGCCAATTTGGATACAGATAAAGTGTACACATTGGCGGATGCGATTGATGCGTTGCGCACCTATGCGTCTAAAAAGTTCGATGAAAGCCTGGAAATCGCCATTCGTTTGGGTATTGATGTGACCAAGGCTGATCAGAATATCCGTGGGATGTTGACATTGCCGAATGGGACGGGTAAAACCGTGCGCGTTGCGGTCTTTACAGCCAACGCCCAGGACGAAGCCAAGAATGCCGGCGCAGATGTTGTTGGCGGTGAAGATTTGATTGATCGCGTTGCAAACGGCGAAATCAATTTTGACCGCGTTATTGCGACACCGGACATGATGCCAAAGATGTCCAAGGTTGCCCGTGTTTTGGGACCAAAAGGTTTGATGCCGAACCCGAAATTAGGTACAGTTACCAACAACGTTGCCGAAGCGGTTGCGACCGCCAAGGCCGGTCAGATTGAATATCGTGCCGAAAAGAAAGGCATTATTCATGCCGGTATTGGTAAGATGTCATTTACCACAGACAAATTGGTTGAAAACGCAATGGCCTTGATTGATCAATTGAAAAAGATCAAGCCGGCGTCTTCAAAAGGTCAATATATCTTGGGGATTGCGGTTGCAACCACCCAGGGACCGGGTCTGAAGGTAGAAGCGAAATAATGTTTGATCGGGGGCAGGGGTGATGATTGTCGCCCCGCCATCCCAGATTGAACGATGTGCGCGTACGTGCACGCAAGAGATTTCTGTCCAAGACTGATGGTGCGGAAACGCTTAATCTCCATCATAGACAAAGAAAAATTCTTTGGGGCAGGAACCAAGCCCCATTCCGGGAAACCGGTATGGAAAGTCAAATAAAACGAAGCGAAGGAAAATGACAAAATGAAACGCGAAGAAAAATCAGATTTGATTTCAGCGTTGCAGTCGTCCTTGAAAGATGCGAACGGTGTTTTCGTTATTGAAAACCACGGTTTGACCGTAAAAGAAATGGAAGGGTTGCGCAATGAATTGCGTCCGATCGTTTCTTTGTTCCGTGTTGTCAAGAACCGGTTGATGAAACTGGCCTTGGCCGACACCGATTTCGCACCTGTGTCCGAATTGATGAAACGCCCGACAGCGGTCGCGATTGCGACAGATGCATTGGCGGTCACCAAGGTTTTGGCAAAATTTGCGGATGAACATCCGAACCTGACCATTGTTGGGGGAAAGATGGATGCGGATTTGCTGGATACGGATGGCGTTATGCAATTATCCAAGCTTCCGTCCTTGTTGGAAATTCGTGGTACAATTGCGCGTATCCTGGTCGAACCAGCGTCGCGTCTGGCCCGCGTTTCCGCAGAGTATGGAAAAAAAGAACAACAATAAAATACGGAATGACAACATTCTGTTAAACGACCGTATAGGAGTACAAAAATGGCAGACATTCAGAAATTAGTTGAAGAATTGTCAAAATTGACCGTTTTGGAAGCTGTAGAACTGTCCAAAGCGTTGGAAGAAACATGGGGCGTTAGCGCGGCAGCAGCAGTTGCCGTAGCGGCGGGCCCGGTTGCGGCAGCGGCCGAAGAAAAGAGCGAATTTGACGTTGTCTTGGCAGATGCCGGCGCGAACAAATTGGCGGTTATCAAGGCTGTGAAAGACATCACAGGTCTGGGCCTGGGCGAAGCAAAAGCCTTGGTCGAAGGTGCACCCAAGACCGTGAAAGAAGCCGTTGCCAAAGACGAAGCCGAAAAATTAAAGGCGACGTTGGAAGGTGCGGGTGCCAAGGTTGAATTGAAATAATTCACTTTGGGAATCATTCGATTCCAAATTAAAAAGAAAAATCGCATAAATGTGCGATTCGCCGCCCGCCTGGGATGCTGTATATCCCAGGCGGGCATCCAGGCGTAAAAGGTGCATAACTTTTTCGTTTGCAAAACACAGAAAAAAAGGATTCAAAAAATGGCAGTTATCCAGAAACTTAGAAAATCTTTTGGTAAAAGTTTTTTGCAAACTCCGCTTCCTGATTTAGTTGAAATTCAATATAATTCTTATAAAGATTTTTTACAGGCGGATGTTCTGCCGCAAAACCGTAAAAATATCGGTCTGCAAAATGTTTTTGCGTCCATGTTTCCGATCAAAGACTATGCCGGCATTGCCGACTTGGAATTCGTGGAATACACATTGGACAAGCCTGTATACAACGTGAAAGAATGCATGCTGCGTAATATGACATATTCCAGCAAGCTAAAATTGAAGCTGAGATTGATTTTATGGGATGTCGCCGAAGATGGTAAAAAAACTTTGCGCGATATCAAAGAACAAGAAATTTATATGGGCGATGTGCCGCTTATGACAGAACGCGGCAGCTTTATCGCATCGGGTGTGGAACGCGTTATCGTTTCCCAGATGCATCGCGCCCAAGGTGTCGTGTTCGGTACGACCAAAGAATCCAAGGTCGCCGGAAATCCTGAAACGTATACAGCGCGTATTATCCCAGAACACGGCAGCTGGATTGATATTGAAGAAGCCAAGGGCGTCTTGTATGTGCGTATTGACCGTCGTCGTAAAATCCCGGCAACGGTATTTCTGCGTTGCTTGCCGTCGGCCGAAGACGAAAAGAAATGGTTGGCAGATCCGCGCAAGGCCAATATCCAAGGGATGTCTGATACAGAAATCTTGGGGGCGTTTTATAAAAAACTGCCGTTGGCGTTTGATGGAAAAATGTGGATCGGCGATGTGGCCGCGTTCGATGGGTTGGATAAATATCGCTTGAACTATGATATTGTTAATCCCAAAGATGGCAAGGCGATGGCGTCCAAGGGTGATCGATTGAACGCAAAGCGTTTGGCGAAAATTCAGGCCATATCCAAAGATTATGGCATGGCGTCTGATGGATTAATTGGTGAATATCTGTTTGATCCGATTATGCAGGGGGATGAAGTTTTATATTCGGCCGGCACAGAAATCACAGACGAAGTTTTGGCTGATTTAGAAAAGCGTGATATCAAGAAAATTTCACTGATTGCGATTGATAACACAACCGTTGGGGCGCATATGCGCAACACATTGGTGGCGGACAAGACGACCAATCGTGAAGAAGCACTGATCGAAATTTACAATATTATCCGTCCGGGTGAACGGCCGACACTGGAAGCGGCGGTGAACCTGTTCTTGCGTCAAGGCTTTGATCCGGCATATTACGATTTATCGGCGGTTGGTCGGTTTAAGATGAATAAGCGTTTGAAGATCGAATCTGGGAAAAAGCCAGAAGATGAACGCTTGCTGACCAAGGCGGACGTTTTGGCGGTGTTAAAGACATTGACCAATATTATTGACCGCAAAGACGTTATTGATGATATTGATAACTTGTCGAATCGTCGTGTACGTGCGGTTGGGGAACTGTTGGAACAGAATTTCCGTACAGGGATGGTTCGTATTGAACGTCTGGTTCGTGAAGCCTTGTCCAGTCCCAATATTGCCAATATGCAACCCCAAGATGTGATTAATGCCAAGCCGTTAACATCATTGGTGGCGGAATTCTTGGGAACATCACAATTGTCGCAATTTATGGATGCGTATAATCCGTTGGCAGAATTGGAACACAAACGGCGTATTTCGGCCTTGGGGCCGGGCGGCTTGAACCGTGAACGTGCCGGTATTGATGTCCGTGACGTGCACCCGACACACTATGGCAGACTCTGCCCGATTCATACACCCGAAGGGGCGAATATCGGTTTGATCAACCATTTGGCGACATATGCGCGTGTTAATCCGTATGGATTTATTGAAACACCGTATTATGTTGTTGAAAACAGCAAGATCACCGACAAGATCGTTTATTTGACGGCGGACGAAGAACTGGGGCACAAGATTGCCCAAGGAAACACCCCGACAAATGCAGCAGGTGTGTTAAGCGAAGACATGGTGACGGCCCGTGTAGACGGTGAATTTACCATGATTCCCAAAGAAGAAATTGACTTGATCGACGTTGAACCGCGCCAGGTTATGTCTATTGCGACCGGATTGATTCCGTTCGTTGAATCGGACGACGCGAACCGTGCGTTGATGGGATCGAACATGCAACGCCAGGCGGTTCCATTATTGCGCGTAGATGCGCCATTGGTTGGAACCGGTATTGAACGCGAAGTGGCACGTGATTCCCGCACAGGTAAAGTGGCCAAGCACAGTGGTGTTGTTGAATCTGTGGATGCAAACCGTATTGTGGTAAAGTGCATGAACAGCCGCAACGTCGTGACCGGGGTTGATATTTATAACCTGGAAAAATTTGAACGGTCTAATAGTGAAACACTGATCCATCAAAAACCGTTGGTCAAGGTGGGTGATCGTATTTCCGCAGGTGATATCATTGCCGACGGTTCATCAATGAATTATGGTGAATTGGCGTTGGGACACAATGTCTTGGTGGCCTTTATGCCGTGGCGTGGATATAACTATGAAGACTCTATTGTTATTTCCGAACGTATTTCCCGCGATGATGTGTTTACATCTGTTAAAATCGTGGAAAAAGAATTCAAGGTTCGTGATACACAATTAGGGCCGGAAAGTCTGACACGTGATATCCCGAACGTCAGCGAAGAAGCCTTAAAGAATCTGGACGAATCAGGGATCATTTATGTTGGTGCCCGTGTGAAGCAAGGGGATATCTTGGTTGGTCGTGTATCGCCGAAATCGGAAACATTGCTGACCCCCGAAGAAGCGTTGTTGCGCAACATCTTTGGTGAAAAGGCCTTGAATGTTAAGGATACATCACTGAAAGTAGGGCCCAACGAAGAAGGGACGGTTATTGGGGTGAACGTTTTGACCCGTCATGGGGTAAAGAAAGACGAACGTACCCAGATGATCGAACTGCAAAAGATCGAACAGATTAACAAAGATCGGGAAGAAGAAACCAACATTATTGAAAAGAGTTTCGCCGACCAGATTTTCCAAATCGCCGAAGGTGCGGTCATTGATTCTGGGACAGGCAGTGTGAAACCCTTTGTTGGCAAGAAATTGACCGAAGAAGTGTTCGAAGGCATTCGCCCGGCGGATATGAAGAAAATTGTTGTTCGTAACAAAGAAGCCCAGGCCAAAATCGACGAATTGCGTGATCAACATGTGATTAAGTTGAAAAACCTGAACGAAAAGGCGGATGCGGAAATTGCCAAGGCAACAGAAAGCAATTCGCTGAATGCGGGTGTCTTGAAAGAGGTCAAAGTTTACATCGCCCATAAGATGAAGCTGCAGCCTGGGGACAAGATGGCGGGTCGTCACGGAAACAAGGGTATTGTATCCAAGGTTGTTCCGGTTGAAGATATGCCGCACTTGGCCGACGGGACACCGGTTGATATCGTGCTGAACCCGCTTGGGGTGCCCAGCCGTATGAATATCGGTCAGATTTTGGAAACCCACCTTGGGATGGCGGCGCGGACACTGGGGGAACAGATTGGTGCTGCCCTGGAAGAAGTGAAGCAAAAGCGTGCCGTAACAGATGATCTGCGTCATATTATGGGCAAGATTTATGGCAAAGAAACGGCAGAAAAGCTGGATAAAATGACCGATACGGATGTTCGTGCAGAAGCGGCCTTGTTAAAGTCTGGGGTGCCGATGGCGACACCGACATTTGACGGGGCGACACCCGAAGACATCCGGGCGATGTTAAAGTTGGCCAATCTGCCGGAAACAGGGCAATTCGACCTGTATGACGGAATGACGGGTGAAAAGTTCGCGCGTCCCGTGACGGTGGGTGTGATGTATATGTTAAAGCTGCATCACTTTGTGGATGAAAAGATTCACGCACGTTCGGTTGGCAGCTATTCGTTGGTAACCCAGCAGCCGCTGTCTGGTAAGGCGCACATGGGTGGTCAGCGTTTAGGAGAAATGGAGGTCTGGGCGTTAGAAGCGCACGGGGCCGCACATCTGTTACGCGAAATGTTGACGGTTAAATCTGACGACATTGTGGGCCGTAACAAGATGTATGAATCCATCATTTCCGGCAGTGATGATATCCAAATCGGCACACCCGAAGCGTTCAATGTTATTGTTCGCGAACTGCGTGGGCTGGGGTTGGCGATGACACCGAAGAAAGTTGATTAATTTCTGGTTTATGGTTCCGGGTCGGCGTCCCGGCCCGGAATAAATCATAAATCAGGGTCATAAATCAGAAATAAAAAGGAACATTAATGACAAATATGTTGCAAAAAATATTCGGACAAATTGAAACCAAGGAACAGTTTGACGCGCTGCGCATTACGATTGCGTCGCCCGAAGAAATTCTGTCTTGGTCACATGGCGAAGTGAAAAAACCGGAAACAATCAACTATCATTCATTGAAACCAGAAGCCGATGGATTATTCTGCCAGCAGATTTTTGGGCCGGTCAAAGATTATGAATGTGCGTGTGGGAAATATAAACGCATCAAATTCCGTGGGATTACATGTGAAAAGTGCGGCGTTCAAATTGGGCCATCGTCGGTGCGGCGTGAACGGATGGGACACATTAAATTGGCGATGCCGGTTTCTCATACTTGGTTCATGCGCGAAGGCAAGATTGCGACCTTGTTAAATAACATGCCCCAGAAAAAGTTGGAACAGGTTATTTATTATGATGCCTATATCGTTACAGAACCGGGATTAACATCTTTGAAAATGTACGATGTGATCAGCGAAGATGAATACCAGGCGGCGGTTGAAGAATTTGGCGCAGATGCGTTTCATGTTGGCATTGGTGCCGAAGGCATTCGTAACATCATCGCGAATCTGGATATGGGTGATGAACGGCGTCGTTTGCGTGCAGAATTGGCAGAAACAAAATCAGAAACCAAGCGCAAAGGCGTGATCAAGCAATTAAAATTGGTCGAAGCGTTCTTGGATTCCAAGACGGATCCGGCATGGATGTTACCGGATATTATCCCGGTTATTCCGCCAGATATGCGTCCGTTGGTACCATTAGATGCGGGTCATGTGACGGCGTCTGATTTGAATGATTTATATCGTCGTGTGATCATTCGTAATAATCGTTTGAAAAAGTTTATGGATATGCATGCGCCGGAAATCATTGTTCGCAATGAAAAGCGTATGTTACAAGAAGCGGTCGATTCCTTGTTCGATAACGGGCACAAGGCGCGTCCCATGGTGTCCCAGAATCGGCGGCCGTTGAAATCGCTGTCGGATTCGTTGCGTGGAAAATCGGGTCGATTCCGTATGAACATGTTGGGTAAACGTGTGGATTATTCGGGCCGTAGTGTGATTGTGTCGGGACCAACCTTGAAAATGCACCAGGTGGGATTACCCAAAACAATGGCACTGGAATTATTCAAACCGTTCGTTTTCGCGCGACTGTTGGCGGGGGATTATGCGAACACATTGAAAACCGCCCGCAAGATGGTGGAAAATGGCGAAGATATCGTTTGGGAAATCCTGGAAAAAGTTATCTATCAACACCCGGTTTTGTTAAACCGTGCGCCGTCGTTGCACAGATTGTCAATGTTGGCGTTTGAACCGGTTTTGATCGAAGGCAAGGCCATTCGTTTGCACCCGTTGGTCTGTAAAGGCTTTAACGCGGACTTTGACGGTGACCAGATGTCTGTTCACGTGCCGATTTCATTAGAAGCGCAATTAGAAGCACGCACATTGATGTTGGCCACCAATAACGTTTTGTCGCCGGCCAATGGGGAACCGATGACGGTACCGTCCCAAGACATGGTGTTGGGGGTATACTATATCTCCTTGATCAATGGGGAACACAACGAAAAGTCACCGCGTTTCGCCAATATGGACGAAGTCAAATTGGCCTTGGAAAGCAAAACGATCACGTTACACACGCCGATCGTGGCACGTATCAATGGCAAGATTTATCAAACAACGGCTGGACGTATGATCTTGGGTGAATTGTTACCGAAATCTGACAAGATGCCGTTCGATTTGGTAAACAAAGTTATGCCGGTTAAGGAAATTAAGGCTTTGTTGGCGACAACATATGAACGCTGTGGCGATAAAGATATGATCTTGCTGGCCGATGCGTTAAAGAATACGGGCTTTGAACAAGCGGCACGCAGTGGTATTTCCATTGGGTTTGATGATATTGTCATCCCCACGGAAAAGAAAGACATGATTGCCAATGCCGAAAAAGCCGCCGAAGAAATCGAGCAGCAGTATCAAAACGGTTTGTTAAGTAACGGTGAACGTTACAACAAATTGGTCGACTTGTGGCAGAACACAACCGAAAAGTTGGGTGACTTGGCCTATGCGGCACTGGGTAAGACCACAGGCGACAATTGGAATTCTATTTTGATGATGGCGTTGTCGGGTGCCCGTGGATCCAAAGGTCAGATTCAGCAGTTGGCCGGTATGCGTGGTATGATGCAGAAGCCCGATGGATCAATTATCGAAGTTCCGATTATCTCGAACTTTAAGGAAGGCTTGACCATGTCTGAATACTTTACGTCCACCCACGGTGCGCGTAAGGGTATGTCGGATACGGCGTTAAAGACCGCGGACGCGGGGTATTTGACCCGTCGTTTGGTGGAATTGGCCAAGAATACTGTTATTACAGAAGTGGATTGCGGCACAACCGAATACATCACTGCGAAACCAGTGTACCAGGGATCGACCCTGTCGGTGGCACTGGGGGATGTGGTGCTGGGGCGGACTGCGGCGCATGACATTGTTCATCCGATTTCCAAGGAAGTTATTGTCAAAGCGGGTGATTTGATCACCAAAGCCGCAGCCAAGCAAATCAATGAATCAGGATTGCCGTCTGTGGATGTGCGCAGTGTGCTGACCTGTTGCAGTGATGGGTTGTGCGCGAAATGTTATGGGATGGACTTGTCCCATGGAACATTGGTTCATGTGGGCGAAGCGGTCGGTGTTATCGCGGGTCAATCGATTGGTGAACCGGGAACCCAGCTGACGTTGCGTACCTTCCATATTGGTGGTATTGCCTCTGGTGGTGCAGAAAGTCACTTTATCGAAGTTCCTGTATCCGGTAAAATCAAACTGACGGGTGTTAATACGATCAAGAATTCTGCCGGTCGTGTTGTGGTGCTGTCGCGTAATGGTGAACTGTCGGTGGTTGATGACAAGGGTGACAAATTGTTTGCGGCCAATCTGCCGTATGCGTCTATGTTGATTGTCAATGACGGGGACACGGTTGAAAAGGGCGCGAAAGTGGCCGAATGGGATCCGTATTCCAACATTATCATCGCAGAAAAAAACGGTATCGTTAACTTTAATGACTTGGTTGAAAATGTATCGTTCCAAGAAGAAGTTGACGGGATGACCGGTATTGTTTCACGCAAGGTTATCAACTGGAAATCAAATACCAAAAAGGCATTGCAACCTGCGATCCGATTGGTTAACGATGCAGGTGATGTGATATCACTGGGCGGGAAAAAGATTGCGGAATACCTGTTGCCGATTTATTCGGTGCTGAACGTGGCCAATGGCGATCACGTGTCGGCGGGGGATGTTCTGGCGCGTATTCCGGTTCAAACCAAACGTACCAGCGATATTACCGGCGGTCTGCCACGTGTTAACGAATTGTTAGAAGTGCGCCGTCCGACCAATCCGGCATTGCTGGCTGATATTGATGGGACTGTTGAACTGGAAGATGCCAAGGCCAAGATCATTATCCGTATTGAACCGGATGATGGCACAGCCCCGGTTGAATATGCGGTGCCAAAGGGAACAAACCTGTTGGTGCGCAGTGGGGATACCGTGAAAAAGGCAGAAAAGCTGGTCGATGGGGATCCGGTCCCGCAGGATATTTTACGTATCTTGGGACAAAAAGCCCTGGCGACATTTATGGTAGATCAGATTCAACAGGTTTACCGTTTACAGGGTGTGGCCATCAACGACAAGCACTTGGAAATTGTCATCCGCGAAATGACACGGCGTGTGGAAATTTCTAATCCGGGCGATACAGGCTTTTTAATGGGCCAGGTTGTTGACCGTGTTGATTTCGAAGAAGAAAATGCCCGTGTGGCGCGTGAAGGTAATCGTGTTGCCGAAGCGTCCCAGGTCTTGGTTGGATTAACACGTGCATCGTTGACATCGCGTTCATTCATTTCCAATGCGTCGTTCCAACAAACGACTAAGGTGTTGGTTGATGCCGCGATCAGTGGGGCGACAGATAAACTGATTGGGGTGAATGAAAACCTGATTGTGGGTCGTCTGATTCCGCTGGGGACGGGGGCATATGTGCGCCGTGTTCGTGAAATCGCCAAGGAAGAAGAAAAGGCAGAAAAGCTGGCCCGCGAAGGTGGTGATCAGCAGCAGCTGCTGGATATCTAGGTGATATCTTGATGTCGGTGCGGTATGATTACCGCGCCGACAAAAAAAGTGAAAAATATGTCAGAAATTCCCGCCATTTTTTGTGATATTGACGGTGTTGTGTCAAAGAAGTTTGCCATTGCCAATTATGATCGTTTTGGTGAACCGAATGAAAACATGATTCGGGTCTTGGAAACACTGGGGCGCGATTTTACAATTGTCTTTATCACAGGGCGGTGGGCCATGGGGCAAGCAAAGGTTGAAGCGTTTATCAATCAATATTTACCCCATATCCCAAAACGGGTATTTTGCAAACCGCATGATTACCCGGGCACAACGGCAGAGTTTAAGGTGGCGACGGTCGCTGCCTTGGAACAAGCAGGGTATAAGTTTTATCTGGGGCTGGATGACCATAGTGCGGTGATCGGTCTGTTGCATAATCATGGCGTGTTTGTCGCCCAGGTTGTGTCCGATTAAACTTTTTCTTGCAAAAGCGGAAGTTTTTAATAAAATATCAAACGTAAAATAAAAAAGGATTGTAAAATGGCAACGCCAAAAAGTAAAACAAGTAAAGCACGTACGGCCCAGCGTCGTTCTCACGATGCGTTAAGCATTATGCCGTCCACAGTGTGCAAGGCATGCGGTGAAAAAAAGCGTCCGCATCATGTTTGTCCGGCCTGTGGGTCAAAATAATTTCGACAACCAAGGATATAAGCAGAAGCGGCCAGGTAAAAGGGCCTTTCTGCTTTTTTTATTAAAATGTCTGGCGAAAAACAAATTATTTCTATTGATGCGATGGGCGGGGACAAGGCCCCAGGTGCCGTCTTGGGTGGAATGAATCAGTTCTTGTTTCAAAATGGTGATGATGTTGCATTCTTTCGCGTTTTTGGAGACGAGAAAGTATTACGCAAAATGATGGCCAAATATCCCCGTGTGGCGCGTAATTGTGAAATTATTAATGCCCCTGATGCCATCAAAGGAACAGATAAAGTGCGCGATGTTATTCGCCACGCCCAAAATACATCCATGTATATGGCGATCAAGGACGTGCGGGATGGAAATTCAACCGCAGTGATCAGTGCTGGGAACACGGGTGTCTTAATGTCGTTGGCAAAGTTGGCATTGAAAACCGTAGATGGGATTTCACGGCCGGCGATTACAACGATGTTGCCATCAGGTGGTGGTGATTCACGTGTGGTCATGTTGGATTTGGGGGCAAACGTTCAATGTGATGCCGAAAATTTGTTTGATTTTGCCTTGCTGGGCAGTGTGTATGCCGACGTGATCGGTCATATGCCGAATCCGAAATTGGGGATTTTGAACATTGGTGAAGAAGACACCAAGGGGAATGAAACACTGCAACGGTTGAATAAATTGCTGGCGGATAATAAATCAAAATTACCCTATAATTATATTGGCTTTGTCGAAGGCACAGATATTAGTGCTGGTAACGTCCAGGTTGTTGTGACCGATGGATTCACCGGGAACATTGTGTTAAAAACGGTCGAAGGAACCGCCCGATTGATCAAGCGCGTATTGGTTGAAAACTTGAAAAAATCGGTCTTGGCCATTATCGGGGCGTTTTTCTTGGTTCATATGTTCAAGCGGTTAAAGAACAAAATTGATCCGCGTTCATATGCCGGGGCGATGTTCTTGGGCTTGCGCGGATTTGCAATCAAAACCCACGGGAACAGTGATGCGTTGGCGTTTTCCAATGCGATACGCAGTGCGCTGGAACTGACCAAATCTAATGTATACAAGAAAATTGGGGCGTATGTAAAAAAGATGGCACCGATCAAGAAAAAGTTGATGGAGATGCCACAATAAAATCCCGCCATTTGGCGGGATTTTGTTTAGTCTTTTTGTTGATCTGATTGGGGAATAAAACGGGCAAATTCGCCGATATTTGATCCGGTTGATGCCAATATCTTGGACAGACTGTGCATCGAAGGCCAGCGGGGTTTGCCTTCTTTAGAGTAACGCTTGCTGCGGTTAAATGTGGTGGGGTCCAGTCCACTGCATTTTGCCAGACCGGAACACGACATCTGGTGTGCGGTTGCAAATTGTTCAATGGCCATCCAAATATCTTCATGCGTCATGATTTTTTCTCCCTATGGTTTGTAATAATGAAATTGATCATAAATAAAAAAATATCCCAAACACGGGATATAGAATAAATCACGTTGCCCCTAAAATACATAGGTTTGTTATCCAGAAATTTTCAAATTTGGTCGGGCCCGTCGCAGGTTTTCCAGTGATTTATCCTGGGCCGCGCGGAATGCGGCGGGATTCCAAATTTGAAAGCCCATACCCCGCCCAACAAAGATCGCCGTGTCGGTTATGCCGGCATGTGCCAATAAATCTGGGGGTAAAATAATACGGCCGGTGACATCAAAGGCCAATGGTCGTGCATCTGCAAACAGCATGGCCGATAAATCGTCCAATTCGCTGTCAAAGACGCCCATTTGATCTGTGGCGGTGGCCAATTGTTCCATGCGGGTCATCGATACACCTTCGATACAGTTGGCGGTAAAAGAACGAAATAAAACAACGCCAGCGAATTTATCCCCGGCAACCGCCGCCCGAAAAGCCGCCGGGACGGAAATACGTCCCTTGGTATCCAAACGATTTTCATAAGAAGAGAGAAATAACGACATTTCGATTATTTTTCTTTACGTTTATTGGACCGTACGCCCCGGTGTATATACGGCTTTGATTAAGACCATAGCACGGGTGTATTTGGTTGTCAATGACAAACAATAGTCTTTTTATGGTATTTTATGGTTTTGTAAATAAAATTCAAATAAAATCATTTTTCGCTTGACCAGCGATTCGTTTTTGTTCTATGATTCGTGTATAGACAAGGAAGAAATAACAAAAAAGCCCAGAAATTCGCCTTGAAACCGGATTTCTGCCGAAAAACAAAGGAAAACAAAAAATTTGATCAAGGCTTTTGTAAATACAAAAACTGGCGTCGATTTTTGATTTCGAACCACATTGGGGGGAATGCAATATGCAGAAAAACATCAAAGAAATCATGATTGCCCTGAATAAAGTCCTGACGACGACAGTTTGGGTGAATTCAGAACGGCAAATCGTTTCGTTAAGTGATGAATTGCAAATTGGCCAGAATAACGCGCCGCGTTCAATCGAAGATTTACCGCGCGATTCTTTGGTTGGGGCGTATGTGTCACTGCAAATCCGGACCGACAATTTTGATGTTGCGGCCGAAGGATTGGAAACCAAAGTTTTGGCCACACGTGTCAAAGAAATGGTCTTTGCCGAAGCGAAAAAGATTATGGATGCGGCCGATGGTCATGCCACAGACGGTATTGCCATGGCGGCATAACACCAATTCCGGACAATCCGGAAGGAAGGGAGCCCACCGTCGGTCACCACCGACGGTGTTTTTTATTTCTTTGGGGTAAACAATGGTGGTTGCGCAGCGTTTGTGTGTCGTGTTAAAATCTGTCCATGACATTGGTTGGGGGCGTCCACAAATAAATCCCAATTATCAATAATTTATAAAATATCAGAAAAATTCACTTGTGAAAAAATGCGCAACCGGTTATAATTCCTGGCGTAGAACAAAAATAACCTATGCCTAATCTAAACCACCCTTTAGACTGGGCATTTTTTTTATATCCAAAAACGCCGGATTTCCGCCATTTCTGAAAGTGCCCACTATGCCTAATCCAAAGGGTGGTTTTTATTGTGGGGGAATGAGAAATGAAGAGAATTCTGACAGTTTTATGTGGCACATTAATGTGCATGGTGGCCATGCTGTGCCTGGGGCAGGCCGATGCCGCTGAAATGGTGAATGTAGAATACATTCATAATGCGATCAAACAAAAGTGGGACATTACGGTGCCGTACAATGCCGCCCTTGAAAACCCACGCGTCGCCGCCAATATGAAATATTTACTAACCGCAGTGGACGTGGCGAACGAAATGCTAAACGGCATGACGACGACGGATTACGGCAATGGCGCGTACGCCACGCTGGCGGCGGCAGATACGGTGGCGACACTGGCGGCGGTCGAGACATTGATTAAACAAAATGCAAAGTTCTTTATTACGACGTCATCAGATACCGTCAGTTTTAATATCAATATATCTGCGGTTGGTAATTTTTTGATTGATTGGGGGGATGGTCAACAAGACATCTTAAAACGCACGTTGGCAACAAAACGAAAATACACGCACACATATTCTATGCCGGGGACGTATACTATTTTAATTACAGGCCGTGCAACGGGATATAGTAAAAACTTTTTGTCGGCAATACAATTTATCAATCCGCAAAATATTGCCAGTATTTCTGGGAATTTGGGTGGTGTTTTTCCAACAATTGGTTCTGGTATCTAATCCGAAGAACAACCAAAGTTTATGAACACGTTTAATTCATGTGGAAATATAACCCAGCTGCCGCATGATTTATTTGATGGTATCCATGGCCAGGCAACAAACGCAATGTTTCTGGGGACGTTTAGTTTTTGTACGGGTCTAACAGAAATTCCGGAAAATTTGTTTTCTGGCATTTCTGGGGCCCCGGCAGAAAGGATGTTTGATAGTACTTTTTATGGTTGTTCAGGATTAGTATCAATACCGGGAAATTTATTTTCTGGAATTTCTGGGGAACCTGCCACGGGTATGTTTGGTAGTACATTTAGAAATTGTACCGGCTTAACAGAAATTCCCGAAAAACTGTTTGCCCGCATTTCGGGCGCACCCGCAGAGAATATGTACCTGGCGACATTTGAAGGTTGTTCATCATTGGTATCCATTGGGGATAAATTATTTGGGGATATATCTGGTAATGTGCAACAGGGTATGTTTTTGCAAACATTTAAGAATTGTTCACAGTTGTCCGGCCCATCGGCGCGAACAAAATCAGGCAAATATTTGTACGAAATCTGGCCAGATATTATCGGGGGCCAAGGTGTTGATAGTTGTTATTGGAGAGCGACGGGACTGGCCGACTATGCCGATATTCCAGATGTGTGGAAGAAATAAGGGACGTTATTTTTCAAAAACACTGAATAATTCCCAATGCGTGCTGCCGATAAATTGGTCGATGGGGATTAATTGGGTGATGCGATAGCCGCCGTGGGTTAAGATACGCCGATCGCGTGCAAATGTATCTGGGTTACAAGAGATATAGATGATGCGGGGAACCTGGCTGGTGATTAATTCACGGCATTGGGCCATGGCACCGGCCCGGGGTGGATCCATGATCACGCAATCGTATTGATTTAGCATGCGCCCAGGCAAGGGTTTGTTAAATAAATCGCGTTTCATCCCGGTACCAGAAATATCAAATCCATCGGCATTTAATGCAAATGTAAAATTGCCCAGTCCGCAAAATAAATCTGCCACCCGGCGTGCCCCGGCGGCATGCCGGACAACCAGATCGCGCATGATGTCGGCGGATGGAATGCTGGGCTGTAAAAAGACACCGGATGGATAAGGGGTCGGGTGATCGCCAAAGCTGATTATAGGATTGGCGCGTTGCATAATTACGGTTTTATTCCATGTGACGCGGATCAAGGGTAATTGTTCGACCGCCCGTTTGAATTCTGGGCCGAAATATGGGATATCGGATGTGATGGCCATGTCGATTCCATTGTCGCATTTTGTGATCAATGCCGATCCAGTGGCAGCAAAAGGCAGGGCGGCGATCGCTGGTAACACCTGATTAATTTCGGGGACAACCCCGGGGCAATGTGTGATGGGGACAATATCTTTGGAATGGGGGGCATACAGCCCGAATTGACCGGGGGCAAAGCAGAATTCTGTGCGGCGGCGTGTCCCCGGTTCAATCCACACAGGGGCCCCCGTTAGATCGGGCGCATTTAATACCTTTAATTTTTTTTCGCGGTAATCATCGGCGGTGAAATCAAATGCGCATCCGCCACATTTACCAAAGAATGGACATGTCTTCATCGGATTTAGAAATTTATGCGGGCACCCACGCGCAGCTGGTGTGCAAAAGGTGCCATGTTGTCCATTGTATCGAATTTTGGTGAAAACATATACAGGTAACGGTATCCGAAATCAACGGCAAAGTTTTCCCCCATTTCGACCCCCAATCCGACCATTGCGGACACGACCGGTGTCACATCGCGGTCGATTTCAATATGGCGGGCCGAATTCCATGATATCCCCCCACCGGCCCCGATATAGGGGACCAGTCGCTGGGATCGAAAGACGCGATATAAACTGTCGATCCGGGCATCCACAATGGCATTGATCATGGCGATATCGCCGGTCAAAGAAAATGTATCCCATTTCGCCTGGGCACGGATATAACTTGCTTCGATCCGAAAGGTATCATACAGGCGCATGCCCACCATGGCATCAAATGATGATGTATCTTGGCCGTCGGCATGGATGCCATTACGGGTATCATCGTTCCACAGGGAATAATTATAGCTGCCCCCGATATAAAAACGATGATCACGTGTCAATGATCGATTGTCAGATCGTTCGGGTGTGGTGTCGGCCGGGGCCACTTGTTCAACGCGATAGATAATGGCGGCATTTCCCATCACAGGGCACAGGGCCAGCATACATGCAAATATTTTTGTCTTAGTCATCATTTTTATCCCCTGGTATTTTTTTTAGAAATTTGCCCGCATCGTTAACATGATGTTATTGATATTATCGACCCCACCACGTCGGACATTCCATCCAAAACCATTACCGATACGCATTTGATATTGCCATGCGATATCGATGCCGATCAGATCAGTGATCATTACGTTCAGGCCGGCCACCGCCCGTGGGGCGACGAAAAAGCCATCTGCGCCATTATCCCCGGTAAATTCATAAGTCCCAGCCCCAGCCCCCATACCAATAAAAGGCACCAGCATGCGGCGGCGTGTCACATCGCCGGTACGGTACCAACGGCGCAGTAAATCGAAATACAATGTTGCCCCGATTTGGCGCGATGCGGCCCGGTTATCATCCAGCTGATCGAATTGAAATGTGGTGTTTTGAAAATCGATTTCCCCACGCACATATGATGAAAAATTCCACCCCAGTCCCATTTGGACCGTCCATGTGTCCGAGATGTCATATTTATCCCCGTTCCATGACGCGCGATCGGACAGTGCCCCCAGTGTCATGCCCGCACCCCCACGAATATACATGGACGTAGGGATATAAACGACCGTGTTGTCGGCGGCGGCACTGTGGCGGGATTCATAAACTTCGCCCCCGATGGCCCCCACCGGCGCATCATCAACCGTATCAACAGTTGTCCGGGCCACATGGACATCGACGCCTTCGCGCACTTCATCCCGCAAAAGACGTGGGGCGTATCCAGCCATGGCGTCCGTTGTCATGCCCAGTATTACCACCAAGCCCACAAAATAAGATAATTTTTGCATTATTTATTCACCATTTTCATCTTTATGCAAAATTTTAACATAAATTGAAACTTGATTCCAGCCCGTTTTATGCGTACCATAAGAATATGTCGAAAAAAATAGCCTTGGTTGCAGGCGCACTGGATTTGCCATTTTTTACACGCGATGCGTTGCGTCGTGCGGGTTGGGATGTGTTTGTGGTGGGGCTAAAAAATTTTTATGACCCACAGCTAAAACCGGATATGGTGGTACGCTTGGGTGGTGGTGGACGCGCGGTGCGTGAACTACGCCGCCGGGGGATTAACACGTTGACCTTTGTGGGGGCGTTGGGACACCCGAACCTGCGCGATATTCGACCGGACTTATGGTCGCTGGGGATTTTTATCAGCATTTTGAAACATCAGCAAGGATATGATTCTATGGCAGTTGCATTTACCGCTGCGCTGGCGCGGCGCGGACTAAACGTTGTTGCGGCCCAAGATTTGGCCCCAGAATTAACTTTTGAAACCCCAGGGGTTCAGACCAAGACGCAACCAACCAAGACGGATCAGGTTGATATTAAACGGGCTATTGAAGTGTCTCATACCATTGGGGCGGCCGATATTGGGGCCAGTGTTGTTGTCGATCGCCAAGTTATCGCCGTAGAGGCGGCCGAAGGCACAGCCCGCATGTTAGATCGCGTGGTTGATATGCGTCAAAAAATGACCCGTTCACATGGTGTCTTTGCCAAGATGACCAAGCCGGGCCAAGATTTACGTATTGATATTCCGGCCATTGGGGTCGATACGGTGCGTGCGGTTGCGGCGGCGCATTTACGGGGGATTGTGGTCAATGCCAAAACATGTTTTGTTGTGGACAAACCGGCGGTAATCAAGGCGGCCAATGATGCCAAGATATTTATTGTGGCTGTGGAATAAAATCTGATGATCACCGCCCATGGGGCGGTGAATTTTTATTGAATACGGGGGGAAAATCGATTAACCTGAATATCAGTAATGAAGCAAGAATTATTAGATTTTTTGAATACCGACCTGCAGTTCGTCAAAGGCGTTGGACCCGTATTGGCGGCGCGTTTTGATGATGTGTTATCGGGGCGTCGGGTTCTGGATTTTTTGTTGCATCATCCATCAGGTGTGCGGCGGCGTGATTTGGTTGATAATATCATGGATGCCACAACAGGTGACGTTGTGACGGTTCCGCTGCTGGTTCAAACGGTTCGCCCCGGGCGCAGTTTTCGTGGCCGCCGGTCCCCAACCCAGATTACGTGCGTGGATCGGGCCGGTAATAGGGTTATAATTCAATTTTTCAATGCGAACTTTTTGGATTATTGGTTGCAAAAGTTGCCGGTTGGGGCCTGGCGAATTGTTAGTGGGAAATTAGAACGCCCGGGGCGCGGGGGAAATATTATTAACCATCCTGAATTTATCGAACCCATCGATGCCGCTGATAAGATCCCCCGGTCCCAGGCGATATATCCTGCGGGCGAAGGGTTGACCCAGAAAACCTTTGCCAATGTACGGGATCAGATATTTGCTGCGCTGGATGGAAATGTGGGTTTGGGGACATCGGATGATCAGACCCGGGAATTTTTTGATGCGATGCGGGCGGTTCATTTTCCCCAGACCCCAGATGATTTATCCCCCCATGCCGATGCCATGGTGAAATTGGCATACTATGAATTATTGGCGCATCAATCTGCGATTGCCATTACCCGACGTGAACGGGCGGACGCCCGGCATCGGCGGACGGTACGTCCGAAAAAGCATGATTTGATGGATCGCTTTTATGACCTGTTGCCGTTTGAATTGACATCGGCCCAGGTTACAACGATCCAAGAAATTCATGACGATATGCGGCGCGATATTCCGATGATGCGTCTGGTCCAGGGGGATGTTGGCAGTGGGAAAACCATTATCGCCATGGCGGCGGCGGTTATGTGCGCAGAAACCGGGGCCCAGGCGGTTTTGTTGGCCCCGACAGATACCCTGGCGCAGCAGCATTTTGCCAAATTGCAACCCCTGTGCGAGAAACTGGGGATGGTGTGTGAATGTTTGACGGGACGGGACAAAGGGGCGGCGCGTCGGGAAAAGTTAATATCGCTAAAGTCGGGGCGGACCAAGCTGGCGGTGGGGACGCATGCGCTGTTTTCCGAAGATGTTGTTTATCGGGATTTGGGATTAGTTATCATAGACGAGCAGCATCGTTTTGGCGTCGCGCAGCGCAGTGCCATGTGTGCCAAAGGCAATCATCCGGATTTATTGGCTTTGTCGGCAACGCCCATTCCGCGTACGTTATCGATGACGATCTATGGGGATATGGATGTATCGATTATTCATCAAAAGCCTGCGGGACGTAAACCCATTAAAACGACCAAGTTGCCCATGGGGCGTGTGGGGGCATTAATTGGGCGTATTGCGGCCCAGATTGATGCCGGTGCCAAGGTGTTTTGGGTAACCCCATTGGTTACCGATAGTGATGAAACGGATATGACGGCGGCGGTTGCCCGGCACGAGATGTTAACGCAATATTTCCCGCATACAGGATTGGTTCATGGTCAAATGGATAAAAAGCAGCGTGATGCGGTTATGGCGACATTTGCCGATGATCATTCAGGCATGTCTTTGTTGGTTGCCACCACTGTGATAGAGGTGGGGATTGATGTCCCCCGTGCGACAATCATTGTTATTGAAAATGCCGAACGATTTGGTTTGGCGGCCTTGCATCAGTTGCGGGGACGGGTGGGGCGTGGGTCGACGCAATCGTATTGTGTCTTGGTTCATGGGGATAACATTACCCCAGACGGCACCAAGCGGTTAGATGTTTTGTGCGAAACGGATGATGGTTTTGTTATCGCAGAACAAGATTTGATGATGCGTGGCGTTGGGGAATTATTGGGAACGCGTCAAAGTGGATGGATTCAATATCATTTTGTTGATTATCGCGAACATCGTGATCTGTTCAAATTGGCCGCACGGGCGGCGGCGGATATGACGACGCCATCATCATGGGTGCATGATTTAATGTACATGTTTGATCGGTCAACAACAATCGGGGCATAGCAAGATGTGGCGGCGTATCTTTATCATTTTGGCGATGTTTTTCTGGGGGGCGGTTTCGCATGGGGCGGCAATCATTAATGATACAGAAATAGAACAGTATTTAACCGAATTGGTCGCCCCGCTGGGGGATGCGGCGGGGATTGCCCAAAATCGATTAAAGATATATATCGTTCATGATGATGATTTTAATGCCTTTGTGCGTGGGGGCGAAGATGTATTTATTTACACCGGGTTGTTAACCCAGATTAAATCGCCGGCGGCGATCCAGGCCGTGGTTGCCCACGAAATGGGGCATACCATTGGGGGGCATATGGCCCAGATGTCGGCGCGGATGGATGTCGAAATGCGCCGCGCCATGGTGATCCAGGCATTGGGTGTGGGATTAATGGTTGCGGGGGGAAACCCATCGTTGGGGGCGGGCGTCTTGGCCGGATCATCGGGGGTGGCAACGCAATCGATGATGGCCTTTTCGCGCGATGAAGAACGCATGGCGGATAATCTGGGGGTGGATTTAATGATGCGGGCCGGCCAAGATCCCAATGGGTTTATAACGGTCTTTGAACAGATGGCCGATATTACCGGTGCCGCCGAATCGCGTGTTAATCCCAATCGAATTAACCATCCAATGACCGCAGAACGGTTAAAAAATGTACGTGAATATATCGCCAAAAATCCCCCGAAAAGTTTGCCTGATGAAAAAACAGTGGCGCGGCGTGCGGCCCAGTATGAACGGGTGCGGGCCAAATTGATCGGGTATTTGGAACCGCTGGGGCGGGTGCAAGATCGTTATCCGGCATCTGATAAATCTGATGCGGCGATTTATGCGCGGGCGATTGCAAATATGCGTGGGGGAAACCTGGAATCGGCCCGTGTTGGGGTGGGCACATTAATTGGGCGCGCACCAAAAAATCCATACTATTACGAATTGTTGGGGGATATTGAATATCAATTTGGGCATTATGATGACAGTGTGTTGGCCTATGAACGGGCATTGGAATTGGGTGGGGATGCACCCCAGATACAAACTGCGCTGGGCCTGGTGTTGGCCGAACGGAATAAACCTGGCGATCGTGATCGGGCGGTGGCGTTATGTCGATCGGTTATTCTGCGGGCCCCAACACCATTGGCGTATTGGGTTATGGCCCGGGGATTTGGGCCCGATGACGGGCGCAGTGATTGGGCCATGGCAGAATTTTATCATATCAACGGTAACGCCGACATGGCAGCCCGGCATGCCCGACGGGCGCAGAAACGTCTGGAACGTGGAACGCCAGAATATATCAAGGCGGGCGAGCTGGTCAAAAAGAAATAAAGGCCATAGGGTATTTATTCACAGATGTCAAGATAAAAGATTTTTTGACATTATTCCTAAAACATCGCAAAATAGAAATCAGTATGTCATCAAAACACACTATTGCCAATAATGGGTGGTGTGGACATGCGCCCGGTCTTGCCAATAATGGGGGCCGGTATGATTTCATCAAAACGATAAGGAGTTAAATGATGAAAAAATCGATCAAGGCCGCGATTGCAGCGTCCATGTTGGTATCGCCGGCCATGGCGGCAAATATGGAAAATCCATTATACTTGCCGACCGCCAAGGAATTTTATTCCAAATTATCAAACGGTGTCATGTTAAAGGTGGCCGATGATTCTGCCGCACACAAAGACAAGGGACATGACGGCAAAGTTGAATTTCCGATTATTCGTATCCAAGAAGAATTAGGGTACGGGATCACAGATCGCTGGGCGGTGCACGGTTCGGTGCAATATACCCATGATGACGATATCAGCCGCACAGGATTGTCGGCGGGTCGTTTGGGGACAACATACCGCATTTTGAAAATGTACAACGGTTTTATCTGGGACGTTTATGGGGACTTGCACCTGGGCGGACTGGGGGAAATGCGGGGCCAGTATAATATTGCTGGCGACCAGGCGGTTGCTGTATCAACAATGGCGCAATTAATGGCTGCGGGTATGACCAAGGAACAGGCCGCACCGTACGCCCTGGGGAAGGCCTTGTTAAATGCCCATGGGGTGATTGACTATGATAATTATTCGAACGGGATGTGGGGATTCCATTTTGGAACCAAATTTGGTAAAACATGGAATAACAAATTAACCACCAGTGCGTTTGTCGAAGTCTTGCGGACATTCGGTGATGACAATAGCCGTATTCGCATCGTTGGTGACAACGCACCGATTTTGCCAGGTTATTCAACCGCGTTGGTGTTGGCGTCCAAAGGTGCCCCCAGCGAAGTAACTGCAAAATTCAAATCCACCACCGAAGTTAATGCCGGTGCGAACGTTTTCTATCAAATGTCTGATCGTTGGTCTGGGGGTATGTGGTTCAAATACAACCATCATGCGGACCAAGGAATCGAAGAAATCACAACCCAGGTTGCACCAGATCTGGAACCGGTGAAAAAGGCATTGGAACAGAAATTGGCCGATATGAACGACGGATTTGATGAATATATTGTCGGTCTGTCTGTGGCGCATCAGTTCACAGAACATGCCCAGGTGGCCTTGTACGGTGAATATACATTCGACACGGCGCATTCCCGGTCCCAGAATGGGACCGATGCCAAGGTCGAAGCCGGTGTTCGTATGAACTTTAAGTTCTAAGGCTGTCATCGAATAAAAAAACAAGCATAAAGCATATATTGGACACAACCGGGTTGGATTCGACCCGGTTTTTATTTGTCGAAATAGGATTAATATCTCTTTTTTCCGATCGGGTTTTATGGTATAATACAAAGCAAAGGAAGATTAAAAAATGAAATTTTTCGGGATTTCCGCCGTCTTGGCTGGTATTTTCATGGTGCCGATGATGGGTGCCGACGCTGCGTATCCTGTGTATCCCAATCATCAGGTGGCATACCCGACGGGTGGGATGGTTTATCAACCCCAACCGGTGGTGATGCCCCAGGCGCGCCCAAATAATGTTGTGGCGGCCCCGGCAACCCGGGTTACGGGGGCTTTGCCGCGTGTTGGGTCCACATCATCTGCCGCCGGACGTCAGTATTATCAATCAGAAGATTATGATCGGTTGGCCGATAGTGGGCTTTATGTCGGGTTATCGGTGGGATATTCGGCATCTGTGATGGGGGCGATGTCGGCGGATTATGCCGATGAATCCAATGCATTCTTTGTGCCGGGGGCATTCCAAGATGGTGATTATGATTCAGATAGTGTAATCCCGCTGCAAATATCTGTTGGGGCGGCGATTAATAACGATTTTCGTGCAGATTTTTCATATCTGCGTTATTCGGGGATGTCATATCCTGGCACGGTTCAGACGTATACAGGGGAATCCTATACGGCCGCAACGGTGGATGGGGGTGCGATTACATCGAATGCGACCATGCTGAACGTGTATTATAATATTGATTCTTATACAGGGTACTTGGCCGGGGGATCATTGCGTCCCTATGTTGGGGTGGGGGCCGGTATTTCGTTGAACACGATTGCCGACTATGTCGTGTTTGATGGTACCTTGTACGAAGAAATTCCAGAATCCCAGTTACCAAACGTGCCGGCGGGAACATTAACCGCGGTCAAGGATATCTATGCGTATCATAACGGGGGAACAGTGGAACAGTTTGCCTTTATGCTAGAAGGGGGGATTTCCACCAGTTTGGATGGCGGGATAAAGATGGATTTCTTTGTGCGTTATTCCAACTTGGGCAAGGTAAAAACATCTGGCAGTATTATTTTATCCCAGACAGAATTGTTGGCCGATGGGGCCGGTGGCGAATATGAAGCCCCCTATGACAGTGTTTTTCATTACACCAACTGGACAGAAAGTGGTCGGTTAAGCATGGTTGATGTTGGTGTGCGGTTGCGGTTACAGTTCTAGGTTGTTGACCGGTAGATAAAAATACCATTGCGAACCGCGCGTTATTGCGCGGTTCGTCAGACAAAGCGGGTAAGAGATGAGAAAAAAAACACTACCATATTTATGTTCTATGTTGTGCGCATTATATTCTCTGGATGGGGGGGCGGCCATTCGCGTGGGCAATTTATCCCGCAGTTATGCCGACGCCTATAACACGGTTAACACATACAATGCGGTGGCCAATGGGACATTGATTAGCAATGGTGATGATGCGGCAAATGCCTTGCCGGTTCGCGTGGCCAATAAAGACTTGGCATTAAAAATTGCCCGCGGGGACAGTGATGCGGGGACAACGGTTGCAAATTTGGAATCGTGTGCCTTGGTTTATCCAGATGGGGAATTTGCATGGGATCGGCCAACGGTTGGGATTCATGCCGGTGGGGATATGACATGTGTTGCGACGGTTGAAATGCGCACGGTGGGTACCGGTGTTGGCGGGACAGATGTGGTCTTGGCCCGGGCCTATGTTGCGGCAGGTGATGGGGTAAAGTGTAATATATCGGCATTTCCAGAATCAGCGTATACGTTAGAGGCGGGGAACATCGAATTTCCGGCGGATTCAGAACCGACAATGGATGATGTTATCCAGGTTATGAATGACGAACAAAAGAAAAATGCCGGGTTGAAAATTGCGGCGGGTACGGTGATTGGCGGCTTGATGGGGAACTTTGCCGGTAAAAATGAAATTGGTAAAGACGGTGCCTTGGGCACTGGGAAAAACAAGATGCAAGGTGCGGCCATTGGGGCATTATCGGGTGGCGCATTAATGGCGGCCAACACATTTGGTGGCAAGGTGGCCGGTGATACAATTTTATCCACCGGCGTTAATGCTGCCGCCGGCAGTGCCATTGGCAACATGGTTTCATCGAATAATCAGGTCATGCGCATAGAAGAATGTTCGTTGCCCACGGGCAAGCGGACAAAGTGTCTGTGGGGTGTTCTGCAAATCAGTCGTCCCATTGATGTCAGCAAAAATCCCGCCTATTATAATATCAGCATGGATTCAGCTGTTCAGTGCGATGAACAAAATGAAAACTGTAATCCGGTGTATTTAACAGGGATTGTTATCGATGGCTATCGTGATATTGACGAAGCGATCGAAGAAAAGTTTACAAAAGTCTTGTCTGGCGAAGTAACACAATACACATTGGATGATCGCGAAATGACCCCTGGATACAGTGGTAACGACGGTGGGATTTGGGTCAAGATCACCAGTGCCGGCACCCCAGATCAGCAGATTATGGCCATGGTATCGGATGTGCCGGAAAAAGCGTTTGGAATGACCCGTCAAGATTGGGTTAAATGGCGTCGCGAACACAGCAGCGATGCAAAAATTTGGGGCCGCACAAACAGTGGTGATGCCTATGAACTGGCCCAGAAATATGCGTTGTCAGAATTTAATCCATTGGTTGAACATGCCACCGATGGGGCCTTGATTGATTATGGCAATCGTGCCCGAACCAAAGATACATTAATTGGGGCCGGGGCCGGGGCCGGATTGGGGGCGTTATCTGGATACCAAGGGGCACAAAGCGATATTCAAGATCGTTGGGTAACCGAAGTGCGTCAGTATCAAGATTCTTTGCAAAAGATTTATTGTGCAACCGGGCGGCGGTTCTTGGGGCATTATAATGATGAATTGTTGATCCCGAATGTGGCACAATAAGTGGTGCGAACAAAATAAATCCCACGTCTTGGCGGTCGTGGGATATTTTTTATATGCGTGTTTATAAAGAATCAATTTATGATCCAATTAAATTTTTTTTTTAGGAATATTGTAATTTTTTGCTTGCAATAATAATTATTAAAAAATATAATGATTCACGTTTTTAATAAAAATGCTTAAACCTTTTTTATTATAACGGAGAATGCAATGCCACGCAAGGAATTTGTTCGTCTGATGGAAGAAAATATTTTGACATTGGACCGAATGGGGGAACGGTTACGTGCCGCCCAGGGCGGTGTATCATCGATCCCGCGCCAGCAATTGCTGGTCTTGGTGCGTTTGTATGGTCGGGCGTCGCGATTGAAAGACATTGCGCGTCGTGAAAACATATCGACACCAAATTTATGTGCCACGTTTCGCAAGTTAGAACGTGATGGTTTGGTTGCGCGTACGGTTGATGACAACGATCGGCGCAACATATGGTATCAATGCACCCCGGCGGGTGAAAAAATGGCCTTGGCTGCGATGGATAAATTTCGCGATGGTTTAGAAAATTTATTCCGTGGTATTTCGCGCGATGATGAAGAAAAGCTGACTGGCGCGTTACGCACGATGGCAGAAATTTTAAGAAATATGGAGTCTGAAAAAAATGCATAATATGAAACGCACGCTGGCGATGGCGTTGTGCGGGGTGGCTTTTTGTGCCCAGAATTCGTACGCGCTGGATTTATCTTTGAATGATGCGATTGAAAGAATCATGGCGGAATCCGAAGATCTGAAAAAGGCGGATATCAATATTAAAAAGGCCGAAGCACAATTAAAATCGGTGAATGCAAATCGTTGGTTTCACATTGATGCAACGGCGTCTTATATGAACATGATCAATGTTGAAAATCCATCCAAGGCCAGTGGATTTACATTACCGTCACAAATTGGGGCGATGATTGATCAATCTTTGGGGGACAAAGATATTTATCTGGAAATTCCGGATAATATGTTTTCTGTTGGTGTATCCATGACCCAGCCGATTTATACATTTGGAAAAATTGGAAATGCGGTTAAAAGTGTTAAGTCTGCAATCAAGATGACAGAGGCGTCACGTGAATTAACCCGGCGGGCGGTGAAATACAGTGCGGCAGATATTTATTGGACCGCACGCATGACAGACGAGATTGTTGATATTGCCCAAGGTGACTTGGACGCGGCAGAGGTGGCGCGAAAAAAGCTGACATCGGCGGGACGTGCGAACCGCAGTAATTTGGTTAAAATTGAATCAGATATTGCGACCAAGAAAATCAATCTGTCGAATGCAAAGTTTAATCGTGATACGGCGCATAGAATGCTAAAAATTCTGGCGGGGATTGATATGCAAGAAACATTGCGGTTGACGGATAAGATGCCGGACAAGTTTGCCATTCTGGATGCGGGTGAAATTAAAAATAATCCGCAATGGGATATCTTGACGCAACAGGTAAAGATGTATGAATCCAAGGCTAAATCATCCCGGGCCGAATATCTGCCGACATTGGCGGCGACGGCATCGTATAGCTTTTATGCCATGGGCAACGAATACGATACGATGTTTGATAAATCTGGATCACAATCGGCGTATTGGGGATTGGCCTTGCAGATGCCGATATTCAGTGGCGGTGCCATTCGTGCCCAGGCGACCATGGACGCCATGGATGCGGCCAATGCGCGTCAAGATTTAGACAAGTCAAAAAAGATAATCACCGAAGAATATAACACGGCGATAGAACGGTATAATCATCTGCGTGGGAATTTATCCACGCTGGAAAATGCGCGTGATTTGGCGGCCAAGGCGTATAAATTTTCCCAGGAACGTTTTGGCGCAGGCCAGACATCGGCGATTGAATTGGCCGAAGTATCGGCGGGTCTGTATCAATTGGATATGGCATTGCTGAATGCGAAATATGAATTATTAATGTCGGTTGAATCTGTTAAAAAATTGGGGGAATAAAACGATGAAAAAAATAAAGGCATTAATTGACCGCGTGGCGGCATGGGTTCAATCCCAACATGGTAAAAAGATCATTTACATTGTGGTCTTTGGTTTGGTGGCGTTTTGGGTGGTTGTTCGTTTTGGGATGATCGCGGCGCAAAACAAATTAGAAATCTATAATCCGGCACGTGCCGCGGCCCAGGTTGGTATTCCTGTAGAAGTGATCCAGGCCACCCGCACCAGTGGTGTTATTCGCGAACCGATCACGGTCAAAGATAATCGCGTTTATGTTTCTGGGCCACGGGCGGCGTTGTTGCGTACCGGTCAAAAGGTCTGTGATGGCGAAATTGTATCGGTGGCATCGGGTATTGATTTAGATACAGGGATGCATGCGGTGCGCACACGTGGGGTTGCCGATGGATTGCAATATGCAGAATTTTGCGCCGATGGTTTCTTTATCCCGGTTCATGTGATTGAAAATGGGCACGTGATGGTTGCAGTTGGGGACCAAGCGATGCGTCGCCCGGTCACAGTCACGCGTCAAGATGCCACAACGGCATATGTGACCGACGGGTTAAATGATGGAGATATCGTTATCATGACACGTGTTAATGATGGCGACAAAATCAAGATTGTTAAATAATTTTGCATAGGTTCAGGGGGTAATATCATGTTAAAATTTTTCGTTACCAGACCGGTTACAACATTAATGTTTGTTTTGTTCTGGGTTGTGTTGGGATTTGTATCATTTCCAAAAATGAATATCGAACGGACACCGTCGCTGGATTTTCCAATGGTGACGGCCCAGTTTGTTTATCCTGGGGCCCAGCCGGCAGAAATTGAATCCCAGGTATTAAAACGGGCCGAAGATGCGATGAGTGAAGTTGCCGGTCTAAAAAAACTGACGTCACGGGCGTTTGAAAACGGCGGCTATGTGATGGCGGAATTTAACCTGGGGGTCAATGTTAATGACAAAGCATCAGAGGTAAAAACAAAAATTGATGCATTGGCGTCTGACTTTCCTGATGCGTTAAAGCAACCGGTTGTCGAAAAATTAAATCCGTTACAAGAATCTGTGGTGGATATTGTTCTGCGTGGGGCGTCGGCGCGTGATTTGGAAGAATATGTCGACAATAACCTGGCGAATAAAATCACCGGGATTTCTGGGGTTGCCAGTGTATCGGTCTTTGGTGGACGTGAACGGGCGGTTCGTATTGCGATGGATCCAGACCAGATGGCGGCACGTGGGGTCACCATTATGGACATTGTATCGGCGTTGGGAAATAAGAACTTAAACGTTCCTGGCGGCAAGATCGAAGCCGGTACCGCATCATCGAATGTACGTTTTATTGGTGAATTTGCATCCATTGATGAAATTGAAAATCTGCAAGTTGTCACCATGGAAGGCCAGAATTTCAAAATATCTGATATTGCCACGGTAACCGATGCCGCGCGTGATGCCGAAACGGGTGCACGTTATAATGGCCAAGACGTTGTGATTGCATCTGTGGTCAAGGCATCAGATGGTAATGCGATCAAGATTTCCGAAGAACTGCGTCGGCGTTTACCAGAATTTCAGATGGATATTAAAAAACGCTTTGCCGATGCGGAAATGCTGATTGCGTCTGATTCATCGATTTCGATTGCCGATGAAACGTACAGCACCATTTGGGGTATCGTTTTGGGAATTATCTTTACGGTATTGGTTTTGTTGGTGTTTACGCGCAATTGGCGGTCAACCATTATCGCCGGTGTTGTGATTCCGGCATCATTAGTTGCAGGCTTCTTCTTTATGGACGGCAGTGGTTTTACCATCAATGCGATGACCCTGTTGGCGTATTCGTCGGCATTGGGGACATTGGTGTCGAATGCGATTATTTTGATTGAATCTGCGTTACAGCAAATGCGTATGGGCAAAGATCCAGAGACAGCAGCCATTGATGGAACCAAAAAGGTTGCGGTATCGGTTCTGGCCGGTGTCGGCACGAACGTTGTGGTGTTTATGCCGTTGGCCTTTATGGGCGGTATTGTGGGACAATTCATGGTCCAATTTGGGTTGACGGTTGTGTATCTGACACTGTTATCATTGATCTTCTCGTTTACATTAACACCGATGATGATTGCAAAGTTTTTGCGTCTGACATCGGATGACAAGGTTGATCCCAAGAAAGAAGCGCGGGCCGCCATTCGGGAAAACAAAAACGCGAAAAAGACACATATGCGTCGTTGGTTTGAATATCAATATGCGCACTCTGGACGCGTGGTTGGGATGGCGTTCTTGGTCTTGATTGGATCGGCGATGATGATGAAATTTGTGGGAAATGAATTCTCGCCGGCGACCGATAATAATGAAATCACCATCACGGCCCGTGCCCCGATGGGTGCGACATTTGAAAAGTCGCAACACATCGCCGCCCAGATTGAAAACACGTTACGTGAATTTCCAGATGTTGTGGCAACAACGGTAAAGATCGGTGAAAATGGGCTGCAAAATATAACGGTCAAGGTGGACTTGCGTGAATTAGGCAAGCGTCGGATATCGGATAAAAAATTGGCACGGCAAATGTTGCCAAAGTTATCAGAAATTCCGGATGCAGAAATCCAAGTTCGTGCCGGTGCCGGGATGTCTTCATCCAGCACATCGGATATGGTCTTGAATATCTATGGCGATGACGATGCCGTGCGCCAGGTTTATGCCACCCAGATTTTGGATATGGTTAATCAGATTCCGGAAATCGCAACGGCTGTTATGGCACAACAAGTTCCCAACAATGAAATTCAATTTGTCCCAGATGAAGACAAGATGAATTCATGGGGGATTCAAAATGCCTATGCCGGGACAACATTGCGTACGGCACTGTTTGGGAACGATGATTACAAGTACAAGGAAGCGGGCGAAGAATATCCCATTATCTTGGAATTTGCGGCACCGTTCAAGACGGCGGCATTGTTTGACAATGTTTATGTGAATTCACAAAAAGGGATGGTGGCGTTGGCCGAACTGGGGGATATTTCCAGTGTGCCGGCAACATCTGAAATCCGTCGTTTGGATAAAAACAGAATTACCGAAATTGATATCAATATTGGTAAATCAACGATGGGGCCTGTGCAACAGAAAATTCAGGCGGCATTGGATCAAATTGAATGGCAGCCGGGATACTATGCCCAGTTTGGTGGCATGAGTGAGACCCAAGACGAGACAACCGGTGAAATCGGTACTGCGTTTATGTTGGCGACCATATTGACGTTCATGTTGTTGGCGGCGATATTGAATTCACTGGGGCATCCGTTAACGATTGCAACATCGATTCTGACATCGTTTGCCGGGGTGTTTATCATGATGTTCATGTCGGGGGCATCGATGAATGTTGGGGCGATGTTGGCGTTCGTTATGTTGGTGGGATTGGTGGTGAATAATAACATCTTGGTTTTGGAACCGACCATTAATCGCATTCGTAATGGCGAAAGCGCGTTTGATGCCTTGTGGGCAGAAATGGTTGATAAAAAGGCCATGATTTTAATGACATCAATCGCGATTATTACTGGGATGCTGCCCCAGATGTGGTCGACCGACGGGATGAAGGTTGCGATGGCCGCGGTGATGATTGGTGGGATGGCGGCGTCGTTGGTATGGACGTTCGCGTTGACCCCGTCACTGTTCTTTTTGATGGAACGGTTACGGCATTTGATAAAGCGCAAGTAATCAGAAAATCCGCCATTTGGCGGATTTTTTATTTATAATAACATTTTGATGCGTATTTATATTTTCCGGTATTATCCGATACAATTTGGCCGGCGGGAATATAACACTGGGTAATATTAAATGATGCAAAGCTGGATGTCCCAGGCACAGGGCATGGGGCGCATGTGGTCAGACCAAAATATCCCGGTTCACAATCAGGCAATGGTTGACACGTGCCACTGGTTGAACCACTGGTCATCTGGCAATAATACCCTTCGTTACAGTTGGTGGTATCTGTACACGGGCTATGTTGACCGCCGCCTGTATCACATGTTTCATAGTTTGGGTTGAAACAGGTATGATTTGATGAACAGCAATAGGCCTGATCTGGGGGGCAATCGTAATCTGTACTGCAATCCCAGGCCATTGCCCCATGGCATAAACCGGCCGATATAGCAAAAAAAGATAATAATTGTTTGAAATTCATGCGGCCATTATAGCAAATATAAAGTTTGCGGTCTAATAAAATCGTTGTTATAATGCCCCCACAATATTTTAACCAAAAGGGTATGTATACATGATAAAGAAAGTTGATGTGGTTGTTTTTGATTTTGACGGGACATTATCAGCCGGCGACAGCAATGTTGAATTTGGCAAGTATTGCTTTCGGCGTTCTTGGCGGCCGTGGGTATTTTTGCCGGTGATGGGTGTGGCAATGGTGGCACGGTTATTTAATCGCCCAGGTTTATGGTGGCGCGAACATTTACGTCGTTTTATGACGCCGGGTATGGTTAAAAAATTTGCCCCGGGATTTATCAAAGAACATCGGCGCGATCGATTTGGGTGGGCCCGCGATCAAGTGGCGGCCGAACGTGCCGCCGGGCGCATGGTGGTCTTGGTATCGGCATCGCCAGATTACTTGATCCCAGGTTTGGTGCGCGATATGAAATTTGATGCAGTTTTGTGTTCCCAGATGGATCCGGCGCGGCCGTGGAAATATAAATTTTTATGCTGGGGGCCGGCCAAGGTAACAGCACTGGACACATGGGCACGGGAAAACAAATATATTCCGCATGTCGTTCGGTCATATTCTGATAGTTGCACGGATATGCCCATGATGGACATCGCCGACGAAGCGGTGTGGGTTGATCGCAAGACCGGAATGCGTGTGGGGGCGGGAAAATAACCCTAGTGAATAATGGCGATGGCCATGATATCATTGTGCGTATGGCAATTATTGATACGCTTTATGATATATTAAGTGGGATTGGCGGAACGCTGTTCGGGGTGGCGGTGACGACATTGATAAACCGGCGGCGTAACCGTCGGTTAAGTGATGGGATCATCGCGACGCAAAAAAAGTTAGACGTCATGTCGGCCGAGAATCAGCGACTGCTGGGGATGGTGCGTGAACGTGAAAACCGGATTCTGGATCTGGAAAAGCAAATTCTGGATATGAAACCAAAAAGACGGGCCAAATAATGGCCTGCCTGTTTTTATTGGGGGTGTGGGTGATAAATTCTGAAATCGCACTGGAAATGCCGTTTTTTTCAGATATAATTTGAAAAAAGGCAATTTTATGGATTTTATCGTTTTTGGTTTTGGATTAATTTCTGGAATTATCTTGGGGCTGGGGTTGGCATGGGTGATGCGGTCCAAGAATAATCCGGGTGATATTGAAATTGCCCGGTTAAAAGCCTTGTTGGGCCAACAACGTCAAGATATTGAAATGTTGCGCCAAAAGAACGAGTCTTTGGTTGCGCAAAATGCGGCCCGTGGGCAAGAAATTGATACGCTGCGCAATATTCGGGAAAAAATGATCAATGATTTCAAGGCGGTATCCATAGAGCTGATTGAGAAGCAAAAAGAATCTGTTATTGGGACCCAGAAAACAGTCTTGGGACCAGTAGAGCAAGAAATGAAAAATCTGAAAGAAGGGTTCGAAAAGAAAATACAAGAGATGTTAAATACATCTGTTGAAAATAAAACCTGTATTGATACCCAGATTAAAAACATGTTGGAAAAAAGCGACACCTTGCAACGCGAAGCGTCAAATTTAGCCAATGCGTTAAAGAATAAAAAGACCCAGGGATGCTGGGGGGAAACATATTTGGAAAATGTATTACAAATGTTGGGTTTTGTGCCGGATGTTGATTACACCAAAGAAGAATTCTTTCATAGTGATGATGGGGATGTGCGGCCAGACTTTATTTTGAATCTGCCGAATAACAAGCGGATTATTATTGATTCCAAGGTGTCACTGGAAAGCTATCTAAATTATGAAAATGCAGAAAATGATGCGGATCGTGAACATTGGGCCGATGAATTCATTCGCGCAACAGAAAATCATATTAATAAACTGGGTGCCAAGGACTATCAGAAAAAAGTGAAAGATTCCGGGTTGGATTATGTGTTTATGTTTATGCCGCTGGAATCGGCGTATATTTTGGCAATGCGGCGCAAGCCCGAACTCTATGCCGGGGCGCAAAACAAGAATGTCGCACTGATTACATCGTCGTTATTATTCCCGATTTTGAAAACGGTGGATATGTTATTAAAATTGGATCGGCAAAATAAAAATATTTCCGAAGTGGTGGAAATGGTTAACAAACTTTACGAAAAATATGTGGGATTTACCGAAAACTTTGCCGCCGTGGGACGTGGTCTGGTTGGCGCACAAAAGGCGTATGATAGTGCGCTGGGGCAGCTGACAGATGGGCGTGGCAATATTTCGGGGATGTTTGAAAAGATTAAACAAAAAAGCGGTATTACAACAAACAAAAAAATAGCCTTGGATTATAAAGATGAGTAAGTTGGAAATGAAACTGTGTGGGGATTTGGTTTTGCGTCGTCAATGCACGCCCGTAGATGCCATTACCCCAGATATCTTGGACACAATGGATGAAATGGTGCGCATGATGCGGGCCCAAAATGGTGTGGGATTGGCCGCGCCACAAATTGGGGATACACGTCGATTTTTGGTGATGATGACCCCAGATGATGAAATGGTCTATCGCATGATCAATCCGCGCATTGTTGAATATGGGCCCAAGACATGCGTGATGGAAGAAGGCTGCTTGTCTGTATTGGGGGGGGATGATTTGCCAGTATTTGCAAATGTAACCCGTCCAGAAATGGTGACGGTTGAATGGACCGATGAATCCGGGGCATCCCGTGCGGCCCAGATGTCTGGATTGGCGGCGCGAATTGTGCAACATGAAACAGATCACTTGGACGGGAAATTGTTTATTGATTATCTGTCACCGGTGCGGCGTGAAATGGTGATGCGCAAGGTAAGGAAGCACAAGGCATGAAACTGGTTTTGATGGGAACAAATGATTTTGTGGTGCCGATGTTTGAACGACTGGCGGCGGGGCATGATATATTGGCGGTTTACACGGCGGCCCCATCACCCAAAGGACGCAAGCATGTCTTGACCCCGTCACCGGTCGATGTTTGGGCATCGGGGCGGGCGATTCCGGTTCACTATGACCCCAGTGTATTTAATTATACACCTGATTATACGGTCGTTGTATCTTATGGTGAAATATTGCGGTCGAATGTATTAAATGCGGCCCCATGCATAAATATTCACCCCAGTGATCTGCCAAAATATCGCGGGCCGTCACCCATACGCACGGCGATTTACAATGGCGATCGTCAATCGGCGGTTTGTCTGATTGATGTAACGTCACAGCTGGATGCGGGTGATATTCACATGCGACATGAAATGGTTATTGGTGAAAATGAAACCAATGCGGATATAGAGGCCAAGGTATCCCAAATTGGAGCGGCGATGTTGGATGAATATTTGAATGCCCCAGAAAATTACCCTGGCATTGCCCAAGTGGGCACCCCAACATTTACGCACAAGTTCACAGGTCAAGATCAGATTATTCATTGGGACCGCGGGGCCCAGGCGATACATAACCAAATTCGTGCATTGGGCGCAGGACGGACAAAAATTGATGGGATAGATGTTAAAATACTTGAAACGCGTTTATCTGGTGGTAATTTAGAGATAGTTCGGATTCAGCCGGCCGGTGGGCGACCCATGGACTGGGCCAGTTTTGTAAACGGTCATCCCAATGCATCATTAAAGATAGGAGAATAATAGCAAATATGTCCCAAGAAAGTGATTATAATTTATCCCAAACATGTGCTTGTTGTATGATGTTCAAACCGTCCCAGGATCAGGAGTGTCAATCGGGCGGTTGTTATAATGTTGGGTTGTTGCGTTTATTTTTAATTGGGCCACGTTATGTGACGTGCAAAGATACATGCCGAAAATTTTGTGCCCGTGAAAAATTTGTTGATGTATTACAAGATGATGTAGCGGAAAAGAAATGCTGTGCGTCGTGTGCCCATCATGGACGCCAGGGGATTTACAGTGTTTGTACACGGGAACCTTGGTTATCGGTGGCGTTACCAAGCCTATTCCCATTTGTGCCACATGTGGTATCACGTGATGGACTGTGCGATTATTTTTGTTATCGTAATATAAATAATTCAAGGGGCCAGCATGTCAGATAATCAAAATGTTATTAAGAAAAGATGTGGCATGTGGGGCGCAACGGTTATCGTATCATCTGATAATGATAATGGAAAATGCCGCTGTATTGATTGCCAAGGCGTATTTTGTAAGATGTGCACGACGTATCAATCACGTCGTGAAAAAATTATGGATGGCGTTGATTTTCACGCCATATGTATGCGATGCATGCAAAGGGAAAAATGACACGATATCGGATTAATCTTGAATATGATGGATCGAACCTGATCGGGTGGCAAGAAAACCGCCAAGGGCCATCGGTTCAATCATTGGTGCGTGACGCCATTGAAAAGTTCTGTGGGGCGCGCCCAGATGTCGTTGGGGCCGGCCGGACAGATGCGGGCGTTCATGCGGTGAATATGACTGCGCACTTTGATCTGGATGGGGCATATGATGCCAACACGGTAATGCGGGCGTTAAACTTTTATTTGAATAACGCGCCGGTGGCGGTCTTGGATTGTGCCACGGTGTCGGATGATTTTCATGCACGTTTTTCATGTACAGCGCGACATTATAAATATATTGTCTTGAATCGACGGGCCCCCACAAAATTAATGGCGGGACGGGTGTGGTGGGTCCCACGTGAATTGGATCTGGGGGCAATGACGGCGGCGGCAGAAAAGTTAATTGGCATGCATGATTTTACCAGTTTTCGTGCCACGTTATGCCAGGCAAAAAGCCCCATCAAGACACTAGACACATGCCGTATCCGGCGTGATGAAGATCAAATTATTTTTGAATTTTCTGCCCGGTCATTTTTGCATCACATGGTGCGCAATATTGTTGGGACGTTGGTAGAAATTGGGTTGGGCAAGCCGTATGATATTGATGCGGTCTTGGCCGCGCGTCGGCGTTCGGCCGCCGGGCCAACGGCACCGGCGTCGGGGTTATATTTTATGGCCGCGGATTATGCCACCGACGATGACGCAGGCCGTATTCAACCCGACCAGATGGATAAATAACCATTGGACCACGTAAGATCTGGGCATGACAATGCGGGGCATCAATTCGAAAATAAGACACAATATAATCAATGTTTGGGTTGTTGCATAATGTAGAAATATTTTTAGCCAGTGGAACATACTTTTGGATATAGGCCAGCGTCCATTGGGGCGTTTCATAAAGGCAGACACCATTGGGACACTTTTGACGAATACGGGTTTTTTCGGGATCTTCGCTGTTTAACTGACGCCATGTGTCAAAGGCAAAGAAATGGTTGGATGCCCGGGATTTATTAAATCTTAATGTGTCGTTATATGAAAATGCAACCAATTCCCCATCCCACGATGCATAGAACAAAGGACGCGGATGGATCATGGTGATAATGATCCCCACACTGATTAACGCACCACCAATGATGTAATGGATGTATCGTCGGGATGGTCGAATAAACATAATGGCGCATAACCCGATAATCATGGCACAGAGCGCGATATTGGGAATATGTGGCATAATAACGGTTGCATGGGGTAACGATGAAATCCAATTTGCCACGCCATAGGCGATATCATAAAACCACTGGGCCACGTGCAGCGGCATGTGCCATCCGATCATCGCGGTTATGGTACCAATCATCACCAATGGCATAATGGCAAATGAAAATATGGGCATCAAGACCAGGTTACCAATCAAGCTGTACAATGGCATGGCATAGAAATGTGCCGCGACAAAGGGGGCGGTGAATAATGTGGCGACAACAGTTGTCATGATGGCCGCGTGGATTATATGGCCCATACGTCCCCAGAAAGATCGGTGTTTATATGTTTTGGATCCGAAATACCAGATCAGTCCAAATATCGCGGCAAAGGACAGTTGAAAACCAGCCTGCATCACATAATGGGGATTGATTAGGAAGATCAAGCAAAAGGCCATACAGACGTTACGCAGACTGATCGCGTCGCGACCGGAAATAAAGGCGGCAAATGCCAATGTTGTCATCAAGAATGCACGGATGGTTGCGACATCTGCCCCAGACAAGAACAGGTAAAATGCCAATCCAAACCATGCAAGAATCATGGCCGGAATGCGGGCTGGAATCCGTCGAGATAGAGGCGCAAACAATCGGCATATTAAATAAAACAAGGCAAACAGCCATCCCCCAACCAGTGTCATGTGAAACCCACTGATCGACCAAACGTGTCCGATACCGGCCGCCGTCCATATGGTGCGTGCGTCTGGATCAACGGCAGATTTATAGCCTAAAACCAATCCATCGACCAAAAAAGAATCTGCCGCAGAATGAATATGGTCGCGTAATGTATCGATATTGCGTGGGGGATTGTTATTGTGTTGTGTGATTTGGTAATCGGTGATGTATCCTGTGGCCCCCAGCTTGTTAAAATATGCCCATCGTGCGTAATCAAATGTTTCTGGGGCATATGCCGGCGATGGGCGATATAGTGTCACTGTGGCTGAAATATGGTCGCCAATTGATATGGGGGCATCGGTATCGATATTGGTACGGATAATAGCGGTCTGGTCATGATCCTGATTTTGATTAATTTGCGTGGCAGGAATCGTGATATATAAACGCTTTTTATTTGATGTGTAATCGATTTTTTCAATGGTGCCGGAAATCTCAATATCACGCAAGTTTCGCGTGACCCCGGGTGTCGCCGTCAGATGTGTAAAGATTGATGCATAACAAAATCCAAAGACAAACAATGCCATCGCCCGCGGTATTATGGCAATGCGTCGCCCCAGGGCGCATATGGCCGCCCCGATGCCAAAAATAATTGTTGCCGCCAATGGGGGTTCAACAGGCAAGGTAAAATATAATCCTGAACCAAATGCCATAATAAATGGCACCCATAAAAACAGATTTTGAAATTGGTTGTCCAAGAATTCCCGCATAGGGGAATTATAGGAATTATTGCCATGTTAACGCAATGGTTATTTCCATGTGCACCCAGGTGTCTGGGGGAATTATTCTTTACCCCGATGGGCCAGCATGGTATCCCGGATCGATGCCCCAATGGTATGGGCACTATATTCTTGTATTGGGGTGTTATCCATGGATGCAATTTGGGCCCCCAATGTTCCCCGATTGGGGGCGGCAAAATCAACATAGTGCGAAAATTCATGCATAAATGTCATGATCATTGCAATATAAAGAGAATCTTGGATCTGGGGACTGGTCAAGGCGGCAAGGTTCCCCCGATGAATGATCAACAAGGTAACAAGTTCTTGGTTAATGCGTATGCAGCGACATTGGCCCAGAATCTGGTCAGCGTCACGTGGTGCCGGCGGCAGCATGTCCCAAGAATCAATCACAGACGTGATAATTTTCTGATCGGTAATGCCCATGCGTTGATTCATTTCTTGGGTTAATGTATCGAAAAACTTATTCAATGTTTTTAAGGGTGCATGTCGTATGTTTTCGCGAATATGTGTGCAAATTTCTGAAAATTGATCAGAAATATCCAATAGATCCCGTACGTATTGGATGACCACATTATTAAAATTCGGCATGTGTTCAATAATATAATCTTCGATATTTGCTGTATTTACCCCATCATGCAGCATTTGTGACAAATGGACATCAAATGTTGAAAATGGCCCGCCAATATATTCTAAATCGGGGGATTGTTGAAACATGTCTATTGGCATATTCTGGGGACGATATTTATCCAATTGGTCCGCCAAGACTATTCGATCGATGCCCTGTTTATATGATTTTTTTGTTGTTGCCATAATAAAGGACTATATCATGAATTTCTTGGTTTTTCAAAAAAATCGGCTGTTTGGAACGTTATTAATTTTGCGATTGAATATGGGTGGTGGCGGAGGGGTGCGCCCGGTCAATCATATAAAATGCGCGTCTGTTTTTTTGGATGGAAAATAGGGCGGTAATCGGTTGCCCAAAATTGATCGGTTCTGTGGGAACCTGATACTGGTTGGACTTTCGTAGTTCTCGTCCGACGGGGCCAAATAAAAAATCCCCCATTTGGGGGATTTTATTATTTCTGGTGGCTAATCACCCACAAAAATTTATCAATTTTTGCGGGGCCCGATACTGGTCGGACTCTTGCCGCGGTTCTCGTCCGACAGGGCCAAATAAAAAATCCCCCAAATGGGGGTTTATTATTTCTGGTGGCCCTGGTCGGACTCGAACCGACACTCCTTGCAGAACTTGATTTTGAGTCAAGCGCGTCTACCAATTCCGCCACGGGGCCAAAACCATGGACTTATTTCGCCGCAGCCTTTTTCGCTTCGACTTTTTTGACCAAACGGGCGCTGCGGGCCGGTTTGTGTACCGGTTTCTTTTCCGGCGCCGGGGCCTTGCCCTGTTTCTTTTCAATGGCACGTTTAATCGCGGCCATTTCATCGGTCAAACGTGATACCGGTTTTGCCATGACGTAACCGTCCAGGCCACCGTGTTTGGTCAACGTACGCAGACCCGCCGTCGAAATACGCAACGAG
>CATNBF010000008.1 GCA_950096895.1 uncultured bacterium | reverse complement strand
TATTTCCACGCATCTGGGATATTGGCATAGTCACTCAACCCCGTTGCCCCAGAATAGCATTTTCTAACAGCACTTATATCTGCATCGGGCCAAATCTCATACAAATACTTACCCGATGTTGTTCGCGCCGATGGCCCGGTTAATGATGTGCACCCGGCAAATGTGGTTACAAACATATCACCATAATCGTTACCCGACAAATCCCCAAACAGACCATCCCCAATGGATGTTAAGCCAGAGCAGTTTTCAAAAGTATATGGAAACATACCATACACTGATCGACCGGATATTCCGCTAAATAACCCCGATGGAATTTCACCGGTCAGACCCGAACACCCATCAAAAGTTCCTGCAAACATAGCCATTTGGGGCGTCCCCTTGATTCCTGCAAAAAAATTTTCTGGAATAGAACCGGTTAACCCCGAACAACCAGCAAACGTACGTCCAAACATTCCTTCGACGGGTGCGCCCGAAATCCCTGCAAATAACCCCGATGGAATTTGCCCCGTCAATCCAGAACAACCTTCAAAAGTCGAAGTAAAAATATAAATTGACGGGGCCCCATGAATATTGGAAAACAAATTTTCTGGGATTGGACCGGTTAACCCCGAACAACCGCTAAATGTATCAGAAAACATAAACATCGGTAATGTACCACCTGTAATATCTGAAAACAGATTTTCTGGGATCGTCCCCCCCAGGGATTTACAGTTAGCAAATGTTTGATAGAACGACGGATTTTTGTCACTGGAACTGCCATCACCAATGGTGGGGAATATCTTTCCTAAACTTCCAGAAATCCGTGCCAGACTTTCGTTCCCACTATAATCATAAAAACTAATCGCTGCGGTCTGGGCATACGCAATATATCCTGTGGCCTTGCCATCAAAGCCAATCCTATATTCGCCCGCGGTGGAATACGTATGACTGTATGTTGTTTCCGTTGTATCTGTACGCGCGATTTCTTCAACCAGCCCATCGCCCCAATCAACTGTAAAGTTCCCCATGGCCGACATCCGAAATGAAAAAGTACTGGTGTTCGGGGTCGTTGTAATTGCAAATGTCGCCGATTTTTCCTTTTTAATCAATGTTTCAACCGCCGCCAGCGTCGCCGCCGTATCTGCCGCCGCCAGCGTGGCGTACGCGCCATTGCCGTAATCCGTCGTCGCCCCGCCGTTTAGCATTTCGTTTGCAACGTCCACGGCCGTTAGTAAATATTTCATATTCGCCGCCACCCGTGGGTCACGCAGCGCGGCATTGTACGGCACGGTAATGTCCCACTTTTGTTTGATCGCATTATGAATGTATTCAACATTCACCATTTCAGCGGCATCGGCCCGCCCCAGGCACAGCGCAACCGCCATGCACATTAATGCGCCACATAAAACCGTCAGAATTCTCTTCATTTTCGTCCCCCACATTAAAAAACCACCCTTTGGATTAGGCATAGTGGGGCATTAAAAAAGCCCAGAAAACCGGGCATTGTGTTTTAGTAAAAAATGCCTAATCCAAAGGGTGGTTTAGATTAGGCATAGGTAAAATCTGTTCTACGCCAGGAATTATAACCGGTTGCGCATTTTTTCACAAGTGAATTTTTACCTGTTTTTTGATGGATTATTTCCTTGCCACGGCATAATTCCCATATTAATATCGATTTTATGAAAAATACAAACACATCTTGGATCAGTGGTAATACCCGGGCACGCATGGCCACGGCCCGGGAATCGTTTCGCCCAAAGAACATGACACGCGAAGAATTTCTGGGATCGCCAGATTTGGAATATATAAATGGCCCCTTTTCAACATTTGACCCAGATTATAGCCGGTTGATCAAAAAAACATTTACCAATCCCCATGCCATTATGGCCCAGGCGATTTTCTCTATGAATGCGACAAAAGACGTGGCCAAAGAATATCTATCTGAACTGAACAAATTAAATAATAAATATAAACATATTCATTCTATGTTTATGCGAATGGCTTTGATAATTTCATCCGAAAAATATACTGGATATTTACGCCTTTTGACCCATAATTTAATACATAATATGACAATATCGGCCCCCGCCCCCCATGTATTTCTGATTGATTCTTGGGACGACGTCCCATCAAACATTACACCACCTAAAACCAAACGGGATACATTGATGGGGCTGTGTATTCGCATGCGATATCAAATGGATAAAACCGCCACGTATATTATCCTTGTTCATCGACCAAATATTGCCAAAATATATGTCAAAGAACGCATCCCATTGCATGTGGCAATTCTGGGTACACTGGCCCACGAATTTTCACATTATGTCGACTGTGCTGATCCGAACCGGGGTGCATTGGGGGCACAATATGCGGCCCACCTGGCCCCCCAGTCCAAGATATCAGAATACAGTGCATCTATTATTGATAAAATCGTCATCCAAACCCTGGGCCGGGCGGGCGGCCGATAAATTGCCTTGCATCCATAATGGGCATGTGATAAATATAATTATTATGTTAATCTCTGCTGTGCGACGTTTTCTGACCAATATTATCTGTGCATTCGTCTATAATCAAGAGCACCGTAAAAAGCTGCGTGTGATATTAAATTCACCGGTGCTGACATACTTGCGCTTTATCCGCCACGATCTGGGCCAGCCTTTGGCAAATATCCGCTTTATGATCGGGTTTCGCGCAAAAAGCCTGTTGATCGCCGCCAATAATCAATATATTTATAAATTTCCCCTGCGCCATCGGGATTATCGAACGATGGCCATACGGGAAAAATCTATTGTTGATGCATTGCGACCGATTTCCCCCCTTTATATCCCATCGGTCGAATTAATCGAATATCGGGGAATTTTGATCCGAAAATATGAACTGATGCCGGGGGTTGGTATGCGCGGTATGCCACGCGAAATCCAAACGCGCCTGCACGATCAATTGGCCCGCCAAATTGCCCACTTTATCTGTGTTATCGCATCATCCGATCCGGCCGAAATTCGCCATCTGAAACCCAACCCCCAGATGCGTCCGGCCCCGGGGCTGGGGTGGTATCATTGGGATATTTATGATAACTTTCTGGTCGACACCACCAGTGGTCGCATCACGGCTGTTATTGATTGGGAAGATTGCCGTTTTGGTGATTTTGGGGCCTTGTTACGATCTGATCCCCGGCCTGGGGTTCGTGAATTTATGGCTGTGGTCAATGCCGAATATGACAAGCTGTGCGCCCAGAAAGCATGAAAATCAAATAAAAATACGCCGATCACGGCGTTTTTTATTATGGCAGTCCCAACGGGAATTGAACCCGTGTTTTCAGAATGAGAATCTGACGTCCTGACCTCTAGACGATGGGACCAAGCTAGCTTAATCATATCACCGGATTTTTATCTTTTCATTAAAAATATTATTGCCAAATAAAATTATTTGTATTATTATTTCGCGACTATACAAAATACAAGAACGAACATGACAAAATTTATTGAAACAGACACGATTTTTTACCACGGCACTCGGAATCAGTTTGATCGATTCCGGCCTTTATCGCACTTTGGGTCACGCCGCGCAGCCCAGCATATTTTGGATAATCGCGTGGCTAGTTCTGAAATTTTTGACATTATTCGCGATAAACAGTTTGATATGGCCTATTGCGATGTGTTTGATGCGCCGGCCGAACCCCAAATACCTGGGCGGGTTATTCCTGTACAGTTAAACATGGACAATACATATGAAATCCAAGATATTGCCGGACACCATGAATTCAATTACTTTCGGGGGGCAATGCTGTATCATATTACACATGAAATGCAGATTGCCGGGGTGCCCAAATTTATCGACGACATGTTTGTCGAACCGTTCCGCATGCCGGCGGACGATGTCCGCGCAGAATTGATGTCCGACACGCTGTATCCGGTGGCGACGGCGCGTTCGGGATATTATCTGCCACACGAAATCGACCAATACCACCTATGTTCCCAGCGGATGATTCATTACTTTGAATCCATGGGATACGACGGATTTCATTACAATAACCGTATAGAAGACCGGGGACACACGTCATATATCGTCTTTCGTTCGGAAAACGTTCACATCCTGGGACGCACACCATTGGTGGCCCATCCCCACGGGGGACGGGTGGATATGACGCCAATCCGGCCCATAACCGACGAAGAAAAATACGACATCAATTTGGAATTGGATTATCATTATACCCTGAACACGCACAAGCGGGATTTATACACCAATACAAATCTGGCGCGCCGATATGAAACCTTGCGCCGGGCAACGCGGGCCAAGATTTATTATATGGGGATGTTTTATGACGAAATCCTGCCCCAGATTCGTGCCGTCACACACCAGGCGGAATTTGGATACCATGGCCTGAACCACACGGCCCAGGTGGCGATGTACGCCCTGGAATGCGCAATAACAACGGCGACCGACCCGTTGCCGGTCTTAATCGCAGCCGGATTACATGATTGCGCACGAACAAACGACAGTTGGTGCCTGAACCACGGGCCCGCAGGCGCGGCCATTGCCCAGAAATTTATTGCCAAAAACTATCCCAACATGATGCCGATCACACGCACCCAGATTGCGGTGGCCATCGCCGACCATACCATCGGTCGCAATGCGCCGGATTTGATATCGGGATGCCTGTGGGACGGGGACAGAATCCGCCTGTCATGGGAAGAAGAATTTCGCCCAGAATTCTTTCATACGCCATTTGCACGAAAGATTGCATCCCTGGGGATACAGGCCCAGTTTGACTATTGCATGCGTCAGAACGATTTTCTGGTGCGGCATGGCATCAAATCGCGGGACGCAGTCGATTATGAATGGGAAAATGATTACCGGTCGAAATTGTTTGCCGCCATGGGCATACATCGACGCACCCGGTAAATATGACACCCCCGATAAAAAACACCGGCAAACGCCGGTGTTTTTTATCGTGTTTATCATTACGACAGTTTGTGGATGACCAACCCACTGCGCAGTTTCGGTTCAAACCATGTCGTTTTCGGCGGCATGATGTTCCCGCTGTCGGCAATGTTAATAATCTGGCGCATTGTGACCGGATACAGCGCGAACGCCGCCGCCATTTCACCAGAATCCACGCGTTTTTGCAATTCACCCAGGCCCCGGATTCCCCCGACAAAATCAATCCGCTTGCTGGTACGTAAATCGCCCAGATCCAAGATCTGATCAAACACCAGATTCGACAGCACGGTTACATCCAACACCCCAATCGGGTCATTGTCATCGTATGTGCCCGCGCGCGCGGTCAGACTGTACCACTTGCCATTCAGATACATGCCAAAATTATGCAGGGCATTGGGCTTGTACACATCTGTCCCCATGTCAACCACGTCAAACGATTCCGACAATTTGTCCAAGAATTCATCTGGCGTTAAACCGTTCAAATCTTTAACCACACGGTTATAGTCAATAATCTTTAACTGACTTTCGGGGAAAATCACGGCCAAGAAATAATTGTATTCTTCGGCCCCGGTGTGATTGGGGTTGTTATCCCGCTTTTCCGCGCCAACGCGTGCCGCCGCCGCCGTCCGGTGATGACCATCGGCCACATACAACGCCGGAATGTTCGCAAAGATTTCTGTAATGCGGGCATTAATGGCATCGTCGTGGATCGCCCAGAACGTATGTCCAAACCCATCGTCAGCCACAAAATCATATTCTGGGGCATTGTTTTTCACAATGTTTTCAACAATTTCATTCATTTCCGCAACATCGGGATAGGCAAAAAATACCGGTTCAATATTTGCATCTTGGATGCGAACATGAATCATACGATCATCTTCTTTGTCCTTGCGGGTTAATTCATGCTTTTTAATGGCCCCATTCATATAATCATCAACATTGGCCGCCGCAACCAATCCGTATTGTGTCCGGCCGTCCATTGTCTGGGCATAGATGTAATACATTTCCTTTGGATCTTGAACCAGCCAGCCACGCTGCTGCCACAGTTTGAAATTTTCCACCGCTTTGTCATACACCGGCTGAGAATGTTCGTCTGCAATCGGGTCGAAATCAATTTCCGGCTTGATAATATGCAACAGTGATTTTTCACCGGCTTCCATCTTGGCCTCGGCCGAATTCAAGACGTCATACGGACGTGATGCCACATCGGCGGCCAATTCTTTTGGGGGACGCACACCTGCGAACGGTTTGATTTTCATGGGATATTCCTTTGTTTTTATGTTAATGATAAAGGCCTATTGATTATATACCCAAATCATGTCAATAAACAACATATATTTTCCATCACGCGTCGTAATGCCCACACATCATCATAAAAAAATAAATTAACTATTATTTATTTTCCCAATAGTCTCTAATTTCATTAAAATATGAGATTCTATTATTAATTTTTTCAATTTCTCTGGGATAAAAGATATCTAACGCATCACAAAGTTTTAACATCCATTCTTTTCTTGTTTGTCCTGTATTTGAATTAATAACATTCGCATTAGCAATTTGTATCTGCCCCCATCCCAAGGCCCCAATAGTCAGACAATTCCAATCCAAATGTTCTATTGGCAAAAACAATACATTATTAAAATGTGGTTTGTTATCTTGCATATCATACTTGGCTACCAATAAAGAAAAGAAATTTGTATCATCTCTATAAAATCTTGCCAATCTTTCTACAGATATAAGATTTGGCATATTAAAATCTGTTGACTCATTATGAGTTTTTACATCCACAACTATATAATTTTCATTTGTATCTGTAAACGCAACATCAGCCATAGCACGCCGTGCAAATTTTTGTTGAATCGCTTGTCCAAAATCAGATGTTAAGCCATTTTCAAAAAAATGCTCTATAACATCTTGTGCTGTATCACCAACAGTACGTGGTGATGCATTATCCCGTAAATTAGAAAGCTCTTTATTTAATTCCGTCTTAATTTGATTTACAAAATTTTCAACAATTTCATTGTTCGAAAAAACAGATAGCATTATCAAACTCTTTTAATTTATCTTGTTCTGCACCAGTATTACGTTCCCAAAATACCCCCCCTCTATATCCTTGAATATTTCGATTCGTTTCTGCGGTTTCAAGACGTTTTTCCGCCCAGGCGCAATATGTTTTATCTAATTCAATCCCAACATATCTACGCCCCAATTTCTTAGCAACAACGGATGTTGTTCCTGATCCCAAAAAAGGATCAAAAACAACATCACCTTTATTTGAACTTGCCAGAATTAGCTTAGCTATAAGTTTTTCTGGTTTTTGTGTAGGATGTGCCGTATTTTCTGACATAGACCAATAAGGTATAGATATATCATCCCAAAAATTTGATGGACACGTATCCCGAAATTTTCCCAATTCTGTTTCTTTCCAATCTTTGGGAATACCATCTTTTTTATACGGTGCAATAACCCTTTTGCGAACTTTTACATCATCAAGATTAAATTTCCAAAATCCATTTTTTGTTGCAAACCAAATATCCTCCATTGCATTCTTCCAATTTTCTTTTGAACCACGTCCTTTCTCACGTTGCCAAGTAATACGGTTACGCACCTTTAGATATTTTGGTAATATATTTCCTATAGTAACACTCGTTTTCCAATCACAACACACATAAATTGATGCATCATCTTTTAACAAAGGCAAAACCAATTTTAACCATTCTTCGGTATATTTTGCATAATCTTCATTATTCATTTCATTAAATTTTCTACCATTAAAATTTTTTGAAAGATTATACGGTGGATCTACAATCAATAAATCTACGAATTTTTTTGGTAAATTCTTCATAATTTCAAAAGTATCACCATTTATAGTTTTATTCATAATCTTATCAATAGATAAATCAGCGTCAAAAATACATCTATCAAAATATACCTTTCCTTCCTGAAGAGAAAAGTCAATAGTTTTATTGCGGAAAGATTTTTTCTTTTCTGCCATTTTAATTTATTTTAGAACATTTATTACAAACAAATCAACTCTAAAAACCAACGCTCTTTTACTAAAAATACACAAAAGTGTTTTATTAACAAGAATATATTCACTTTTAATTGTTTAGATATCATAAATAACTGTGACATAAAAAACATCATATTTAATTTATATTTTATAACATAAATAAAAAATCCGCAAATTGCGGATTTTTTATTTACATTTATCCAGGCTAACGTAAAGCTCTTGAAATAATTTCTGTTTTTCTTTGGCCAATGCAACGTCCATATAAACAATGTCACCACCGGCATTGGTACTTACCCCATTTTTACTGATAAAACTATTCATGTAATGAATATTACTGATCAAAAGTTGCTGGGTATTATATACACATTTTTGTATTTTTTCATGGCTTTTTTGGCATGCAGCACATTTTTTTTCTTCAAAACACGCTACCCCTTGCAGCTCTTTTTTATAATCATAAGGACATTTACTCATCATATTTTCTCTTATTATAGTTTATGATATACCATAGAACAAATTTCCAAAAAACAACTGTTTTTAATATACACATGCCCATGCATAATAATCATAAAACGCGCCGCCCAAACGGGCGGCGTTCTGGGATCAATGAAATTATTTAGAATTTTGTCTTTCCCATTCCAATGCAGATAAAACATATTTTGATGCACGTTCGATATCAAACTGACGCGTCCCTGGCTTCATCAATCGGCCTTCGGCATCGATCCAGGCCGTATAATTCGGCGGACACACCATGGCGATTTTTTCCAAATTGTCGGCCACATTGTCCGGCCCCAATCCCCCGGCATATCCCATCGGATGATTTTTATAAACCGGCCCATTCCACGACGATGGCGATATACCCGCCCCATACGAAGAATCATAGAGCAACGAAAAATCAATACGACCCAAGGCCAGTTTTTCTATCTCTGCTGTGACAGGATTCTTTGCATTATATGGAAAAATAAATTCGCGATTTTGGAATGCGACACAGATTTGTGCCATACCTGGGGCTATAATCCCCCGTGTTCCGTCACCAATATTTAACTGCCACCGCCGGATTAACGGAATCCCATCTTTATTTTTTCTAAGCATCAGTTTTTTTATTTCCGCCGGCCACATATCTATGTTATGACCACCCACCACCATTTGTGAGCACCAGTCATAATTAACATGTACGGCAATATTTAATGGGGTCTGGGCGTTGGCAGACACCCCCAGCAATTGATCCAGCCATTGATAGCACGGCGTTCCAAAATTCATCGCCCCACCATGCGCCTGAATCCCCAGTTCAACCTTTGGGTTTATCTTTAACAATTCTATGGCATCGCGCACAGGGACATCTTCACGTATATCTGAACAAGTTATGTAACGTAAATTCATTATTAAAATCCTTTAATCTGTTAATCTCTCGCCCTGGCCTGTTAGAAAGCATAGCACGCCTTCTTTGTATTTAGCAAAGATAAAATCGATCCCCAGAAAAAAATGCAATAAATACCAGCAACCCAAACACATTATTGCGGTTATGCAACGGCGACTATTTTGCAAATAATAGAATTTACAAAAACTGCCCTTGTGAGCTGTTTTTATTTAGTTGTGGGGCGTGGGAGAAATGCAGGTTATTTATTCATACTTTTTCAACAAATCGTACCATATTTGTGGTGCACCGACTTCGTCAAAATATGTTTTTAGGAAATCAACAATGGCTTTATGTTTTTTTGCTGCGTATTTACGTCCTGGTTCTGTCAAACACATATCTCGTAAATGAAATATTTTAATAAAGAAATGATTTACGCATGGGTCAACTTTTGATGTTCTATATGTTTCGGCATCCATTTCACGGGGTAAATCATTTGGATCAAAAAAGGGTACGCCACTGCTGGAACGATATTCGATACAACGCAACATACCAATTGTCCCCGATGCATCGCACATGTCGGCATCAGATACAATTTCACCTTCGATGCCATATGCTTTAATACCTTTCAACCGCTTGCTGTATCCGATGGTTTTTACAATATTGATAGCATTTTCACAAAATTCGGCATCAAATCCAGAATTTAATAATATGCGTCTCGTGTTCGTCAATAGCTTTTCTGATTCTTCACCAAATAATTTGTAATCGTCGCAATCGTGCAACAAGGCTGCGGCTGCGACTAAATCGCGGTTGGCCGACGGAATGTCGTCGCAAAAATTCCTGGCCGTATTATAAACGCGAAATACATGTTTGTCATCATGGCCATTAGAATTATTTTTTAGCAATTCAAAAACAGCATTTTTTATATATTCAATACCAGTCATATGCCAAACCCCTTCATAAAATATATATCAAAAAGGTTAGATTCTTGCAATATGTTTATAATTCGTTCCAAGGTGTCAATTAATTCTAAATCACACTTTCAAACGAATAAAAACCTTATAATTGTCCAAATGAACAATCTGTTAACCATGGTTGGGGGCGCGCTCAATTCACTCGGGCAAGGTGCTATGCGCCAGTATGGCATCGCCCTTTGTACGTCAAACACTAACCCATAATCAAACCATGTGGTTTCTTTATCCGAAAGATCAAATTAAAACATCCACAAGGCGGAAATTCACGCATATTTTTGGATTTATGACATGCTAACACTTCAGTTAAACAAAACCAAATTATCTCAAACGTTCATTTATAATATCCAAAACATAATCCTTGTATGGGAATTCACAAAAAAAACCATTTTTACAAAGTGCAATATACATTTTTAATAATCTATTAATCGTTTCCAAATGATGCCCCATATACATATCCCCTAATCTTAAATAAAATTCATCTTTATTGTTTTTATTAACATAAAGACAATAATACGGATAAATTTCAAATGGATGCCCGCCTTTATATGCATGATATTTATACCATTGCTTGAATTCACCCGGACAATCAGGATTCTTTATTGTTCCAAAATTTTTATCTGCATCACCCACCCATCTGGCAGTATATTTATTATAAGCATCTAAACATGTTCCGCTTAAAACACTTTTATTAAAGCCGGAAAGCGCATATTTTACAGCCATAAAATATATATTTCGTGTCAAGTTTTGGATTGTTTGAAAATCTTGTTCAAGACAATTTTTCAAATAATCTTTATCATGATTTGATATTCCATCAAATAATTCCTTTTTACCTTTTGCATTCAAAACATTCCGCGGTGTGGTGTATTTATTTAGATCCTGTTTTAATTGATAAGATGCAATGCATGGTTTCCCCAATAATCCATCAAGGTCACCAAAACAAGCTGGAATTTCGTTTTTATTTTTTAATACCCGTGCCACAGTACGTATATTATTTTGTTTTGAATAATAATCTAATATTGCATCAATTCCAAAGGAGTATCGATTCAATATTTGAACTGGTTCAAAACAGGCATATTCTCTGTGTTCAATATTGATTATTTGGTCACCACTTATTGTATCAACCAGCTTTGAAATTGGTAATTGTGTTTCATATATGTAAAAAGTTTGTTCCCTGTTTCTAAATATCATATATTGTATATCTTCACTATAATCAACAACAGAATATATATCACGACATGCATATCTTATCGCGATTTTTTCATACGGGGTTAAAAATACCACAGGTTCACTTTTACCGGTTTTCTTGTTAAAAATCTTTATCTCTTTGTATTTGTCGAAAAAAGATGGGCAAACGAAATCCCCTATCTCTAACTTGTTTGGCGATCCATGATACAGTGTTAAAGTATTATTTTTGTTATTCATAACAGGGGCAATTTTATCAACAAACATTTAACTGTCAACTGCTTATAAAGTTCTCAAATTGACGCAAAGCAGTGTTTTTGGTACATAAATTGCGCAGATGTCAAGGATTGTTGATGCAACTGATTACCTAACACTATGCATTGCGGGTCACTTGTACGATCCGAATAACATTTTGCTGTGTAAATTGAAACAGATTTGCATAATCTATGCGATACACAAAATAAAAACCGCCCCGATGGGCGGTTTTTGAATATAGTGCTGCCCTTTATGAACTATTATCGAACCTGAAAGGCGGAAATCCAAGCATATTTTCGGATTTATTCCGAAATTCCCAATTTAAGACGCAATTTATGATCCGCTTTGGAATCAATTCCACTTTTGACTTTGACACCAATATCATCTGATATATGTATAGTAAAGTTTTGTCGCCGGATATTTTCTTTTAATTCGTTTATCGTTTTAATATCAGATTCAAATTCGTTCCACGTTGCACCGATTGATGCGAAATGGTGCGTATCACTGTTTGCTAATATGGGTAAATTTAACTTTGTTGCTAATTCCCTTACCTGGCCTTCATTTTGTTTTTCATAAAAATCTTTTGCATTTATCTCCGTTGCATCCAACCGTCGCAAAAAACCATCAGATAATTTTGGAAACACATCATGTCTGCGATACGGATGCGCAAGTATTACAAGCGCACTATTATCCAACAAATTTAACAATTCGTCTGTGGTCCGTGTTAATTTCTCATCAAATTGCTTGGCTAGTTCTAAAATATTTTTTGGTAAATCTATAACTATTATATCCAGATTTTCCAATGTTGTAATTTCTGTGCCGGGAAAAATTTTAATTTCATCTGCATCCCAATAATTTTCAATAAAATCAAAATTAGCATCCAAAAAAACAAATGCTTCGGAAAAGTTTACTGCATGTGAATGCTCGGTCAATGCAAACGCATCCAGCCCAGATTTTTTTGCAGCAAGAATTTTTTGCATAAATTCATCTTTATCAAAAGATAATGAACTTCCGATTTTTCCGTGAATATGAAAATCTATGTTTGTCATTGTGTAAAAGTTCTCCAAATTATAAAATTCACAACTCTCAAAAACCACGCAGTAGAACTATTGCAAATCTATATCTGCTGTGTGTTACAATGCTAAAATCGCACTGGTGTCCAGATTGGTTGGGGTGCACACAGGGGTGTGGGGATGCCCCCACTAGCGTTTTGGAACAAAACGCATACAAAACGTTAATAACGTTTTGCTGTAATCGTGTGAAACGGACGATTACAATCCGCGCGACGCATCATTTTATAAAAAATACCCCGGCGGGGTATTTTTTATAAAACTGGTTGGGGCGCACGGATTCGAACCATGATAAAGAGAACCAAAATCTCTTGTCCTACCATTAGACGACACCCCAATAAGGCACAAGGAATTATAATTATATCTTTTTATTTTGCAATAAAAATATGAAAAAAATAGTGTCATCCAACATAGGATGACAAAATCTTGGTGATTGGGGATTAAGAAGCCATTCAGGAATGGTTGTCATATTCGCAATTTATTTTGCTTATTTTGACACGCCCCAATCATGCATCGATTGGGACCAAATTTTTACCAACGCACATGGTCCATGTACGTTTAACCTGAGATGGCCCTTCTTAAAAGCCACACAGACAGCCGCCTGTGCCTTTTTATTTTAGGTTTCATCCGAAAATTTTCAAGATAAAAATTCCGCCGCCTTGAACTTTCTGGGGCGGCGTTCATCAATCGTTTAACAGGGCCAAGGCCTGGTCCATCAGGGCAATTGCCCGTTCCACATCCACCCGACGGGTGGCCGCATCACTGGCATTTTCTGAATGACCAACCTGGGGGGGAACAGACTGGGGGCCACTTTGAGAATTTATTTGCGTCACGCCATCAGATGCCTTGGGCGGAAAATTTCCATCCCGCAATAATTTCTTGACCCCGGCAATCGTCATCCCATGGTGATAGAGCAAGTCTTTGATCACCATCAACCGTTCCACCGTTTCTGCGCGATAATACCGCCGTCCACCGGCACCGGTTGTCGGCTTAATCGCCACAGGAAATTGCTTTTCCCAATAACGTAACGTATGTGCCGGAACATCTAACTGCTTCGACACATCGTTAATGGATGAAAAGTATTCATTATTATTCATGAGTATCCTGTTGCTGTTCATCTGTTGGTGTGACATCTGAACCAGAATCTGTATCGATCACCACGGCTTCGTCATCGCTATCATCACGTACGATCGAAATTGCGGATACGACCTTTTCATTTTCTGCCGTCCGCAGCAAGGTCACCCCCGCCGTGGCACGTCCTGCGATTCGAACATCGGCCGCCGGCGTACGAATAATTTTGCCGCCATCGGTCACCATGATGATATCTTGATCATCGGTCACCGGGAAAGACCCCGCCACAGCGGTATTTTTTCCACCCAATTTAATATTGGCAAATCCACCGCCCCCACGATGCGTAATACGATATTCATAGCTGCTGGTGCGTTTACCAAAGCCATTTTCAGATATGGTTAAGATAAACTGCTCTGCGGTGGCCATTTGCGCCATTTTGGCATCGTCCAAGACCAAGTTTGTTACTTCTTCTTCCGCATCACCCGCATCTTCTTCGATACCGGTTGCGGCACGACGCAAGGCACGCGATTGTTTGATATAGGCACTGCGGATCGCGCTATCGGTTTCACCATGATTTAACATGGCCATCCCAATAATCCGATCATCTGCACCCAATGTCATACCACGTACCCCTGTGGAGTTACGTCCCGCAAAAATACGTATTTCTGAAACCGGGAACCGAATACACCGCCCGCGATAGGTTGACAAGAACACATCCATATCATCCGTACACGGCAAAACGGAAATCAAGCTATCCCCGTCATCCAATTTCATGGCAATCTTGCCGTTTGCCCGAATCGAATCAAAATCAGACATACGATTACGACGCACCGTCCCAGATGCCGTTGCAAACATCAAGAAATGTTCTTTGCCTGATTCTTTGACCCGCTGAACGTCTTCATCCGACACCGGTAAAATCGCTGTAATCGTTTCCCCATCTGATAGCGGCAACAGGTTTACCAGCGGCCGTCCCTTGGCCGCGGCGGCGGCTTCGGGTAATTTATATGTTTTTAATTTATAGCATAACCCTTTAGAGCTGAAAAACAGCAACGGTGTGTGCGTATTGGCGACGAACACCTGGACCACATAATCATCTTCTTTGGTGGCCATGGCGTTACGCCCTTTGCCACCGCGCTTTTGTGCACGATAGGTATCCAAGGCAACGCGCTTGATATATCCGGTATTGGTCACGGTAACAACCATATCTTCACGCGCGATCAAATCTTCGATATCAATATCAATTTCGGCATCCGAAATATCTGTACGCCGATCCGACGCCCAGTTATCCCGCACCGCAATGGTTTCATCACGGATAATCTGGATAATGCGGGCCGCACTGCCCAAGATTTCCAGTAAATCCTTGATCACTGCACCCAATTGGGTCAAATCATTATGGATCTTGTCACGTTCCAACCCGGTCAAGCGATGCAACTGTAATTCCAGAATGGCACGCGCCTGTTCTTCGGACATACGGAACATGCCATTTTCATATTCTGTATTGGGATCTTCAATTAATTGAATATAGGCTTCGATATCTGATGCCGGCCATGTCCGCGCCATCAAGGCCTGACGCGCGGCTTCGGGATTTTCACTGGATTTAATCAGTTCAATAACCTCATCCAAATTACCAACCGCCACCGATAGCCCCAGTAACGTGTGTGCCCGATTGCGCGCCTTGTTCAAATCAAAGATGGTGCGCCGCCGAATAACTTCGCCCCGGAATTCGATAAATGCATCCAGCACGCTGCGCACATTGAACAACATCGGCCGGCCGCGATTCAACGCCATCATATTTACCGGAAAACTGGTCTGCATTTCTGTATATTGAAACAGGTGATTTAACACCACATCTGCAATGGCATCACGTTTTAGTTCAATCACCACCCGCAGCCCTTCTTTCGAAGATTCGTCGCGAATTTCTGATATGCCTTCGATCCGTTTATCTTTGATTAATTCGGCAATCTTGACGATCATCTGGGCCTTGTTAACCTGGTATGGGATTTCATCAACCACAATGGCCTGGTGATCACGAAAATCTTCGAAATGCGTCTTGGCCCGCACCAAGATAGACCCGCGTCCCGTGGTGTGCGCCTTGTACGAACCGGCACGTCCCATGATAATTCCACCGGTCGGGAAATCTGGCCCAGGAATAATGTTAAACAATTCGTCATCACTTAGATCCCGGTTTTCCAAGATGGCCAAAATACCATTGCACACTTCGCCCAGATTGTATGTCGGGACGTTTGTCGCCATACCAACCGCGATCCCAGCCCCCCCATTAACCAAGAAATTCGGGAATTTTGCCGGCAACACCACTGGTTCTTGCAACGTCCCATCAAAATTTGGAATCCAATCAATGGTATCTTTTTCCAAGTCGTCCATCAAAGACGCCCCCAGTTTGGATAACCGTGCCTCTGTATAACGCATAGCCGCCGGTTTATCCCCGTCGCGTGACCCAAAGTTACCCTGGCCTTGGACCAGTGTTTCCCCCATCGAAAAGTCTTGGGCCATACGGGCCATTGCTTCATAGACCGAGCTATCCCCATGGGGATGGTATTTACCCAGCACCTCACCCACGATACGGGCCGATTTAACCGTTGTTGCCTTGGTCGCTGGTGCAACATCATTCATCACGTACAAGATACGGCGATGCACCGGTTTACACCCGTCGCGCACATCTGGCAATGCACGGTCGACAATAACCGACATAGCATAGTCCAAGAAACTGGTTCGCATTTCATGTTCCAGCGATGATTGCGGAACTTTTATTTCATTTATTTCGTTTGTTGTTGTGATGTCAGTCATACTGCTTTTTCCCCTAAATTTTCATGACTTAACAATAGCAAATTTTTAGGCTTTTGGTCAAGAAATAAACCACAAAAAACACATTGACAAATGATGCGTTTGTGATATATTTTATAAAACAAAACCGAGAATTGATATGTTCTTACCGTTATGGGAATTATTTACTGCATTATTCGTATGGCACATCTTTGTTTGGGGCGTGAACAAGTTGGTACCAACAAAATCAAAGTAAATGTAAAAAAAGGTTGCGTTTTATAAAAACCTGTGATTTAATAGACGCACAAAAGGATTCAATTATGGCAACAAAACGTACTTATCAACCGTCCAAAACCCGTCGCGTTCGCACGCACGGATTTCGTGAACGCATGTCGACACGCAGTGGTCGCGCGGTGTTAAGCCGCCGCCGCGCCGCAGGTCGCAAGCGGTTGGCCGTAACGGCGGCAAATTAAAAAATCCCCCATCCGGGGGATTTTTTTTACCCATTGCAAAAATCAAATAACCAAATTTATTTTCTATGCCCCATAAATCATGATAAAAAACAACAAAACCAAACGGTGATTGGGGTTAAGAAGCTATTCAGGAATAAATAGTGTGTCATATTTACAATAAAATGTTTATTCTGACACGCCCCAATCATGCATAGATTGGGACCACTTTTTTTACCAACGCACATGGCCCATGTACGCCAAACCTGAAGATGGCCCTTCTTAAAAGCCACGCGAACAACCGTTCACGCAGAAAAAATTCTATCAAATTATCCGAAAATTTTCAATGGTTATTTAGCCCGCAATGGGCTTTTGCCCCAGTGTGATGGTCAGATCCCACACCCAAACCCACCACCCATATGGCGATTATCCCCAACGGGTCATTAAAAATTCATATAAAGGGGGTAAATTATTGGAAAATAAAATGCGCCCCCACGACAGCCCCCCCCCAAGGTTATGTCGCCCCGTGCCATGGGCGACATTATCTGGCACAAACAAAGACCGGGCATGATACCCGGTCACCATGGACAATATTTTTAATTACAGGATAATTATTCCCATGTACACAAAACCCCGGCATGTTCAACACCATCATCGGTCATAATTTTATGACGCGACGTTAATCCATCAATTGCCACATCAATGGTAACAGATGGGGTATCGGGGCGAATTTCACGTTTGAAATTTAATTCAATGGTTCGTAACTTATGCTGGTTACGGTATTCATATCCGACGCTTTCGGTCGCCCATACGGCATAGACGGCGTTGTTAATATGCTGATTCACATCGATATCATCAAAACGGCATTTCATGGTATGCGATTTTTCGGCCACAAAGTCGGGAAATCTTTCAAACGCCCGATCCCATGCACGATTTTCGTTAACCGTCCAACGGGGCAGATTTTCATCCAATCGTACCGGCCGCCGCCGCGCCATATCGATCAAGACCCACTGGGACGTGGCCCGCACCATCAAACGACCATCCGCCCCACGGATTTCAAAATCACGTGTTGCACGCAACATATCTTGACACGACGGCCATGTAATAAACGTTAATTCTTCACGTTCGGTCGGCATTTCAATAATATCAACCAGATAATGCGTCACCACCCATGCAATACCGTGCGCCTGGCAATAGGCATAGCCCACCCCCAGACTTTCCGCATGTTTGTCCCCCATCCCTTGGAGTTCATTCATTAGAATCAGTGGCCGCATATTGCCATAACGATCACACTGATACGCCTGGAGTGTGCGCTTTTCTATCAACATTTCGGTCATGGGTTATTCCCCCACGGTCGGTGCAACGACAAAATCAATCCCATCACCCAAGACCAGATCATTGGCCCGCGATGCGGACTTGATCAATTCCAAAACCCCCGCCGGCGTTCCATTTGGGATGGTCAATGTTTCCAACTTGGCCCCATTGCCCACCTTGCGTTCTGTCCGCAGACCACGCACCGCCCGCAAGATATCCAGCGCAATCGACATATCCGCCACATCGGTATCATATTCTGGCCGCACCGTCGGATACGCCGTCAGATGCAGTGTGTTGCCCCCTTCGGCATCTTTATAAATCTTTTGCCACAATTCTTCGGTAATAAACGGGATAAATGGCGCATAGAGCCCCAGTATCGTCCGCAACACCGTGTACAACGTCCACTGGGCCGCAGGTTTTGACATTTGGCTATATTTTTCCGGTGACCAAAACCGATCCTTGATAAATTCAATGTACTGATCACAAAAGATATCGTAAAAGAACGTGTCAATGGCCGCACGGGCGTTGTAATTGTCATATTTATCCAGATGCCGCCGTACTTCTGCCACGGTTTTGTTCATTTCTGCCAAGACCCAACGATCTTCGACAAAGCGATCAGACACCGGAACATCCGGGGTATCCTTTGGTTCAAAATCCGTCAGATACATCAACACAAACTTGGCCACATTCCATAGCTTGGTCAACAGTTTTGATCCACGTTTCACCTCGTCATCACTGTAACGAATATCTGTGCCAATGGGGGCCGTCGCAATCCAGTAACGCAAGGCATCCGCCCCAAATTTATCGACCGCCGTCAATGGATCAACCCCATTGCCCTTGGTCTTGGACATTTTTTGCCCCTTGCTATCACGAACCAGACCATGGAAATTAACCGTCCGGAACGGCACATCACCCATGACATACATCCCCATCATCATCATACGGGCCACCCAAAAGAAGATAATATCGGCCCCCGTGTACAATAAATCCGTCGGATAATATTTTGCCAATTCTGGTGTTTGATCCGGCCATCCCAATGTCGAAAACGGCCACAGACCAGACGAAAACCATGTATCCAGACATGACGCATCACGTGTCAATTCTTTCCCACCAGATTGTTCAATCGCGGCTTCTTCACTTTCGGCAACATAGATGTTTCCATCTGCGTCATACCATGCCGGGATATGATGCCCCCACCATAATTGACGCGAAATCGACCATTCATGAATGTCACGCATCCATGACATAAACAAGTTATAGCGGTGTTCCGGCAAGAATTTTAAGCAGCCCGCCTCTACCGCTTGGATAACTGGTTCGGCCAATTTTTTGGCGTCCACAAACCATTCGTCACGCACCATGTATTCAATCACAACGCCACCGCGTTGGGAATACGGCGTCGGAATTGTTTTATCATCAATATGGGTCAATAATCCCGCCGCATCCAAATCTGAAATAATTTCGGCGCGCGCGGCAAAGCGGTCCATCCTGCGATACTTTTCTGGCACCACGTCGATATCAGCCATCTTGGCATCATCGGTCAGCACGCATACCACCGGCAAATTGTGACGCAACCCAACTTCCCAGTCATCCTTGTCATGCGCCGGGGTGATTTTCACGGCACCCGTTCCCTTGTCTGGGTCGGCATGAACGTCCGCAATCACCGGGATTTCAATATCGGTCAATGGGATAATGGCTGTGCGGCCAATCAAATGCTTTAACTTTTCGTTATCGGGGTGTATCGCAATCGCCTGGTCGCCAAATAATGTTTCAGGCCGGGTTGTCGCAATTTCGATCGCACCACCATCCTTTAACGGATAATTAAAGTAATAGAATTTCCCCTTTTCTTCTTTGATATCCACTTCCAGATCTGAAATAGAGGTCTGCTGTTTCGGACACCAATTGACCAGACGCCGGGCCTTGTAAATCAAGCCTTCGTTATACATTTTGACGAACAGTTTTGTCACCGCCCGCGATAACCCATCATCCATGGTAAAGCGTTCACGCCGCCACACCGGCGTCACCCCCAGGGTGTGCAACTGGTTCATAATTTGGCCACCCTTGTCCGCCTTGAATGCCCATGCGGCATCCAGCAATTGGGACACCGTCAAACTGCGCGGCTTAATCCCGCGCTTGGACAAATCACGTTCCACCATCAATTGGGTCGCAATAGACGCATGGTCGGTCCCCGGTTGCCACAAGACATCAAAACCATCCATCCGCTTGTACCGGCAAATAATATCAGTCAGCACATTATCCAACGCATGCCCCATATGCAGATTTCCCGTCACGTTGGGCGGCGGCATCATGATGCAAAACGGCGTCTTGTCCGACGCAACATCGTTTTCCCAAAACGTGTTCGTATCCCAAAATTCTTGGATACGTGTTTCAATGTCCCGTGTGGCGATATTTTTCCCAAGTTCAATGTTCATCTGTCTATTTCCTAATGTTTGGTGTCCAATTTTTTGAATTCTGTCGATAGGTGGCCCCGTCCAGTTCGCGCCAATGTTGCGTCCGGCCAAATGGCCCAATTTTTCCCCGTACGTTTAATGTGCCGGGCGCATCTTGCCAAATAACCGACGAATAAACCTTGCCTGATTGGGGATCCATGATTTTCCCGTCACTATATTCATCATCGTCCCAACGCATCCCCCATATAATGTCCAGACCCACGTATTTGGGTGCGCCCGTTACATTTTCGGCCACACGCGTGGCATTGGCCACGGTTTCTGAAATCTGACCATCGGATCCATAAAGGGCAATAATACGTCCCGCCAATTTCATATCATCCCCATCGGCATATTCATATAATTGAACCACAGATTTGGGCCGCCCCGTCTTGTCATCAATTGTTTGAAAAACGTCACCCCATGGTAATGCCCCATTGGCCCCGGCCAACGACAATATATAAACCAGACCGGCAAAAATCTTCTTCATGATACACCCCATCTTGTATCCCTTTATCATATCAGACAAAAATCAAATTTCAAGGTTCTATCACCCACGCCAAATAAATCCCACACCAAAAAAATATTTATTGACAAATATATATTTTGTAATAAAATATAATACAAAAGGTATAAAAGAGATGAATTTACCAACGATTGAAAAGTGGGCCATCAACACGATCAAGTCCAACGACATTATATTTGAGATAGAAGAAAAGTATTCCGAATACGGGACCTATACCATTTATGCCCCGGATCACACACGATTAATGATCGTCAAACACGGCGGGTCTTATAATGCATTATTACAAAGATTTAGCAGCTATGGCCCCAACATCCGCATTGGGATTGTCACCATTGCCCCCGATGATCCAAAGGTGACATATATATTGGATTCTTCATCAGAGAAAAAGCATTCCCCCCATGTTAATCGCATCATTCGTGCATGCCAAGAACGCAATCGCACATGCCAAATGATCAAGGCGGTCGATTTTCTAAAAAGCAGTATTACAAAATGACAAATCCCCGATAATCGGGGATTTTTTTATATGGCCCGCACAACACGACAGAATGTTACCCCCCATACATGGGCGGCACCGGCACGCATTAAAACACGGCGCAATTCTGAAAACGTGGCCCCACTGGTAAATACATCATCAACCAATAAAATTGTTTTTCCCGAAATACGTTCCGGATGAATCACAGAAAAAACACCGCGGATGTTTTCTGCCCGCTCGCGCGCGCTTTTGTGACCCATATCAGGTCGATAACGCCGACGAACCGAATCAACATCCATTTTCGCCCCCAGATGGGCCGCAATCGGCCGCCCCAGTAATGTCGCCTGGTTATAACCACGATGAAACAATCGTCGCCACGCCAGTGGAACCGGCATAACCACATCCACCGCCCCCGGGATATCCGCAATCGCAGAAATCATGCCCCGGGACATAATATGACGGTATTTAATGCGTCCCGCATGCTTAAACGGTAACATAATATTACGTGATACATCATCATAAACACATGCCGACCGCATCCATTCAAGCTCGTTTTTTCCTGCGGCACATACCGGACACATGGGACGTGGCCCCAAATCTAAATCCGCTGCAAACGGATATCCACAGACAGCACATCGCGGATTTCCAATCCAATGAAACGTTGCCCAACATTCTGGACACATCATCCCATGCCCCGTCACCGGAACCCCACACACCGGACAGATTGGCGGAAAAATAAAATCTAGGATTCGTAACATGTGAAAAAAAGACCCGGCCACAAAAACGTTACCAGGTCATGCTTTTATACGTTTTTTTACCCACCGTGTCGCCGAACATATCACGCTTTTTCTGGGTTAATGTTTCAAATTGATCATTTGATATCATTCTCAGGACATATCCCTGCTCGTCCCGGGCGGCCAATACCGGCATAATCCGATGTTCTGATACACCCGTATCCCGCAGAACCTGTTCAACAATGGCCAAACGCCGGGCCGCCAATTTACGGGCGTCCGCACTGCGCGTCACACTTTCTGGGATCGATACTTGGACCGCCCGTTTTGGGTTGGCCAAAACGATGGCGGCATATTCACTTAATAAATTATAATTTTCCCGGGACAAAGACGCATCTTCGCCGCGAAACTTAATCTTGATTTCCAACGGACGAACGCCGCCACTTTCCGACAGGTCACGCGATGCCGTAAATCCTTCGATCGTGCTGTCCATATCACTGGCCACGTCAAAGCGATCATCTATTTGAAATGTCGATAGATGCTTGTTCTCGGATAAATATGTTTTGCGAAACGCCTTTTTTAATTCAGATGGTGACATCGCCGTCATATCGGCTGACGCACGGGCCATAACCGGTGTGTCAATCGGGGATTTATGCACCTGGCGCACAACCACATCCGGATCCATTGGCACAACCATCCGATGAACCGTCGGGATCGTATCTTGCGCGATGGATTTTGTGGATTCTGTGATAGGGGCCTGGGTTTCTGAATTGGCCGCCAAAACCGGTTCATGATCCGTCACCGATGGGGTATTATGCACAACCGGCGTCTGGGTCACCGACCGAACACCCGCCCCACGGGCCATAACACGGCGCAGGGTTGTCGCACCGGTATTGGTGGACGCAACCGGCCGCACCGACGCACGCGCGACGGCATCGGCCTGTCGCTGGGCCGCGACCAGCTTTGCAATCTCTGCATCCAGGGCCCCAGAACGCGCCCCGTCACTTTCCCCCGCACGCCCCGTCGATGCCATCAAATCATCAACTTGGGGACGGGTCGCCGCAATCGGCGTATCTAAAAATTCTTCGGGCAAGGCATCATCACTGCGAATAACGGAAATTTCGTCTGGTCGCGGCATGCGCAACGCCACATCGGTCGCATTGCCCGATACCGCCCATAAATTACCACTGGGGCGATGGGGCACCAAAATATCGGTCGCATTGTTTAATGCAATCTGGGCCCCAGTATCTGCCGCGTCTGATTTTGGATTGGATTTTGCGGCACGTGCCACCTGGGACTTGGCCGGGCGCGCTGTGACCGTTCGCCGGGACGCATTTTGCACCGCCGTCTGGGACGGGGAAACAGACGCCACATTGGTCGTGCCCCCTTCGCCAAAGGCCGCCCGCGCCGATACCGCGCCCGCGCCAATATTAACCACCGGCAGTCGCGCATCACCAAACGCCGCCCCACAAACAACCATTGCAAGTACAGAAACCGTCACCAGTCGCATCATTTTCTTTCCTTCGCTTTCTATCATAGAACAAATGACGAATCGCAGGCAAGCAGAAAATCACAGCAACGGTATAAAAACTAATCCAACGGGCCTGTCACCACATCAACGATTTGATCTGTGGCATGATTGGGCACATATGCCTTGTGTGCCATCTTGGCCAATCGCGACGGATTATCAAACAATTCGGTCAACGTCGCCCCCAACCACCGCGCTGTAAAGCGCGATTGCGGTACGGCAAATCCGGCCCCTAATTTTTCAAATGCGGCGGCATTGGCAGCCTGATCCGGATTTATCCCCAGTGGCACCAAGATAGCCGGCCGGCCTACTGTTTCTAATTCGACAACGGTGCTGGCCCCGCTGCGTCCGATAATTAAATCGGCCCCAATAACCGCCCCGGCCATATCGTGGATAAAAGACAAAACATTGGCCCGGATTTTATGATCGGTATAAAACTTGCGCAAACGGGCCACATTTTCCGGGCGCGTTTGATGCGTCACAAAAATCTTTTTATTCTTGATTCCGGCCAAGGCCACCGGCACAATATCATCCAAAATTTGGGCCCCCAATGATCCGCCTGTGACCAAGATACGCCCCGAATTGGGCAATGGCGACGCGGCGGCATCTAAAAATTCCTGGCGCACCGGCAGACCAGTATACACCACACGTGGTGCCCACGATGTCGGAATGCCAGACACGTCGGGAAAACTGGTCATCAAGACACGCACCCATCGCAAGGCAAAACGATTCGCCCGACCAATGGCGGCATTTTGTTCATGCAGGTATGTTGGCACACGCCATAAATGCGCCGCAACAACCGCCGGCACCGACGCATAGCCGCCAAACGCCACCACCCGATCTGGCCGCGCCACCATAAACCGCCCCCCCAGCAGCAGTGTCGACACCCCAATCTTGACCAACGACCACGCTGCGCGAATCCGTCCCCGCGCCCCAACACCTGATGCCCAAATACGGGCCACACGGGCGGCATCTGGCTTTGACATCATGACCATTTTACGCACACGGCGATCACAAGAAATTGTCACCCGATGTCCCTGTTGCACCAATTGCGATGCCACACTTAATGCCGGGAACACATGACCACCGGTTCCCCCTGTTGCGATCCAAATCTTCATTTATCCAACCCCTTTATTTTTTATTTCCATTTATCGTCCCGGATTAATGCCAACACCAATCCAAACAAAACACAGAACGAGACAAACGAACTGCCGCCATAGGACACAAATGGTAATGTCATGCCCTTGGTCGGGAATAAATTTAACGCCGTCATCACATTAATGCACGCCTGGGCCCCGAACAACGCAGCCAGCCCCCCCGCCGCATACCGAACAAAAGGATCACGTGCCTGGACCGCGTTATCACGCAATAACTTTAACACATACACAAACACCCCCAGCATGACACACGCCACAATCGCACCTGCATCTTCGGCAATACCGGCAAAGACAAAATCTGTATGGGAATCGGGCAAGAATTCTTTGACAAAGGCGTCATCCCCACTGCCCAACAGGCCCCCATGCTGAATCGATGCAATAGATTTATCCACCTGGTAATGATCCCCACCACCGGTAAAGAAATTAACCACGCGTCGATGAACATGGGGCATGATAAAGAATGCAATCACCCCGCCGGTTGCCGCAATCCCAGCCATCGCCCCAACAATACGCCATGGCAATCCCGCCATAAACAACATCGCCCCCAGCACTGCGAAATACAAAATCGACGTCCCAAAATCGGGATGCAGAAAGATAATCAACACCGCCGGCACAAAGACCGCCAAATACGTCCACCAAGACACCCAGCCGGGTCGCCATGCCTCTCGATCTAAAAACATGTGGGTGCCAAATTTCTGACGCATTTTTGCCAAGAACCACGCCGTCATAATGATAAATCCTGGCTTCATTAAATCAGATGGCATCAACCGAATATGCATCAGGTCGACCCAACGCCGACTGCCCTTGATTTCAATCGGGGCAACAACCGTCATTAACAACAGCATCAGACAAAAGATTACATCGGTGATCCCCACACGCACAACCCACTTTTTATCCAGAAAACTGCAAAAGATTAACCCAATCAAACCAATTCCATAAAACGGTAATGCCTTGACGATAAAAAAATGCCACGGCATGCCAATACGGGCCGCCGCCGCCGACCCCGTAGATAGCATGGCCCACACCCCGATACAGGTCAACAGGATCACACACCCCAGCAATCGCCGGTCAATTTCAAAATACCAATTGGTTAATTTGCTTTCTTCGCTTCGAACAATCATGCGGGTATTATACCATTTTTTTAGAAAATGAAAATATCAGTTATAAAAAAATCATTCCTAAAATCAAAACCGGGGTAAACCCCGGTCTGAAATTACGCAAACTTTAACAAGACCAACGCCAAACCAGAAAATAAAATCGATAGGATAAAAAAGCGTTCAACAATCTTCGTCTCGCCCCAGCCCAGTTCTTCGAAATGATGATGCAACGGGGCCCGGCGAAATACGCGGCGACCGATGCCGGTGATCTTGCGTGTTAATTTGAAATACATGGTCTGGATAAATGACGACATCAATATTAATACCATCATCCCGGCGGCCACACCCATAATGATTTCAGATTTCAGCAGCATTGCCACCGTCCCCATAAATCCCCCCAAGGCCAACGACCCAACATCCCCCATAAAGATCGATGCCGGCTTTGAATTATACCACAAGAATCCCAACACGGCACCAAATGCCGCCCCCAATACAGCATACAATCCGCTGGCCCCTGGCAAGAACATCACCGTGTCCATAAACCCAATACGTGTGGCCCCATATAACGCCACCACCAACACAACCAGTACCGGCAAGAACAATTTCCCCAACAGCCCATCCAGCCCATCGGTAATATTGGTGGCATTGGCCGATCCCCAAATCACAAAATAAGAAAATACATAATATAAAACCAACCCCAGCGGCAAAATAATTCCCGATCCGATCGCCAAAGAATATTCAGGGATATATGGCGGCATGGTCCAGTTAATCAGCGTCGCCAACACCAATACACATCCCCCTTCAAGAACCAATCGCATCAGCGGGGATAACCCATTCGCGGCCTTGGACGACTGGCTGGTGACCTTTTTATAATCATCAACAAAACCAATTGTCCCAAACATCACACATGACAGAATCGCAATCCAACCCGGTGCGTTATGGATCGGCATAAACAACACCGCCCCTATAATAATCGCCACCAAGATCAGAATTCCCCCCATTGTTGGGGTGCCGGCCTTTTGCTTGTGTACAACGGGGGCATTTTCACTAATCGGTTGACCCTTGCCCTGGAATCGACGCATGGCCCGAATAAATGGCCGTCCCCCCAGCAACATGATCAGAAACGCCGTCGCAAATGCAGCCGCAAATTGGGTCCATCCACTGGCAAATAAAACAAAACCGTGCGATAAAAATAATTCGGTCAACATAAGATTCCCCTTTTATCCTTTGATGCCAACCATTTTATCACAAAGAATTCAGAATGGAAATATTATTTATGCACACATTCTAAAACCATATCGTCGTCCTGGATCATAATCCAATCATTTCCCCGACCCCACATGGTTACCGCATTCCCATTATGTGTTCCATCATATTTGGCCCCCGATGCCGCCACCGCATGATGCAATTTTACCGCCGCGCCATCGATGGTTCCAATCATCCGATCGCCATTTTCAACAAATTGCATGCGCACGACGTGCCCCCCACAGTCACAGACCAATGCGTGATCATCCCGATCCCCGCATCCCATCATGGCCAATCCCACGCATCCTAATATCATGTATTTTTTCATCATTTTCCCCCCAATATAAATGATTAAAAGATGCCGCCCACACGCGCCCCATCTGATGCCCGAACCTTTTTCGGGGCTGGATTTGGCGATTGGCCATCTTTGAACACTTCTGTAATAATCATACCATCTGGATCGTCGGCCGCGGCCGCCCCACTGCGCCGGTTAACACGCATAAATGTCATCCCATCCGGCACTGCGAACGGCTGATTCTTTTCTGTGGCCAATGCCGTTTTCATAAAGTCTGCAAATACCCGGGCAGCCATATGACTGCCGGCACCACGTCCCAACGGCCGGGGCGTGTCATAACCCAAATAAACCCCGGCAATTAAATTCTTGGAAAAGCCAACAAACCAGACATCTTTAACTTCGTTCGTGGTGCCCGTCTTGCCCGCAATGGTGTGCCCTGGAACCCGGGCCTGTTTACCCGTTCCCCGTTCAACCGCCCCCTGGAGTATAGAGACAATCTGATACAGACTTTGCGGATCTGACAAAGGCTGTATATCGGCCGCCATCCGCATCGGTTCCATATCATTATCCCATGATACAATATCATGCGCCGCCCCACCCAATACATTGCCATAGCGATCTTCGATATAATCAACCATTTTTGATTGAATCGCCCGGCCGCCATTGATAAATGCCGAATACCCCAAGACCAATTTTTCTAGTGTTGTTTCACCCGATCCCAACGCCATTGATAAATTAATGTTTTCCATATCTGTCGGATAGACACCAAACCGCTGGGCGGCGGCAATGGCTGTTTCTGTGCCGATTTCTTCGACCATGCGCACACTGGGGACATTACGCGATGTTTCCAACGAAAAGCGCAACGGCACATCGCCCAAGAATTTTTTATCATAGTTTTCCGGCTTCCACATGGTGTCATCGGCCCGCCATCCAACAATGGGGGCATCTAATAACATGCTGGTCGGGGCCATCCCAGATTCCAGTCCGGCCAAATAAACAAACGGCTTAATCGTACTGCCGATTTGGCGCATGGCCTGGGTCGCACGATTAAAAGAACTTTCGGCAAAAGAACGTCCCCCCGCCATCGCCAAAATACGTCCCGTATGCGGATTCATGGCAATAATTGCCCCTTGTAACTTTTCTTCTTTATCCGCATTATAGGCATCTAATTCTTTGGCCAATGCCGCCGTTGCTGCGCGTTGCAGTTCTGGAACAATTGTCGTTTTAATGTACAGACCCTGGTTGTATAACACCTCTCGCCCCAGGTAGGCCAACAGTTGCCGCCGCACATCTTCGGCAAAATATTGAAAGTCTTGTTCCATCTGGGCGGTAAAACCACTGTTGATATTTAATTCTTGTTGGGCGGCAGCGTTGGCATCATCTTGGGTGATAAACCCTTCTTCGACCATGCGGCGCAGCACGTAATTACGCCGTTCCACCGCGCGATCACGGTTATTCGGTGCCTTGGGCAAAGATGCCAAGAACGCGCATTCGGCCAATGTTAATTCAGACACCTTTTTGTTAAAATACATCAATGCCGCCGACCCCACGCCATAGGCGCGCGCGCCCAAAAAGATCTGATTCAGATACAAGGTTAAAATATGCTGCTTTGAAAAGGCGCGTTCCAAACGCAATGCCAAGATACCTTCTTTGATTTTGCGCGACACGGTCCGTTCTGATGATAAAAAGAAATTCTTTGCCACCTGTTGCGTAATGGTCGATGCGCCGGAAAATCCGACATGAAAACCCATCAGACGGGCGAAATTTCCCGCGGCCGCACGCATTATTCCCACCACATCAATACCCGGGTGTGTCCAGAAATTTTTATCTTCGGCCGCGATAAAGGCATTAATTAACTGGGGCGGCATATCATTAAGATCAATAAAGACCCGCCGTTCTTCGGCATATTCAATCAACAGCGATCCATCCGATGCATATAACCGTGTGGCCACCGGGGGCGCGTACGTTGCCAACCGGCGATAATCTGGCAAATCATTCCCATACACCAGCACCAGCGCAGCCAACGCCGCCACCGCGGCGGTCATGGCCCAAAAGATAATATTAATAAAAACGCGTAAAATCTTTTTGAATTTCATAGTTATTTAGGATAAAACAATTATCTGCCAAACGCAAGTGTGGCGCAATGATTTTTTTATGGGCATTTTGATATCTATTGCAACAAAAATGAAATATTTTCCTAGACATCTTTCTTTTATCATGTAATATGACAGCGTGCCGTATCGTAATTTAGGAATAGATCCGGCATGGGGAATAGAACCCCCTACACAAGACTATCATACCGGGGTATGATAGGTAATAGTTTCTCTGGCCCTTATGGTTGGAGTGTGATGAAATATAAAAATAAATCACTCTATTTCTTGTGAGTAGGTTCTAAACTCCAACCACCTTGAAACTTTTTCCGGTGGTTTTTTTTGCGGGATGTTGTTGCCAGTGGTTTTAGAAGCCCGGTTAAACATCACTGTCCCGGTGGGCATACGGATGGCGCATTCGGATTCCAGGAACCACACGTCATACCGCCACCGTTACCAATGGTCCGATATATGGCGCGTACCCCGGCAATGGCGCGATAAATCGGGCCACCTATATCCCACCGTCAACTATCGGCTGGTTGCGACGCATGGGATCTGGGCATATCCCATCCCTTTGGTGTGTTTATGTGCACCGTACCTCTCCAACGCAAAGGGGTGGGGGGGCCCAAAGAAATAATTATTTTTTCCCCCGCATGGTATTAATCCATTTAACCGCTGTCTTTCGGCCCTGGGTCCACAGATTTTTCATATCGCCGCCAAACTTTTTACTGATGGTGTCATCAATGCTGCCGCCGATGTCTTTGGCCAATTTGTCGGCACGCCGCACCAAATACGCCACCAATATCCCCCCCAGCAGCACCGCCAAATAATCATCATTACCAATGACCGGCATCCCGTTCGCCCCCACCGTTACCAATCCGGACATCAACGCCGCACACACCGCAATCACAATGGCCAAAGACACAAAATAAATGGCCGCGTTAAGAAACCGGCTAATCTGTTTTGATAAATTTTCTGCATGAAACAAATCTAAAAAGCCATTAAATATGGTGCCGGCAATACCTTTGTACTTGGTTTTTGCAATTGTTTCCGCCACCGCTGTAAATGGCAACATAAACAACGCCAAGAATAAATCGGCAATAACCCCCAACGCCATCAATGCAAATTTCCACATATTATAAACAAACACAAAGACCAATGCGCCCCCGGCAACAACGGACATCACACTGTGCCCAATGCCGGCCACAATCCATGACCAACCTGTGGCAATGGCGGTGTAAAAAAATCCAGACATCCGCGTCGGCAGACACATTAAATTCGCCATTGTATCTGTGTCTAACACGAATCCTGGGCCGACATTGGCCGCCACATATTGATGCACCGCCCCACACGTATCAGGCAACGTCACCCCGGCGGCATTGGTTACCGCCCCCAAGATCAAATCTGCCATGGCGGTGGCAAAGGCAACAATCGGCCCCACTATCCACATAAATAATTGCGCCGGCCCGAATTCCAGAACCATGATCCATACCGTAATTAAAACACCTTTTTTCAAGACGGTTTCAAATAACTCCCACGCCTTTTGGCCTTCGCGCATCATCTGATAGGTTTCAAACAAGATCCAGAATGCATACGCCACGATAATAAAGATAATCATAAATCGCACCAGCGAATTTTCCAACACATCACCAATCAGCGACATCGCCCCAACAAAGGCCATGCCCACACGCACTTCGATGGGAACAAAGCCGGGCTGGGTTGCGGCGATTGCCCCACGGCTAAATTCCCCCATATCACGGGACATTGCCCCAACAATCGCATCGGCATTGTATTCGGTCATCCATGTACCATGATCACCGATATCACCCACCGTCGCCCCCAGCGCACGTCCACATGCCCCCCATCCAATCACAATGGCCATTATTGTGACGCACATTATTCGGACAAGATTTTTGATCATATGCATATTTATCGTTTAATCCTTGGTGCCGGCGGCCTTGCTGATCCGGGATATCAGTTCCGTGGGCAATCCCCAAACCTTTTTCCCAAGTTCTTTTAACCACCCACCGAAATCAAAACTTTCTGAACCCACCTTGCCCAAGATACCATCGACTTTTGGTTCAACGACATAATAATAAAGCAAGAATAGCCCAATCATCATCAATATAAAATTCCACCCATCGCCCATAAAATCAAAGGCCCCTGGATACTTACGTTCCACCGCCGCCCGACGCGCGGTAAAGCATGTACGAAACGCATCCGCATCCATTGTCCCATTGCGTAATCCCACCTGTTCACAGGCGGCAAAGACATTTTGAACCGCCATCGTCTGGGCATCTGGGTTCGTCGCCACCCCGGCATTCATCAAGGGTGGCATAATCGCACTATACCCATCACGGGGGCCCGGCATTGACATATCCGCCGCATAGGATATTGTTGCATAGATAATTATTATTTTCAGTGTGATTGCCACAATCTGGACCGCGGATTTAACCAACATATTGATCGCATTTTTAACCACATCATCAGCCATCTTCCACGTTCCTTCGAATGCCGCCGCGGCCAGTAATAATGGCAAGAACACAATTAAAAACACCAGCTTAAACACAATGGATAAAATCTGGAAAAATAAATTAAACCCAATGATTAAAAATAAAATAACCAGTCCCAATCCCGCAATCCATGTTATCGCCCCACCGCCAATCCCCAACCAGGCATAATTCATCATGGAAAATCCCGCGGCCGCCCCGGCCAACATAACCGTATTCAAATTCCCCATCACGCACATAAATGGACGCAACACCGGCGTTAATACATCGTCATTGACATCTGACATGGGACATTGCGCCGCAGTGGCAACGCCTGTGGCCGCCATGGATAATTCTGCACCCGCCACCATCACCGGTGTCACCGTCAGATTGGTCACCACCCGCAAGGCCCCAGTTCCCCCCAGCCCCAGCATCCCCAGCAGAACGCCCACCACCATAATCCGTACCCCCAGTGGCCAAACCTTGGCGAACCACGGCCCCAGCTCTAGCTTTTGATCCGTTTTATCAATCAAGATCGCATCATAAATATATCGCGCAGTATAGATAAACAGCCAAATCCCAAACCCAATCGCCAACAAGACCCAAATATAATCAACAATGGCCACCCAGAACATTTCCGCCCCACTGCCGATGGCAGCAAATAGTTTTTCAACATACCCACACAAGAAACATCCCACGCCCCCGCTGATATCACCATGGGCCCCAATGGCGGTCATAAATCCATTCAAACTGGTATAGCTTAGGCTGGCCCCACTGATCGATGACGAGATATACCATATCCCCAACCCCAAGGCCAACGCCCCCATGACAAAGCGAACAATAATCATGATAACCTTGGCTTTTATCATTTCTTACCCTCGCTTTTCTTTTCTGAATCCCCACCCGAAATAACGGTGGTGGCGGCACGTGTTGTGGTGTTGACAATGTTTTTGGTTAATTGCATGGCATCATTAGCCAAACCTTCGCTAATACTATTATCTGCCGACACATTAAAGGCCGACAAAACCATCTTGGTAACATCTGGGGCCAACGAAGAAATATAATTAACAATATAAACCATAACGACCATGGCGATAAGTGTGATTGTCCCCAAATTTTCATCCGTCAGGTCACCTGCAAAAATCGCCCCGGTGGTAATCTGGGCCATCAAATCATCCATCGGCATATGGCTGCCCCCAAAGAACTTGGCAATTAACACCATCACCACGGTATAGGTTAATACCGCCGACGCCAATGCGATAATGGCATTAATCACCTTGGTAAATTGTCCTGTGCCTAATGACTTGCCCAGTCCTTTGAACCAATCCGGGGCATCTGAATCACGAAACGCCATCATCACCAATGATAACGGAAAGAAAAATGCAAAATACGTCATCGCAATAATGATATCGGCAAAATAAAAGCAAAACCGCATAAATAACTTAAAAAAGTTATACACCAAATAAAGGCCAATCACAAACATGATTATATGCCGCACCAATGCCCCAATGCCGACCAACGCATTCCAAGAAAAGGCCGTATCCATCACCGCCAACCCCAGTTTAATATAGGCCTGGAATTGCGTCACCGTGGTCTTCATCAACATAATAATTTTATCGCGCAATTGGGGCCGATAAAATCCATTATCATCCATCGGCATCGGGGTATAGGTGACCCGTTCATTAATCATATCATCATCCATACGAATAACACCTTGGGTATATGCCAACGTTAAATCAGCCACCGGTTCAAATGTTATTGATGTGACCATGCGTGGTAAATAGACACCCATCGCCAATAATGATAACGCGACCAGCGCACTGATCACCACAGGTTGTACAGACTTGGTATAAAAAGGATCCGACATCCCCCCTTTTAGGTTTTTCCAAACACTGTTGATCACGTACATTGCAAACAGACCGCAAAACAAAACGATACAAAACGTTGCGAATTTTCCATAAACCGCCCCGGCCGCGTTCGATACCACCGCCATCAATCGGTCAAACACCGGGCACCCCCAGCATTGAACCACACTATCGACCAAAGGATTTACCAATTCATTCATTTCTTTTTCACTATCCCCATGGCCTGGCCCACACCGGTGCCCCATTTTTTAATGCTTGCCGATAACGTCTTGGCATCACTGGTAACATCTTTGTACATCTTGTCCATGCCGGGGGCGTATTTATTCAACTGGGCACGGGTTCGGTTAAAGATCTGGAACATCAAGTAAAAGGTTAAAATTGATGACAACCACAGGATCGAATGCTGGCCAAATCCCAACATCCCGCCATCCCCGGCCACGGGCAGATTTGATCCCGCCGCCCCACCCGCCGCAGCAACAAAAACCGACGAATTCCATGAAAACAAGGCCCGAATAACCGCCACATTAATACACAAGATAAATGCGCACGCAATCATCGTAATAATTAATTTTTGCATGGCGTTAACAATACCTTCAAATGGGGGCCAAATATCAAACCATTCATTGGGCCGCTTGGGCTTGGCCACCCACGTCAAAACATTAAAGGGATACAAAATCAACGCCATTCCAAATGAAAAAATTGCCTGGATAATCAATAACGCCATAAACAAATTTAACCCAACAAAGGTTACCACAATTAAAATCCCACTGATGATATTCAAAAAGTCTTCGCCCCCATGGGGAATCAAAGTAACCAGACCACGAATGCCCCGATTGATAAAATCAAATCCCCGTTTGATCATGCCATTATTGGCATGTGTCAAATCAGACACCGGTTGCACCAAGAATTCGCAGCTGCTCTTGCTGATCCAGGCTTTCTGAACAATATCAGGGGGACATTCCACAGCCGGGGCGGGTGTGGTGGCCACCGCCGCACTAATCTTTTCTGTATACAATGCGCCAAATTGCAAAAACGGGTTAATTAACCATTCTGTAATATATACCGGCCGTATCTGCAGCAGCACCAACACCGCAATCATTCCACGAACCACGGGACGGGCCACATTTTCTGCGATTGTGGTGCCGGTGGTCTTGGCATCCCACATATCGCCGCCCGAAGAAAAGCCAAAAAATCCCAGCCATGATTTCGGAAAATACATCTTGATCAAATACAGACCGATGGTCAATCCCACAAACCCATAAACCAACAAATAAATCGGCCCATTGCCCCGGCCCACAAAAAAGTCATATGCCCCAGTCGCCACCGCCATCATTGTATCCAAAACCAATGGCACAAACGGCGATAAATCCAAGTAATCAACAATCCCCCACGCCGCATGCGCCGACGCCGGCAATATCAACATCGCTGCGCAAAAAATTGCGCCGCGCAGCAGACACCAAAAACGCGGTTTTTGTAAAAACATTGCTCTCTTGATTTCAATTATATCACATTTCACATAAAATATGATATAGTTAAAACGATGAACACCTTAAAAAAAATTTGGATCGCCTTGGTTGCCTTGATCCCGTCGGCGGGGCTGGGGGCTGCGCCATTTGTTGTTGGGGGATTGGCCGGGCTGGGGGTCATCGCAGGATTTTCGATCTATCGATCGGCGGCCCCGGTTAATATGACCGACGCCTTGTCTTTTTTTTCCACATGTTGGACTTGTTCTTTGTTTTCCGATATTATGTCAACGTTGTCTAATCTGTTGCCCGGGGCCTATCATGCCATCGGCACCGTGATTATTCCTGTGGCGGTGGCGTTAACCGCCCTGTGGTTCGGATGGAAATTATTGTCTGGATACCTAAATATGCGGGTCGACGCCCCAGACACCATCGGAAATGACTTTATCCGTCATATGATCAAGTTAACTTTTGTGATCACATTGCTGGCCTTGCCATTACCCCGATTAATCACCAGCATCGCCATCGAACCAATTTTCAATGTGGGCCTGACGCTTAATCGGGTGGTCGCCAGCGACAGTGCCTTTGACGCCTGTGTCGTTGCGACCGCCATCGCCGACCCCAGCACCGCCAGCATAGATGCCGCCAATCGCGGGGCGTTTTCACCCCGTCTGCGGCATAATCTGACATGCGAAATTGCCAATATTCATCAAATGACCGGCCTGGGGATGACAGTGGGATGGACAATGCTAAACATGGCATTTAATGATCAGTATATGCATAAAATGATGTGGGATGTCCCTATCTTTCCCAACATTCCGATTTTCTTTGGCGGGGTGTTGATATTGGTGCTGTTTTTATTCGCCTTGTTGCCGGTGCCGGTCTATTTCTTAGACGCCTTTATTACATTGGCGATGGATTTAATTATGATGCCGCTGTTTTTATTGGGCTGGCTGTTCAAAAGCTGGTCTATTATCCCGGGCGGCGGCGGCAAATCAATCCAAGATATCATCAATAACGCGGTCCAGGCCACGGTCGGCATCGCCTTGGTCGGAACATTTGTGACGTTTTCGGTCATGTTCCTGGACGCTGTATTTGGTCATTGGGATGGGGCATCTGCCCTGGCCACGGCAATGGCCCAAAATGATTCAACAATTTTAATGGATGGATTAATGATGCGTAACGATTCGTTGGTGACGGTGATATTGATGGGGCTGTTTATTGCAATGTTTATGACAATGATTCCCACACTGGTCAAAACGTTATTCAAGGTCGATATTTCCAACACCACCTATACCAATATACGCAAACACATCGACACGATTTGGAAAAACATTCAGAAAATATACCCCAAAACAAAAAAATAAAAAATCAAGTGCTTTATTTGCGCTGCCCCCCCTTTTTTCTATCCCTGGTTTCTGATATAATTCATAGCGATGAAAACATTTCCGATTCTTTACTGGCCACGCAAAACCACCAACGATTGTGATTATCAGTTGGCACGCAAGACCATAAATATGGCGGCGGGCGTTATGCCGGAAATTATCACCGATGACCTGGACCTGGCGACCTTGTTTGCCGAAACGCCGGGGGCAGTGGTGTATTATCCTGTATTTTGCGAATCGACCGGTTGGTGGGGGGAATTACTGGGGGCTGGGGCCATTGTCACGGACAAGGTGATTATTTCCCCCGAATGCCAGTTGATGGTTATCGAATCCGAAGATACGGCGCACGCCCGCGGAACGAATCAGCTGCTGGCCGCGGAAATCTATCCCGCCAGTGGATTTTTCAAAAAAATGAATTCTGGCATTGCCACAGTGGCAGACATGCTGGCCACGGATACGGGGACGATTTTGGCTCTCTTTTCTGGGCGCAACCAGAATCAATTTGTACGTATTCTGGAATCAACAGGCAATTCGTATCTGGGATGTATTGGCCGATACTGATGCAATGGGGACATGGGCCCCTTTAATAATGCTTGCTTTCCAGAAAAATCAATGTATAATTTGCACCGCAAAAAGTAAACTTATAAAAGGGTAAAGTTATGAAACAAGGAATTCATCCGGCATATCATGAAATCAACGTGACAATGACGGACGGCAACACCGTGAAAATGTTTTCTTCGGTCAAGAAAGATCTGATTTTGTCGACAGATAACCTGAACCATTCGGCATGGACCGGTCAACGGACCAACGCCGGTGACAAGGGTAAACGCGCGGCAGATTTCAAAACCAAATTTGCAGGGTTTAAGTTTTAATGTATTCAACGGGGGGACGCGGCATGGAATTGTTGATAAAGGGTTCAACGGAATTAAATAAAATGTTTGCCGCGTTGGAACGGACGGCATCTGGTCTGCGTCGCGATTTCGGAGAGGTGGAAAACCTGCAACAATCCCTGCGCGGGGCGCGTGATTTTGTGGCCAAGGCGTCCGCCCGTATCGAAGAAAGTGTTTTGTCCGACCTGTTACTGGTTCGGCCAAATGCGGGATTACTGACACCCAACGTCACACGCACGGGCGATGGGCGGGATGAATTTGTGCTGGCCCTGTCGGGGGCATCAAATTTCGTTCGTGCCAATCCGCACTTTGCCATTACATTGGCCTTGCGTACAAATGACGAAACAAAAATCGCCTTGGTTTATTCCCCTATCGAAGAAAAACTGTATTACGCCGAACGGGGATCGGGGGCCTATGAATTTTCTGCATTCCATTCTGCACGCATTCGCGTATCAAATCTGAAAAATCCCGACGATTTAATGATTGGCTATAATGTCACAACACCACGCCCAGGAATGGGCCGGGGCGGACGTGTGACGGGTTGCCCGGCATTGGATTTGGCATGGGTCGCATCGGGTAAGTTTGATGGATTCGTATCTGACCCGCTGGATTTTGCCGAAATTGCAGCAGGTGAATTGATTGTCACCGAATCGGGTGGAACCATTGACATGGGGGCGGATTTAATCGCCACCAATGGCCATATTGAATTATAAAAACGCCGGCAATGCCGGCTTTTTCTTATGATCCGATGCCTATGGTATCTTGATCTGGCATCCGATATAGTTTTTTATATGAAAACAAAATGCGGTTTTAAGTATATGGGTGCCATGGTATTGGGCATGCATGATGCCTTGGTCGAAATCACAGGCATTCTGGCCGGACTGGCCATGGCGATCACCAGTGCCCGGGTCATTGTTATGACCGGCATCATTGCCAGCGTATCGGCCAGTCTGTCCATGGCAGCCGCCAATTATATGGCCCAGCGCACCGATAATAACGCCGACGCCCATATCTGTGCCATGTATACAGGCATAATGTATATCGCCACCAGCATGGCCATCATTTCGCCATTTTGCTTTGTCCATAATCGGTCATGGGCCTTGGGGCTTATGTTTGCCATCGCCATCGGGATTATCTTTGTATTTAACCTGATGATTGGCCGGCGCAGTCACCGATCCTTTTGGGCCCGTTTTGGGGAAATGATGGGGGTATGCACGGGCGTGTCTGTGGTCTCGTTTGCCATTGGCCAAATGGCCAAGCATTTGTTGGGCGTGTCCATTTAATCCATGCCCTGTTCATTATAATACATCCGATATCTATATTCGTGATCCCATTGTAAAAACAATGACCCCACCGAAATAAAATCACCCCTTGGGCCAAAAAACCATGGAATCCATGTCCAGACTTTATAAATCTGACACAGACCGCGCATTGACCACGCTGCCGCCCCGACCAGCAACCATAAATCTGGCCCCAAGGAATAAGGCATTACCATACCGGTGTCATATCGAATCTTCCCCCCAGGTTCCAAATGAACCCGGGCATGGGAAACTATCATGGGACTAAAATTTTCCCAATATTCCCCCATAACAGATGACGTAATGATGAATCACATCATTATTTTTGCTTTTGAAAAAATCCGCATGCCGGCCCAATTATCTGCTTGCTGACATTGACGCGCGCCACACATTGGGCAAAATACTGTTCGGCCGCCGCTTTTGTTTCAAAAGACTGATTCTTGCATTTGAAAATTCCCGGGGCTGTTTTGATTTCTTGGGCTACAGAAAACATTTTGTCATCCCGATATAACGTGATTGTCGCCACGTCATTCATAAATTCATCAATTTTTTTCAGCATATGTTCACCTTTGTTACCCATTAAACATCACACATTTAACCATGTTTGTCAATAAAAATAACAAACCATAAATTTGCTTGCCCCCATCAAATAATCACAAGAAAAAATTAAATCCGCAACGGGATGCATATAATGGATTTGACCTATAATGCCCCGGGCGGTAACGATGCCATTTACCATATCGATATGATCAGCCTGGTTTCCTTGGCTAAGGCCTTGGTCACGCGAATGCGTTTGGCGAACTTTTGGCGTTATTTCTGATTTTTTTGATTTAATTTGGCCCTTAAAATTGGGTTCATCTGACGTGGGCCGCGGGCGGAATTAATAATACCCTCAAACTTTTTTATGCGTTGCGCAAATGACAGACCTGAATACGCCCCAAAAATAGGACTTTTGCCAAATTTCATCGCAAAGAACATATAGTCAATAACATGCGGATGTTCCGTCACACAACGGGCCACCAGGTGTTCAAACCGCGCCACGTCGTCTGTGCGGATACAGTATACTAATTTTTTCACAATGTCGATTTCAACGCGGGTTAATTGCCGGATATCATTACGGCATGTAAATGATGCCGGGTCAATTAATTTGCCATTTTTGAAATTATTGACATGCGCATCGGTGATATCCGTTCCCCGCGTCAAATAGGCATAGTACAATTTTTCCATTGCGACATAAAAACTGTCTTGTTTATCGTCCGCAATATAATCCGATATCACCCACGAATATTTGCGACCGCCATATTCAAAGACACCGCCGATATACATTTTATTAATCAGATTGCGAACGCCACGGGCACGCGGCATGACGTTTAATTCGCCAAAAGCGGACTGACGATTAATCTTGAATGCGAATGTGACGTCACCAATGCGGATGCGATACACACTGCCGACCGAACCACTGGCAACATAATCTAATGTAACCGGTTGACCAAACAGAGCTGACGGTGCCGTCAGTTTAATTTGTTCGGGCGTTAAATCTGCCGCCAATCCTGAATGAAACTCGCGGGCAATTTGCGTCATAAATTCATTAAATTCCCGCGTAACCGTATCAATATGTTTCAAATCCACATATTTGAATAATTGGGGCGGCAAACTGCCCATGCTTTGGTGAATTTTTCGATCAAACTTTTTTATAAGATTAATTATACCACAAAATTCCCAGAATACAAAAAAATCCGCCCCGTGGGGCGGTTTTTCGCGGTTTTATTTGACTTTCTGGTATTGACACATATCGCGAAATATTTCCCAATACGCAAAGCCCCCCCATGGGGCAATTTTGATAGCTGCACGACACAACATGCACGGGATTACGAACACATTCTTTCTTGGGCCTGGTATTGCCATCCAAAAACATCTGAATATTTTTATAAAAATCCACAGCCGCAGCATAGGATGTCTTGGGGGATATTTTACGCAATTCACACCCCCGAACCGGGGGGCAACACTATCACAATAATAACGCCCATCGTCTTCAATTAACTGAACACGTCCCTTGTCGGTTGAATATTTATCCAATATTTTCATAGTTATTCATCCATATGAATTATACCAACCATTACCATAATATACAGTCCGGCCAGATATAACCCTTTTCCCCACCTGTGGCGGGATTTTTTATAACTTTATCTTATTATCATGCGCAAACATCACCAGGCGCATATCATCGTCATGGTCATTAATAAAGTCTTCGGCACGTTTACGCATATTGTCCGACGCTAGGGACAAGATATCGACCTTTTTGCCATTAATTTTGAACGCTGACCGCATTTGGGAAATTGCCTCCGCCTGGGTGCCGGTTTTATTTGGTGCATCGGCCAGGTCTTCGTTAGAAACCACCTTATTTTCCAAATTTATAAATTCATGTCGATACATGACATCTGATGCTAATCTATCTACAGCGGCATTAATTGCCAAATTAACCACGGTTTGAAGATTTTTTCTGGGGATTTTATAATTAATATCGTCTAACTTAATTGTCACTTCGTATTGTTTATCCCAATTCTTTGGAACATTATCCAGTTTAACAAAGCACCATTGACTTAATTCCGAACATATCATGGCCCCCAATTCGTCCATGGCCCACAGACTGCGCGACCGCTGATGTATCGGCAACGAATATCGAATCTTTCTATATTTGGCATGCTGTAATTCATGTGCCAAAGTGCCCAGACGCGTGCTATTATATATCTGGGCTACTTTTTTTAAGGCTTTATTTTTTCCCTTATAATAAAAATAATTTATATCAATCTGAGGAATAGCAAAATATGTCATGCCCTCGGTCCAAGAAAATCTATTCATTTTCTCGGGAATATAGGCTGTATCATTATGAATAACGATGGAATCAGATTGATTATACCGCCGAACGGTTTCAATATTTCGCAGTTTTTCACTCATTCGACGTTTCCCATCCAAGTGAACAATGTTTTGCGACGGGGTATATGCACTGCTTGGGTTTGAACTGGCCAAACACGCCGTTGTTTCCGAATCATATGTTTTAGAATAAAGAGCCCGCAACTCTTTTAACTTCTCTGGACTTAAATGGGCAATAAGATTTTTAATTGAATCAACCTGACTCGTGGCCTGGGTTGGTGTCCTGTTCTGGTCCAGGTTTGGCCGCCATAACCAAAGGATATATCATCATCATGGTCATTATTGGCATCTGTCGAATATATATCTTCCACTTCATCCGATATCCCTGTGATAGTAATAGAATAAGTGCCGGAATACAAAAAATCCTCCCTGTGGGCGATATTGATATGCAACCGGCATTATGCGGCCATACGCCATTGATGACGGCGGTTATCCCGACGCGATGGTCGCACCCGGAAAACAGGTATGCCCCGGGTATGAATGCGCCCCAAAATAATGGGCAACCGTTCCCGGTCATAGGCCAAACTTATCCGGATCAGCCCCAACGTCGATGCCCAATCCCGATGATAGCGGTTATCCCACAGCCACCGCCACACAATACGCCAAATCCGCCGCATGGCCCCATCACGCAGCACCACAATCAACTCCGCCTGCCGCAGTGCTTTTTCGGTCCAGGGTTGCCATGCGGTCCCTTCATAAACCCACCGAGAGTTGCTTTATATTTGCCCCAGGTGCCACGCACAAGCCGTCGGGGAATTTTGATTTCCCCCGCTGCGCCGCGGGCCAAACCGTACATCATCAAATTGAATACATACCCGTCCCAAAGATGGGGCGCGTCCGTGCAAAAAACGTTTTGCCGGTGCCCTAATAACGCAAATCTTGTTATACGGCGTAAAATCAATTTTGTCAGACATTTCCCCCTGACCCTAATCAAAAATCCCCATTGATCGGTTTATTTGTTGCGGCTGTGACACGCTTTCAAACGCTGACGACAATGGATCAAGTAATTATAATCCCCACTGTCCCCACACGCCGACCAGAAATTTTGTTTCGCCAGATTATAATTCTGACGTAATTTCTTGTCCGCGCATGCAACCGATTCTTAAAATTACGCCAATTCCAAAAATTTGGATGCCGAAACATATTTTGCGAGATCAATCCAATAACTGACATTTTATTTGTCCCTGTAATTAATTTATATAACCCAGGCGGTGGATTAATGATTATCTAGAAAATGCTTTGATCTTATTCTCTAACGTTAGGTTTCTTATGATATACGTTGCTCTTTTATCCAATGCAACAATTACCGTATCACCAATATTGACACAATCACTCAGATAATGTTCACCTTTTTTGTACTTATTACTCAAATATCTGGGCACATCGTACACCTTACCATCTTTGTTACATAATATATTATATCCAGGATAGCCATAAGTGTGAATTTTATGGTACAACACCAATGCCGTATCTATCTTTGCCGTTGTGTTATTATTCGATTGGGCATCAATCATTCCCACATTATTACTATCTTTGCATCCGACCAACCCCATCAATGCCAAAAGCCACAGTGTATGCTTATTTTTCATAATCAATCCTTTTTCATATATTTAAGCATAACAAAATAAGTTATAAATAACAATCTTCAGATTTTGGTATGTTGCCCGCCAAGGGGGACTATCTATAATCAAGTAAACAAAAAAAATCCCGCCAAACGGCGGGATTGTTCAAACGGTTTTTATATCACAACTGGATTTATTCTGGCGACGACCTACTCTTCCGTGGCTTAAGCCAAAGTACCATCGGCGATACGGGGTTTCCCTGTCTGGTTCGGGATGGAACAGAGGGTGGCTCCCGCTCAATAATCACCAGAA
>CATNBF010000007.1 GCA_950096895.1 uncultured bacterium | reverse complement strand
CGCTGGGGCTGGGGTTTGTGATTGTTGGCTTGGTTGCCGCGGCGGTTGAATGTATTCGATCCCGGGGGCGGATGTGGATGCCGATGGTGCTGTTTCTGATATTGGGGGCGGTGGGTTGTTTTGCTGGATGGCGCAATATTGGTCGTGCGGCCCCGACTGATGGGCCGATGCCTGTGGTTCGGATTGTTCAGCCGGCGGTATCCCAACAACAAAAATTAACCCGTGACGCGGCGGTATCGAATTTAGAAAATCTGGTAGTGTTAATGCGCACAGCCCAGGCACCGGTTGATTTAATTGTCTTGCCAGAAACAACCTATCCGTTTGTGATCACGGATAATGATTTTCCATTGGCTGGGGCATTTCAAACACCCATGATTACAGGCGCATTGTCTTATGCCGATGGGGAAATATATAATTCTATGGTGATTGCCAATGCCGATGGTCAGATTGAAAAAATTTATCATAAATCGCATTTGGTTCCATTTGGCGAATATGCCCCAATGGGGGGGATTTTACCGTCGCCGGCAAATTTGTCGGTTGGCCATGGCCCAGAAATCATGCATATGCCCATCGGTGGACGGGATTTTACATTTGCGCCCGCCATTTGTTACGAGATTATTTTTTCAGATTCTTTGATCCCGCGTGGACAACAACCCCATGCCATTATCAATATAACCAATGACACATGGTTTGGCCGCACGCCCGGCACGTATCAGCATTTGGATATGGTTCGCCGTTATGCCATTGAATCTGGGGTGCCTGTGATCCGCGCAAATTTTTCTGGGATCAGTGCCTTTGTCGACAGTGCAGGTGCCATAACATCTTGGTTGGATATTGCCACCCCCGGTGTCTTAGATGGCCATGTTTGGGGGGAACATATGACCCTGTACCGGGAAATCGGACGTAACGGGTGGATGATTGTTATCTTGATGTTTTCGTGTCTGGGGGGCTGGGTCTTTGGTCGCCGGGCATAAACGCGTACGGGATGGCGAAAAAGAATTGACATTTGCGCCGTCCCAGATTATGATTCATGCCATGAAAATGTTTGGTTTTTATTTCACAACGACAACCACAACGACCCCCGCGGGGGTGTAATTTCTATGTTGCGGATTACCGCATTTATCAATATAATCATTAATCAGAAATAAATTTAATAATAAAAGGACTTTTATTATGTCATATCCAATTGAAACCATTCGTCATTCGTTGGCGCACGTCATGGCGGCCGCGGTTCAGAAATTATACCCCGATGTTAAATTTGCCGGGGGGCCGGCCATCGAAAATGGATTTTATTACGACTTTGATACCGAACACCGCTTTTGTGAAGAAGACTTTGATAAAATCGAAAAGGAAATGCGCGCCTTGATTAAATCCGATGGCACCTTTGCACAACGCAATGTCACCCTGGAAGAGGCCAAGGAATTATTCGCCAGCCAGCCGTACAAGATGGAATGGTTAAACGAATATGATGCGGCGGGCGACGCGCTGTCGGTGTACACGTTTCGCGACTTTACCGATTTATGCCGCGGGCCGCACGTTGCCTCATCCAAAGAATTACCCCGTGACGGTTTCAAAATCCGCAGCGTTGCCGGTGCGTACTGGAAGGGTGATTCGAAAAACAAAATGTTACAGCGCATTTATGTCGATGCCTTTGCATCGGCCGAAGAATTGGCCGCGCATCTGAAAATGATGGAAGAGGCCGCCCAGCGCGACAACCGCAAACTGGGGCGCGATATGGATTTATTTCATTTTGAACCCGAATATGCGCCGGGGGCGGTATTCTGGCATGACAAGGGATATCGGATGTATCGTCGTCTGATAGATTATGTCCGTATGCGCCAGGAACGGGCCGGTTATCTGGAAATTTGCACCCCGGCGGTGATGGATCGGTGTTTGTGGGAACGGTCGGGCCACTGGGCCAAATATGGCGAACACAATTATTCTGGCAAAACCCAGGACGGCAAGACATTTTGTGTTAAGCCGATGTCATGCCCGGGGGGAATGCTGGTCTTTGGCCAAGGCATTAAATCGTACAAAGATTTACCAATGTATTTGGCCGAATTTGGCAAGGTTAATCGGTACGAAGCGGCGGGCGGTCTGTCGGGATTAATGCGCGTGCGTGAATTCACCCAAGACGATGCCCATATTTTCTGTACCGAAGAACAATTAGAAGCCGAAGTGGTCAAGATCTTGCGCTTTATCAAAGATATTTACGCAAAATTCGGCTTTGACCAAATTACCATGAAATTGGCCACCCGCAAAGAATCAGAATTCCGTATTGGATCGGATGAAATCTGGGATCGGGCCGAAGCCGCGTTAAAGCATGCCTTGGACGCAAATGGTATTGCATATGAAATCGCGCCAGGGGATGCGGCATTTTATGGCCCCAAGATTGATAATTATCTAAAAGATTCTATGGGCCGCGTGTGGCAGTGTGGAACCGTCCAACTGGATATGAATTTGCCGGAACGCTTTGATTTATCCTATGTCGGCGAAGACGGGGAAAAGCATCGGCCGATCATGCTGCATCGTGCGATGCTGGGGTCTGTGGAACGTTTTATGGGCGTATTGCTGGAATCGACGGGCGGGAACTTGCCGCTGTGGTTATCGCCAACCCCGGTGGTTGTAACACCCATTTCGGAAAAGCAGCGTGATTACGCCGTGGCTGTGACAGATGCGCTGCGTGCGGCCGGTGTTCATGTTGATATCGATCTGCGTGATGAAAAGGTGAACTATAAAATCCGTGAACATTCCTTGGCCAAGACCCCGATTATTGCCGTGGTTGGTGACAAGGAAGCGGCCGATAAAACCGTCACTTTGCGTCGGTTGGGAGTGGAACGCCAGGAGACAGTTGCGCTGGACGCATTTGTGCGTGAAATGGCCGATGCAGTGAAAATACCGGAATAAAGGTCGTTTGTTGGTAACAATACCCATTGTTACCAACAATGCCGTTGTATACAATAATCAGACCAAGGGGGATGGATATGAAGAAATTAATGTTGATACTGGGGGTGATGGGCGTGTTGGGCGGCTGCTGTCACAAGTGTGAGGTGGAACCCATCGTAGAACAAAACCACAAATTGATTGTTCCGCCGAACTTTGGCCAGATGCCAAAATAAAGGGTCATGTTGGCGCGAACTTAAAAAAATCATACCCCCAGATATTTTCTTGGTCTGGGGGATTTTTTGTGATATAATAGGGGTAACATATTTTATGGGGGATATTATGGATAAAGAGATGGATGATAACTTGGACTTATTAGATCTGGGCGATGATACGGCCATTGATGATGCGTTGCCGGCGGCAACTCCGTTTGCCGCGCCGCGTCCGAAAAAGCCGTGGCTGCTGCTGGGGCTGGGGTCTTTGATATTGGTCTTGGCCATATTTGTTATTATTCGTGTCATTGGGTCTGAACCGAAATCATCAATTGAAATTGATTTAGATGCACCCGTTGTAACGGTTGATGGGTCGGCGGTGCCGACACCCGTTCCAACGCCAAAGGTGGATGTGGTTATGCCGGCGGTGCCGACACCGACGCTTGTTCATAAACCCACCCTAGAACCACAGCCGGCACCTGTCGCGCAACCCAATCCAACATATGGCACCCCAGGGGTTCCGGTACGTGTTATCGAAGATCGTCAAGATGTCACTTTTCGTCCGGATGCAGGAAACAAGCCGGCGGCCAAGCCCGCCCCGAAAAAGGTTAGCCAGCAAAAGTCTGGTGTAACACCGGCAAAAAAACCGGCCCCAAAGAAACCGCAAAATGCAACACGTGGGTCATGGTACGTGCAGTTCGGTTCATATAGCACGCGCAGCGCGGCGGAAAATGCCGAAAAGAAAATCCGTGCCGCACACAGTGGTTTGTTCGCCGGCAAGCAGTTTGTTATTCTGGCGGCCCAGTTGCCTAATGGAACAACAACATACCGTTTGCGGATTGCCTTTGCCGATGCAAACGAAGCCAATGGTTTTTGCCGTAATGCGAAATCTGATGGCTTGGATTGCTATGTCGCAAAATAAAAAGGAATAAAAAAGATGAGAGCAGGTTTTTGGGAAATTCTATTAATCGTTGTGTTGGTCTTGGTCTTGTTCGGGCATAATAAAATCCCGGGTTTGATGAAAAATATGGCCAACGGCATCAATATCTTTAAGAAAGAAATTAAAGAAACAAAAGATGCAACCCGTGACGTGGTCCAGGCGCGTGCCAACGCCCATCGTGCGGCAGGGGCGAAAAAAAATGCCACCACCGCCCCAGCGACGCGGTCCAAAACAAAAAAAGCGGCCCCGGCCACGCGTACAGGCGCAAAGAAAAGCTTGAAAAAGTAAAAAATTCCCCCATAATTTGAAAAAAAATTATGGGGTTTTTATTTATGATTTCAAAAAGTATTTATAATTTAGATGCGCAACTTTATCCCAAACGTGTTCATGGGCCGGGGAATTGTTCTGAATGTGTGTTTAGAAATTATGGTGATATTTGCCAACAAATGATCTGTCAGGATCCAGAAACAATGACCTTTGTTTCATGGCATGTGCGCCAAGGTGGTCAGTTTGATGCCATGTGCGCATTTTGCAATGCGGTGCAAAATGGCGTTAATATTTCTGAATTATGTCATCACAAAATGGCAGAGTTGGCAAAATCTGGGCAACGATAATTTTGTGTGGTGTTAGGCGATCGGGATTAAGAAGGTATCATTCAGGATGATATTGCGTCATATTTGCATTTTATTTTGCTTATTTTGACGCCCCTCAATCGCCAAACACTTAAATTTTATAACGCGCCATAGAAAATGCGTAAATGGCAATAGGGTATTCATTTTTTTATTGATCGATCACAGACGTCTAAAAAATTGTATCTGCAATAAATCCAGATATAAATTCAATCTTTGGATTCTTTAATAATTAGTATCGCGTATAGGTTGTAGGAATAAAAGATCAAAATCCACAATTTTCAACATTTTGAGAAAAGAAACTTATAATCATAGGTTGAATAATAGGAAATATTCCCGTATAGTTAAGATGAGAATAACAAGGGAGAGAGCCCATGGAGCATACAGACGTTTGGCGTGCCATTGACACAATTGCGGCAAAAAATGGATTAACGCCATCTGGATTGGCGATTCGGTGTGGGCTGTGTTCTACGGCATTTAACAAAAGCAAGCGTTACAGTTCTGCCAATAAACCGCGTTGGCCGACCATGCAAAGTATTGCCAAAATATTGGATACATTAAATCAACCGATGTCTTACTTTGCCGATATTTTAGATACCATTGTTGCCGAACGTCGTGCCGTCCAGCGGGCCCAGCCCAGGGCAGGGGATAAACATTAATGACTTTATTGTTTATGATCCAAGACCCAAACCCGAATCGCCGACGATAGGTTTTTATTTCCCCGCTGCGCATCGATTTCGCCAATAAGGGATGCCATTGATTGTGCGCGTGCGCGCGCAATTTGATGCAAAACGTCAATAAATTCTGGTTCCAGGGAAATGCTGGTCTGGTGTCCTGATAATGAAACAGATATTTTTTTCATAGGATGTGTTTCTTTTATAATTTGCCGATGGCGATGCAATCAATCATGGCGCGATAGGGGTCATCATATTTACGTAATTTATTCAGGTTAAGGTTATCCAGCATATAGCATGTTCCAAATGCATCAAATCCAAACCAGAACAAATCATTTCGTCCCCAAACCGTCATCCCGCGCATAATCGATAGATCGCGTATTTCATCATTAATGGTTGTGATCGGGGGCATGGGATATTGTAATTCGTTGGGGATTTCTGTGGGCCCAAAAATAAACGCGTTGCCCAAGATAACACCCCCACAGATGGTATAAAATTCACGCATATATGCCGGCAATGTGGCCGCCCGTAATCGCTGCAGTCCAGAGCAGGTTAGTTCAATATCGTGCGCACTGGCCGCATTGCCCAATGTTGCCCCATGGGCGCGGGCCGATGCCAAAAATTCATCACGTGTCATATGGCGTCCCCTTTATTCCATTCCCCGATTTGCAGCCAGTTGCGCCGCCATCTGGGCCAGACGGTCCGATGTGGCATTTCCCCCATCACCGCCACCGGCGGTATGCGCGGGAACATAAACTTTTTTTGCCGGATTCGGCAACCAGATTTTTTCCCCCCCGTTTTGTTCGATAATAAATCGATCCAGATTATGGGAATGCGGAAATGTGCGGCACATAAACAGATTATCTATCGCCAGTTCCCCACCCCAATTCAAGGGAACACGAAAACGCAATGACATATTGGCCGGCATACGCTGGCCCATGATCAAGGCCTGGAATTCATCCTGGCTTAGGTTAATAAACGCCAATTCTTGAATCGAATCAGACATCAATGATCGCATAAATTCATGACGTAATTGTCGATATTTTTCAAACCAATCTGGTTTAACTGCACAGGCCCGGGGGCAAAATTCCATCACAGGCATATCATCCAGACCCAATGCCGCCAATCTTTGTTCCGCCGCTGTTTGTGTCATGTTCATTTATTTATACCTTGGTTAGATAATTGGCAACTGTTTCAATATATTCTGCGTATGCATCAAAGTCTTCGCGTCCTTCGTCTGGGATGGCGGGGGCCGGGTGTGCGGATATATATTCCGCCAGCTCGTTTATATCCGCCCAGACATGGATGTCTGAATTTTCTGTGGCGTATGGCCCAATGACAAAGCCATGGACATGAATTTCGATGTTATCCAATGTGTCATGAAAGACTGTCTTGATCCGTTCGATTGATTTTTCTAGTCGCTGTGGCTCTATATTCGTTGCGCCCATCCACAAGATTTCATCTGCACCAATGGCAAATGCCGCCAATTGAACGCCGGCAATGCGGGGTGCGGTTTTGATGACATAGCCCGCATCAGAAAATATCTGTTGAATCTTGTCGGCGTTTTCATCTGTCTTGGCCACAGATGTCATTGGGGGGGCGATCCGCGAATGCGCCATTGTATCGGTTGATGGATTGGCCGGGATTTCTGTATGTCGTGGGCGCGTATGCCCAATCCCCAGGTTTAGCCGTGGCGGCCGCATTGCCGCGGTTGGGCCATGGGGGACTTGTTCGGGTTCTGGGGTAATGCCAGAAATGCGAACACTGGCATCCGGCATCTGATCGGGGGACGGATTTTTGTTTAGATTATCGTTTTGGCGTTGCATACGTTCACGACGGCGGATTCGGGCCCCAAGGCGCAGTCCCCGCCACCGCGGCAGCATTAACAAATACAATCCCATTATTAACACCGCAACAGAAACCGCAATTGCCACATAAAATGATGTGCGGACATTTACCCCAGATGCCTGAATCCCGGCCAGATAACGCCAATGTGCGGCCGAAAAGATATTAAAACCAAATTGGTTGTTGATCCAAAAGCTGGCCCCCAGTGCGACCGCCAGTGTCCACAATGTCCCCAGCAATATAAAATCAATTTGCTTTTTCATTTGCCTTTGATTCTATCATATTTATGATAAAGTGAAAAGCAAATGATTGAAACAGACAATCTTTTATCTGAAATTAATTGGGGCGCATGGATTGCCGATGCAGATGCGACCGAATTGGCCCGGGCCATTGAATATGTCACCACACATCAGATCAGGACGGTGGTGATGACCCCTGATGCGGTGCGTGTGGTATGGCCATGGGTCGAAGGGCGGGGGATTGAAATCTGGGCATATCTGGAATATGGGGCCGGACGTGATTCGGCATCTGAGTTGGCGCGGGGGGCCAAGAATGCGTTTATGCATGGGGCCGATGGGGTTATTGTCACTATGCGGCGGCGCGCCATCGGGGCATTTGCCGATGATATGCATGTGGTGCGTGATGATCTGTTCTTTAATAAAAATTTAACCATTGCATTAGATGCATCAGATGTTGAACCCGATCAGTGGTCATATGTTTTTTCAGGCCTGGGGCGTGTGCGGGCCGATGGATTGATGATTACATGTGACAACAGTGTTGGTTTATCATCTGATTTTCTGGGGCGTGTGTATGGAATGCTGGACAATTGGGATGCAGGGGCGTTCGATGGGGAATTGAACTTTGCCCTGGGGGATGATTTAACCCGTCATGTGATGGCATCACGATTAACGCAAAAAATGCGCCCCAATGGGGCGGCGGCGGCGCGCTTTTTCATTCCGGTTTAATGCCCCAGAACAAGATATTTTGGGGTATCTGTGGCGGCCATATTCTTGTTTTGATACCGGGTATGAATAACATCAATTTCCCCAGAAATCATGCGCATAGACGTGTTTTTAACCTGATCTATAATCCAGTCATAATACCCCCAATGGTCGGTGCCAATAATAATGCGGCCCCCATCGCGCAAATGTTGCCCCAATAGGGATATAAATTCTGCCTGTAATAAACGGCGTTTTTCATGTTTTGCCTTGGGCCAAGGATCCGGGTGCAGGACCCAAATTTCATCAAAACGATAGGCAGGATCGCGTAACAAAATGCGCACGTCATCGGGAAATATGCGAATGTTTTGATAGGGGGACATAATCGCATTTGTTTCCGGATTTGTTATCGCCGATAGCAATGCCGCCACCCCATTAACAAAGGGTTCTGCCCCAATGATTTCAGCATTGGGATTTGCAGTCGCCAGGGAGCGTACATGTTCGCCGGCCCCAAATCCAATTTCCAATATGCGCCGACCGGAATACCCGGGTTCAGGCATTAATACCGGCAGCAGTTCGTTAATCAACGCCGTCTTGCGCGGGGATAATTTTTTCCCATGCCGGCGACCAAAAGTTCTTATTTCTTGTTTTTCCATATATTTAGTATAAAATGCCAAGGATCAAAGGGCAAGATGAAATGACAGAATATCCATCACGGATTGAATGTGGCGATTTTTTACTGGAAAAAATACCGGCGACATGTGAAAACGCGACGCAATTGTTTCATGTGGTTGATAAAAATCGGGATTATTTGGGGGCGTATTTACCGTGGGTGCCCCGTATTGGCCAGGCCGAAGATGAAATTGAACCCTTGCGCATGGTGGAACGCCGGGATGTGCCGGCCTATATCATTATGCAAGATGGGCATTTGATTGGGTCGATTGATGCGCATGCAGAATCTGTGCGCGATGCGTCAATAGAATTGGGATATTGGTTGGATCGGGAATATACAGGCCGCGGGATTATGACGCGTGCAGCGCGGGTGTTGATGGGGATGCTGTTTGAACGGGGAATGAACCGTGTTGTTATCATGGCGGCGGTGGATAACACGTCGTCAATTGGGGTGGCAACGCGTTTGGGATTTGTTCGTGAAGGGGTCATGCGTGCCGCCCTGCAAATTCGTAATGGGGAATTTCGGGATCTTGCAGTGTTTTCAAAATTAAAATCAGAATGGGAAAAGGATTAGAAAAATGCGTAACGGATTATCACCACAACTAATTGCCCGTGTTTTGGGCGACAGCCCAAAGTATACGTTGGATGAACTGGAACAAAAATTTCCGCCCCGAAATTTGCCAGATGGTGCGTGTGTGACACGTTTTGCCCCCAGTCCGACCGGCTTTATGCATCTGGGTGGGTTGTATGGGGCATTGATTGATTGTAAGTTGGCGACGCAATCAGGCGGTGTCTTTATGTTGCGGATCGAAGATACAGATACCAAGCGAGAGGTGGTCGACGCTGTTCGCATTATCAATGAATCTATGGATAAATTTGGATTAAAATATGACAATGATCCGCAATATGGCCCGTATTATCAGTCCGAGCGGCGCGACATTTACCACAGTGTGGTGGCCGATTTATTGGCGCGTGGGCTGGCGTATCCATGTTTTTTAACCGCAACTGATATGGAACATATACGCGAGAATCAAAAGGCCGCAGGCTTTGCCACCGGGATATATGGCGAATTTGCACGTGACCGTGATTTAACCGAACAAGAAATTATCGCGCATCTGGATGCGGGGCATAAACCGACGATCCGCCTGTATTCGACCGGCAATCCAGAAAATAAAATTTTTTGCAAAGATGTGGTACGTGGATCGATCGCGTTTCCAGAAAATAACGAAGATTTGGTCTTGATCAAATCAAACGATGGGTTGCCAACGTATCATTTTGCGCACTTGGTGGATGATCACTTTATGCGGACAACGCATGTGGTGCGCGGCGAAGAATGGTTGCCATCATTCCCGTTACATGTGGCATTATTCCGTATGATGGGTTGGACGCCGCCGATGTATATTCATACATCAACCATTGATAAAATTGATGTTGAGACCGGCAAGCAGCGTAAACTGTCCAAGCGCAAAGATCCAGAGGCGAACGTGGCATATTTCCTGAGCGATGGGTGGCCAACGGACGCAGTAATGGAATATCTGTTTAATATCGCGGCATCCGGATACGAAGAAGCCAAGGCCAAAGGCCAGGTGCATACCATTTGGGATTATGAAATGAAACCCAAAAAAATCCCAATGTCGGGTGCGCTGTTTGATATGAAGAAATTGGAATGGTGGGCCAAGGAATATATCGCTTCGTTGCCGGTGCCGGAATTGGTGCGTCGCGTTGTTGATTGGGCCAAAGAATATGGTGACGATAACCAGAAAATGCAGGTTGCAGATACTAATTACCTGGGCGCGGTACTCGGTATTGAACGCGATAATCCCAAACGCATCCGCAAAGATTTTATCACATGGCGTCAGACGATGGAAACGGTGGCGTTTTTCTGGGATGCGGGGTATGCGCTGAATACAGAATTTGACTATAACCGGGATGCGTTGCGCGAATTCTTGGCGGTGTACGATCCGGCCGATGATAAAGACGCCTGGTGGGCCAAGATGGTCGCCATTGCCGAAAAGTTGGGGATTAAAAACGGCGATGTGGCCATGAATCTGCGTGTGGCATTGTCGGGTCGAACCAATACACCGGATTTATATTCTATGATGACGGTGATGGGTGGCGACCGCGTTCGTAACAGAATAGGGGGCTTATTAAAATGACAAAAACAAAAAAACAAGTTAAAACAAAGTTAAAAGCTGTGAAAAAAGATGCGCGGGCGAATCGCTTGCTGCGTGTGATGCGGGCATCCGGACTGTTTCGTTGGGAACGGGTTAGCACGCGATCCGAAGAAGTCTTGAATATTTTAACCCATGGCATTGGTATTGGTATTGCGATGGCGGCCTTGGTTTTATTAGAAGTATTTGCCGTCTTGACCCATAATACGTGGGCAATTGTATCGTGCGCGATATTTGGATTAACAATGTTTACGCTTTATTTTGGATCAACCATGTGCCATGCGATGATCGGACAAAAATCCGAATGTTTTTTTGAGGTCTGGGACAGTGTTGCAATTTACGCGCTGATTGCGGGGACATATACGCCGTTTTGCCTGGTGAATTTACGCGGGGGCCTGGGGTGGACGGTATTTGGTATTCTGTGGGCGATTGTGATATTTGGGTCTATTATGAAAATCAGAAATCCGCGCCAGCAACCGAAATGGATGGTATTGCTTTATCTGGTGATGGGATGGACGTTGGTGTTTATCTTGCCGGCGATGTTGCGGCATATCTCGGCCCGTGGGATGTGGTTTATCTTGGCGGGTGGGTTGTCGTATTCGCTGGGGGTGATTTTTTACCTGTGGCGGCGGATGAAATTTTCACACGCCATATGGCATCTGTTTGTTATCGGGGGGACGGTATGTTTCTTTTTTGCAGTACTGTTCGGATGTATAATTGATTTTTAATTAATTTATAGGGATAAAAAAATCCCGGCATTGCCGGGATTTTTTTATTAACGCCGTTTTTCGTATTCTTCGCGTTCTTCGATGGTCATGGTGGCCAAAGGTTGGGCCAACATCCGTGACAGACCAATTTCGTCACCGGATACAACGCTGTACCCGAATGTGCCGTTGGCAATACGATCCAATGCCGCGTTGATTTTTTGTAACAGATTGTTATCACGCTGCGATAAATGCAGATTCATGATAATTTCTTGTTCAACGGTAACATTATCTAAATCATCGCCAACCGTTTCTGATTTTTCAGTTACGCGAACACCGTTCAAGACCGAATCCTTGTCGCTAACCAATTCTTCGCGTTGTGCCATTAATAATTGGTAAAAATAAGCCAATTGTTCCGGACACATGTACGGTTCCGACTTTTTCGGTACATATTTTGGCGGTAATTGAATTGTCTTGTAATCAGTTCCAGACATTTTTAACCCTTTAATTCCATAATCCATGCGCCCAATGTTTCGGCATCCATTAGACCGGTGCGCGCCTCTACCAATTCGCCATTTTTGAATGCCAGAACGCTGGGGATGCTGCGAATGCCGAATTTTGCAGGGGTGCGGCGGTTCGATTCGTCAATTTCAAATTTCACGAAATTAACATCTGGATATTGATTTGATACCGATTCAAAAATCGGACCAAACATTTGGCATGGGCCGCACCAAGACGCCCAGAAATCAACCAATGTTATCCCGTCAGAAACCAATTCTGTAAAGTTTGTGTCGTTTGCATGTTCCAAAGCCATCTTTTTCTCCTTTTTATTGATATTTTGATTGAGTTTATTATAATCATCGTAAAATGCAAGAGAAATCATAAAATGAATAAAATCATATACTTAGACGCGGCCGCAAGTGCCTTAAAATCTGATGCGGTTATCCGTTGTGAAATGGATTTTTTACGTCATGATTATGCCAATGCGGGGCGGGGGGTATGTGCCCGTGCCATGGCCACAGATCATATGGTGATGGCGGCCCGAAATCGTGTTGCACGTTTTATTAATGGTGATATCAATGGTGTTATTTTTACATCGGGGACAACCGATGCGATGAATCGGATTGTGCATATGGTGTGCGCCATGGATCAATTCCAAGGTCACCGTCCGGTTGTTGCGGTATCTGATTTAGATCATCATAGTGCCCGTATGCCGTGGCAACATTTGGGCAATATTGGACAATGTGATATCACGGTATGTGCATTAAATCCGGCATTTGATATTGATTGTGATAAAATTGAGGCATATGATGTTATGGTTATTACCGCCATGTCAAATGTCTTGGGGCAAGCGCAAGATGTGGGGGAAATTATTCGCCGGGCGCGTGAAAAAAATCCGGCGGTGATCACGATTGTTGATGCGGCCCAATATGCGGCCCATTGTCCCATCGATGTTTTGAACTGGGATTGTGACTTTATGTGTTTTTCGGGGCATAAAATCGGGGCAGACACCGGTCTGGGCATTATGTATATCAAAGATCCTGAACGTTTTCCGGTTGATAAATTTGGGGGCGGGATGGTGAATAGAATCCTGGAAAATGGTCAGTTTCAATTAAATCCAGCACCGGAACGATTCGAATCAGGGACATTGCCTTTGACCCAGATTGCGGGTTTGGGGATGGCGATTGATCAATGGGTGGCGTGGCCAGGGGCGTCAAATTTCATTGGGCAATTGCATGATGGGTTATCACGTTTGCCCCGGATAAATTTATTAACAAATCGTGCGGCGGCGTTATTGTCTTTTACGGTGCGTGATATGCATGTGCTGGATTTTGGGGCGCGTATGGGGGCGCATAATGTATGTATGCGTGTGGGAAATATGTGTGCAACATGGGTTCATCGCGCAATGGGTATATCGGGCAGTGCGCGTTTATCTGTTGGGCCATGGAATACCCAAGATGATATTGATCGTGTCCAAGAAATTATTCGGGGGATTGTTGATTAAAATGACTGTGACCAAGCAAGAAATAATTGATGCCTTAAAAACTGTTTATGATCCAGAAATACCGGTAAATATATGGGATCTGGGGTTAATATACAATATTGATGAAACCGCCAATCCAGTTGTCATCACCATGACGTTTACCAGTCCGACGTGCCCCATGATGGAAGATTTGTTGGCGTCTGTTCGTGATGCGGTGGCCGGTGCCACAAAGCGGGATGTGCGTGTTGATTTGGTCTGGGAACCGGCGTGGGATATATCAAAAATGTCCGATGCGGCGCGTTTAGAATTAGATTTAACAGAGCAGGGATGGTAACCCATGACAGATTTTGAAAAAATCAAAGGTATTTTATCCGGGATTGATGATCCGGTCATGCGTCTGGAATTTGTGATGGATCTGGGGGCGCATTTGGCGTCTGTGCCGGACGGGGCGGTGTGTACAGAAATTGATGGATGCGCATCACGGGCGATAATTTGTCGGGATGGAAATCGGTTTTATGGTGATGCCGATGCCGCATTGGTGCGGGGAATATTGGCAATATTGATTGCGATGGTTGATGGCAAAGACCCGGCAGCGATTCGCAACCAAGATCTGGCGGCAGATTTTGCGGCATTGAATCTGGGGCTGGGGGCTGGGCGATTAAACGGGGTAAATTCAATGATTCGTTTTTTACAGAATTTATGATAAAATAGGCCGCGTTGGGGGTGCACATGAACGAAGACGAAAAAATGTTTCATATTGGTATCGTGATGATTATGGCGGTATTAATGTTGACCGGGGGATTACAGGTTAGTTATCGGATTCAAAACAAGGCCCGTAACAGTGTGCGTCATGAAATTATCAAGACCCAGCAAGAAACGGCGGTGGCGGCGGCAAACTTTGCCGCATACGTTCGTCCCGAGATTTTGCGTAATTTAGTTACGGGATTAAATCCCCAGGCCCAAGTAATTGGGTTTAACAAAACGATATCGGTTGATGAATTACAGGCACGCGAATAATGTTTGAAATCGGGCGGGATATTATGAACAATACAACGCGCGGGGTCGTCATGGATCGGACGGCCTTGACACGCATTAATATTGTTTTTGGTATTTTTGCCATTGTATTTGCCTTGTTCGCCGGGTATACGGTGCATTTAGGAATCCAAGGTACAGATCATGCCCGTCGGCGTGGGGCTGATGCCGCATGGACGGTTAGTCGGGCCGACATTACCGATAGAAATGGTGATATCTTGGCCAAGAATGTCATGTCGGGGCATATTACACTGCGGCCCGGCCGGGTGACAGATCGTGATGCGGTTGCGCGGGCGATTCATGCGGCATTGCCCTATGAATATACCTTGGCCGATGCATTAAAGCTGGTTAATTCCAAACGGCGTTTTATTTATGTCAAGAAATTGGCCACAGATTATCAACGGGATATGATTAAAAATGCCAAGCTGGCCGGGTTAGAGGTCGAAGCAGTTCAAGATCGCCGGTATCCCAAGCGTCGCTTGTTTTCCCATGTTGTTGGATTTGTAGGTAATGATGGTCATGGCCTAGAAGGGGCTGAACGGGCCTATGACGATTATTTGCAAGAAAATTCTGATTCGTTGCATTTGTCATTGGATTCACGTATTCAATCGGTTTTTTACGAAGAATTATCCCGTGCCATACAGACGTACCAGGCCATTGGGGCGATGGGAATATTAATGAATTCGCGTACGGGGGAAATTGTGGCGATGGTATCATTGCCGGATTTTGATCCAGAAAATTTGGGGGCCGATCCGATTCGCAATCGAACCTTTTTGCCGATGCGCGGGGTTTTTGAAATGGGATCTATTTTCAAGATCTTTAACACGGCCTTGGCCATGGAAAATGGGATTGATAAAGAATACTATGTTGCCGAACCGTTCAAGATTTTGGATAAATTTGGTCGTGTGGCGCATCGGGTGCAAGATGTGCGCAGTTTTAAGCCCCCACGTCCCCATTTGACGATCGAAGAAATTATGTTGCATTCTTGCAATGTGGGCAGTGCACAAATCGCCCTGGATTTGCCAGATGGGGCCCAAAAAGATTTTATGAAACGGTTACATATGGATTCTGCGCTGGACCTGGAATTTGGCCGGACAGAACGCGGATTAATGCCCATCAAGTGGGGGCCAGTGGAACGGGCAACCGTGTCATTTGGTCATGGGATATCGGTAACACCGATGCATCTGTTGTTGGCGGTTAATGCAATGACAAACGGGGGGATTTATATTTATCCCACCCTGCAAAAGCGGGGGATTGGGGCGGTGCATGGTACGCGCGTTATCAGTGATGAAATTTCCGCGCGTTTACGTGATGTCATGGTGCGCATCGCCGAAGAGACCAGTGGCAAGCAAGCCCGTGTGGCTGGGATTCAAATTGGTGGAAAAACCGCGACCGCAGAAAAGATAAATGCGGACGGGACAATTAACCGGAAAAGAAACCTGACAGCGTTTGCAGGAATCTTTCCGGCATCGGCCCCCCAATATACGATTTTGGTTATCTTGGATGAACCCAAAGGCACCAAAGAATCCTTTGGTTTACGCACAGCGGCATGGAATGCGGTTCCAACAACGGGAAAAATTCTTGATAGTATCCTGCCATTGCTATTTAAGTAATTTTTGTTTATAATATTTTTGATAATAAAAAAAAGAGTAGAAGCGTTGAGAAAGATAGTAGAGAAATCCATGCTGGGCCAGGCATGGATGGTGCCGATATATAATGATTCAGACCAGACAACCGAATGCACGTCAACGGATGAATTAATCCAACGGATTTTAACTGCGCGTGGGATTACCGACCCGGGTGAGATTGAAAAATTTTTGTCCCCCAGTATAAAAGAATATATGCCAGATCCCTTTGTTCTGGCCGATGCCCGTGTGGCGGCATCGGTTATTGCCGATGCGGTTGTGCGTGGTGACAAGATTGCGATCTATGGCGATTATGATGTGGATGGTATAACATCTACGGCGGTGTTTGTGCGTTATTTGCGTGATATTGGGGCCGATGTTATGTGGCATTTGCCCACCCGCGAAGGCGAAGGTTATGGTTTGAATATTCGGGCGGTTGATGACATTGTTGCATCTGGGGCCCGGTTACTGATTACGGTTGATTGTGGGATCAGTGGCGGGGCAGAGGTGGCACACGCCAAAAATCAAGGAATGCGTGTTGTTATCACAGATCATCATTCCCCGGATTCTGAATTGCCGGCGGCCGATGCCGTGGTTAACCCCAAACGGGCCGATGATACATCGGGATTGGAATACCTGGCGGGGGTCGGGGTGGCGTTTTTAATCTTGGTGGCGGTTAATCGGGAACTAAAAGCACGCCCAGATGTTTCACCAGAAATTCAGGATAAGCTGCGCCGGGTCAATTTATTGAATTATTTAGATTGGGTGGCATTGGGGACAATTTGCGATACGATGCCGCTGGTGCATCTTAATCGGGCGTTTGTTGCCACGGGATTAAAGGTCTTGGGGCTGCGCCAGAATTTGGGGCTGCGGGTTTTAATGGATTTGGCATCGATCAAGACCCCATCTGTATACGCCGCCGGTTTTGCAATTGGCCCCCGATTGAATGCGGCGGGGCGGTTGGATTCGGCGGCCCCGGCGTTGGAATTGCTGTTGACGGATAATCCATTGATTGCCCAGGATCTGGCCACGAAATTACATCAGATGAACCAGGACAGAATTGATATCCAAAATGCCATTATGTTGGCGGCAGGTGATATGGCATCTGCATCGGTTGATGCCGGCCGGTGCAGTTTGTTTGTCTGTGGGGATAATTGGCACGGTGGTGTTATGGGGATTATTGCCGGCCGTCTAAAAGATAAATATAACCTGCCATCGTGTGTGGCGACGCGCGCCGGTGGGGTGATCAATGGGTCTGGGCGATCAATTCCGGGGGTTGACTTGGGCCAGATTATTCATGCGGCATTGGGGGCCGGGATCTTGGACGAAGGTGGCGGACATGCCGCAGCGGCGGGATTTACCTTGCGTCCCGAGAATGAGACTGCATTTTGTGACTTTCTGGAAAATGCGGTTGTGGCGCAATTGGGGGGCGTGCGGCCAACGCGTGAAATCATTGTTGATGCAGAATTAGATGCCGGTGCGGCGACCATGGATTTGGTTGACCGGTTGACGGCATTGGAACCATTTGGCCAAGGAAATCCCGAACCAATGTTGGTTTTACGTGGGGCCCGATTAAAAAACGCGGTCACAATGGGTCGGGGGGCACATTTGCGGGGAACGGTTGCAACACGTGGTGGGGGAACATTGGCCTTTGTCGGGTTTAATCTGGTCGGAACACCGATTGGGGATTTTTTACTGGACGATGCGAATATCGGCACTAATATAACAATGGTTGGAAAATTAAAAAAGAACGAATACAATGGTCGTATCAGTGCCCAGTTCTTTATAGAAGACATTTCAGTGGAATAATACAATGAATGAACAAATACAAATTTTTACCGAAAAAGTCCAGGCGGCCAAATCTATCGTAATAACAGGGCATAAAAACCCAGATGGGGATTCATTGGCATCGATGCTGGCCTTGGCCCGATTGATTGAATTAAATTTTGGCATCCGGCCGGTATGTGTTTATGATGGGAATATTCCCGATGCGCTGGACAATGTACCAATGCGCGGGGATGTGCGATATGTTGGGCGGGTGGATACGAATACACCATTTGATCTGGCAATTATGTTAGATTATGGAACGTCACTGCATCTGGCGGGGGCATTGCCGATTGTAAATGCCGCCCAGTTTCGTATTGAAATCGATCATCATCAAAATGATGCGCCAATGGGTGATTTATGTATTAATGATACCACGGCGGCGGCCACGGCCCAGATTATTTATGAATTGATGATGGCGGCCCAGTGGCGTCATGACGCAGATGTGGTCAATTTATTGGCCATTGGGTTAATGACCGATACGGGGATGTTCAAATATATTGCAGATTCGCGGCCGTTACAAATTATGGCAGATTTGGTCACAATGGGGGCCAATATCCGTCGCCTGGCAGATGGGTTGAATAATCGCCCCGCCAAGAGTGTTCAGGCCGAAGCCTCGGCGGTTGCGCGGGCAGAATTTCTTTATGGGGGGCGTCTGGCCATTGCAACAGTTATGGCACGTGATTATAAAAATTTAGATGGTCGGGGGGATTTGATTTTTAATCTGTTGGCCCAGATCAAGGGGGTTGAATATATCGTCTTGTTAAAGCAGCAGCGGGAAAATCGTACCGGGGTGTCATTGCGCGGTCGGACGCGGCCCGTTGTCCACATTGCAACAGCATTGGGGGGCGGGGGTCACACGTATGCAGCCGGTTGTGTGATCGAAGATCGGATAGATCGTGTTCGTGCCCAGGTAATAGAACTGTTTGAGGGGGAGTAATCACCATGAGAAAATTAATTATTGCATTATGCGTTTTATTTACATCTGGGGCCCATGCGACCGTGGATACGAAACTGATTAATCAGGCAGAAACATATCTGAATTCTATCACTGGATTGATGGGGGATTTTGTTCAGACATCATCCGGCCAGCAGCAGCGGGGGACTTTTTCCATGTTGCGGCCCGGGCGGGTGCGTTTGGATTATAAAAATATGCCGATCCAATTGATTGCTGATGGAACTGATTTATATTTCTTTGACAAATCATTGGATCAAATTACAACTGTGCCGATTACCAGCACGCCGGCCGGCATCTTGGTGCGCAAAAATATTGATTTGCAAAACGCCGATATTCATGTGTCGGAAACGGTCGACGCGGGAAAAACGTTTTCATTAAAGATGAATCTGCGTGGCCAAGAAGGTGTTGGTAACATGACAGTGGTTTTTGATAAAAATCCGGTGCGGTTGAATTCTTGGACCGTAGAAGATGCGACGGGCGCAAAAACAGATGTTGCGTTTGGGACATTGGCAAAGAAAACAGACTTTGATAAAAACTATTTCCAAATCAGTCGGCACAAGACCATATCGACGTCGGGTGGCGATTCGTTTTATGATTAATTGGGGTATATATGTTCGGCATCAGCTGGGGCGAATTTTTGGTGATTATGCTGGTTGGGGTGATTGTTATTCCAACGCGCTATTGGCCGGACGTCGCCCGGTGGATTGGGCGTGCGGTTCGGGCCATTCGTGAATTTATATGGCGGATTTCTGATGCATCTGAAAATATCAAGTCGCAAATTGACCTGGAACGGCCATTGGATGAAATGATATCTGAAACGACCGATTCGGTTTTGGATGCGTTTTCCCAGCTGTGTCCCCCCCAGAAACAGAAAAAAAATACGAAAAAATCACCCAAGGTTCGTACATGAAGCGTATGACAATGATGCAGCATTTTGCCGAATTGCGTCGTCGGATTTTATGGACGGCGGTCGTTTTTGTGGGGGGATTTATCCTGGGCTGGGTTGGGGCACCACAGTTATTGGAATTTTTGACCCGGCCATTGTTTATGGTTTGGGACGGGGGCGAATTACTTTATACCGGGTTAACAGACGGATTAATGATCCAGTTTTCATTGGCGACATGGGTTGGATTGTTGGTGACCGCCCCGATGGCCTTGGGGCAAATTTGGGCCTATGTTGCGCCGGGATTGCATCGCAATGAACAGCGGGTGATTTTGCCAATCTTGCTCTTGTCGCCGATTTTGTTTGTCGTTGGGGGGGCATTTGCGTTTTATATATTGTTTCCATTTGCCTTTCGGTTTTTTATTGATTTGAACCTGGGGACATCGGTGCCAACGGTATTAATGCCGGCGGTGCGTGATTATTTGGCCTTTTCAATTGGTATGTTAAAAGTATTTGGGGTGGCGTTTCAATTGCCACTGGTGATGGTTTTGCTTAACCGTATTGGGATTTTAGATCGCCGTGTTGTGCGGCGTATGCGGCGGTATGCCATTGTTATTATTGTGGTTGTGGCGGCCGTTTTGACGCCACCAGATATTGTGTCGCAAATTTTATTGGCGATTCCCATGTGGGCCTTGTTCGAAGCCAGTTTATTATTCATGCGTAATTATGATGACTAAAACCACTTACGCCACGATATAATTTGTGGTATAATTTATATGTGAAATTTTTTATGCGATTTTTATTGCCAACATTTATTCTGGCGGCATGTGATTTACAGCCGCGTATTCTATCTTTGCCTGATACGGTGGGGGAATTTATTTCTGCCCGTTATCCTGCATTGTTGGCAGATCCAGAAACCCAGCCCGAGATTTATAATTCCGCCGCAACAGACTATGGCGTGTATGCATCCCCAGAATTATACGGATCGGTGGGCACAGATGATTATATTTTATACGCCAGTGTGAACGATTATGTCTTGGCCCCGACGCCGGATGATGCCGGTGTTGCTGGTGATGCAGATACAGGTGCGCCCATTGTTCCAGATACCCCATCTGTTGGGGAAAATAATGATTATTTGGTGGTGCCAATGTATGGGGTGCCGCCGGCATCTGATTCTGGGATAATTACAGTGGGGCGGGGCGATACCTTGTACGCGATTGCGCGACGCACAGGGATGTCGGTTGATGAATTGGCAACGCTTAATAAACTGGCTGCGCCGTATACATTGCGCGTTGGACAAAAATTAAAGACGCGTTCAGAAAATTCGGTCGCACGCGATGATGTTTTGGCCGTGCCACAGCGGTTGGTATCAAAACGCCCCAGCCCAACATCGGTTCCGGCCCAAACAACAACGGTTGTTGAATTAAAAGAAATTACTGTTGGTGCGGGCGACACCTTGTATTCTTTATCACGTCGGTACGCAATTCCGGTAAATGATTTGGCGGTGATGAACAAGTTGTCTGCCCCGTTTGCATTGCGTGTGGGGCAAAAGCTGCGGGTGCCGAATCTGGGCGATGTGGCGGTGCGTACCCCCACGGGAAAGACGGTTAAACCGGCGGCGAATGCCCGGCCAATTGCATCGGCATCAATTCCGGACAAGAAACCTGGTGCAGGGGATGCAGCCAAAAAAACACCATCCCCGGCCCCCGGGGCGACAACAACACCTGTTGCCAAGCCAAAACAGGTTATTTCATCTGATCCCACCAAAAAGTTGCCAACCCTTACCGCGCGTTCTTCGTCAAAATTTTCATGGCCAGTGCGTGGGACAATCTTGTCACACTTTGGGGCAAAGAATGGCGGATTATTTAATGATGGCATTAATATATCTGCATCCCAAGGAACACCGGTGCGGGCCGCAGAAAATGGGGTTGTTGCCTATGCGGGTAATGAAGTAAAGGGGATGGGTAACCTGGTTATTATTCAACACAGCGGGGGATGGATGACTGTCTATGCCCATATGGATTCAATCGATGTGCGTCGGGGAACGCGTGTGTCTGTTGGTCAAAAGGTTGGTGCGGTCGGAACCAGTGGCAAAGTAACCAAGCCCCAATTACACTTTGAAATTCGCAAAGGAACCAAGGCATATAATCCATCAACTTATTTGAAATAAGATATAGAAATCACCGACAAACGGTGATTTCTATTTTGGTGGACGCGCAGGGACTGTAATTCCCACCGCGTTGCGGCGGGCCCCTTTCTACTTCGTATATCTCGAACGGCGCGGGGACGCTTGTTCTCAATAACTACGTGGTCGAACCCTTCGCCGCTGATGCGGCTGGGGCGGGTTCTTTGTCCCTATCTATCAATCAAAAATAAAATAAATGCCCACCAAGGGGCACTTATTTTATTTTGGTGGACGCGCAGGGACTCGAACCCTGGACCCACTGATTAAGAGTCAGTTGCTCTACCAACTGAGCTACGCATCCAGAACTTTTATTCTTAAAAGTCCCGGTAATTATATATCTTTTTCCACTGTTTGCAAGCAATTATTACATGGTATGGTTGCCGCCGGTAACGCCATAGATTTCAGCGGTGGTGTAACTGGATGCATTGGATGCCAGCAAAACATATGTCGCCGCCAGTTCGGCGGGCTGGCCGGCACGTTTCATTGGGGTATCCATACCAAATTCTGGGATTGTTTTTTGCGCGCGTCCCCCCGCGACTTGCAATGCGGTCCAGATGGGGCCCGGCGCGACCCCATTAACGCGGATTCCCCGTGGGGCCAATTGTTTGGCCAATGCCCGGGTAAATGCCATAATTGCGGCCTTGGACGCGGCATAGTCCAACAGCGATTGAGATGGTTGATAGGCCTGGATAGATGTTGTTGTGATAATAGATGCCCCGGGACGTAAGTGGGGCAATGCGGCACGCACCATCCAAAACATGGAAAACAGATTAATATCAAATGTTCGCCGCAGCTGCTGGGTTGTCAGATCCATGATATTTTCGCTGAACTGTTGATAGCCGGCATTTAATACCATAATATCCAGACCGCCCATGGCATCAATGGCATCGGTCACAATTTGGGTTGCGATTTTTTCATCCCCAATATCCCCCGGCAACAGAAAAGCCCGTTGGTTTGCCGCAGCAATATATTCGGCCGTATCACGCGCATCAGATTCTTCGGCCGATAAATAGGATAGGGCGATATCCGCCCCTTCGCGGGCAAAGGCAATGGCCACCGCCCGACCAATCCCAGAATCTGCCCCGGTTATCAATGCGCGTCGCCCCACCAATTGATCAGATCCGATATATGTTTCTTCGCCACAATCAGGACGTGGGGTCATTTTTGAATCCAGACCTGGATATTTTTGATGCTGGCGCGGGTATTTTTGATGATAGTATTTATTTAATGGATTTTTCATTGTGACGGATTTTTTCATTTTTTTACCTTTTTTTATCTGATGTTTATTTTATGGTCGATGCTGTCTGTAATCCATAGGATTAAAGGTGTTCCAGCTATTTTTCGATGCGGTGTTGTGGAATCCATACCTATGCAAAGTGCAAATTCGCTCTGATAAAATACGGATGTTGACATGATAAAAAACATTGATTCAACCACTACCTAAACAAAGGAGAAAAAACATGAAAAAAATAGTTATCTCGACCTTGGCATTGCTGGTTGCTTGCCCGGCGTTCGCAGGTATGAATCCGAACAACAGCAGCTGGCAGTTGTGGGGCCTGGATCCATATATTGGATTGCGTGGCGGTTTGGGGTATACCAACCTGAACTATCGCTTTAACGGTGAAAAACAAGGCATGAACGATATGGTTTACCAAGGCCGTGCCGCATTAGGGTTGGAAGTTTGTGACACAGTCCGCAGCGAAGTTGAATATTCATTCTATAGCAAGGCGAAAGATCATGACAGCTTTGGCACACCGGCCCAAGTTGACGTGCACACCAAAATGCAGACCTTGTTGTTCAACACATACATGGAACTGGGCCAGTACCAGGTTGTTCGTCCGTTCGCCGGTGTTGGCGCGGGTGTCGCATTCATGGATGTTAAACGCCGTGGTGACTTGGTCCCAGAACACAGCAAGAGCAACACACGCTTTTCAGCAATGGGAACATTGGGTGTAACATTCGATATGCAATATTTCGCGGTTGATTTGGCGGCCCGTTACAACTATGTTGACGTTGATTCAGGCTTGCATAACTTTGGCGGCGATTTGGGTATCCGCTTTATGTTCTAAGATCACGATGAATAATGAAAATTCGGCGGGACGCCGCCGGGTTTTCCATCGTGGGCCGTTGTCCGGCGACCATTTGATATATAAAAAAATCCCCAATATTGGGGATTTTTTTGTCTTAACGACCGCCGTTTTCCAGCATGCCGTTAAAGATCGTTTTTGCCGCATTTATTGTTTTTTGGGCTTGGCTGCGACTATCCAGGCTAAGTTCGGCGCGTTTGACCTGGCTGCGGCTTTCCATTGCGCGATTAATCAATTCATTACTTAATGGATAATCGCCATAGAAAACCTGAACAGATGGGTCAACTGTTATCTCCAGTGGCAAATGACTGTGATTAATATAAAGTCTGCAATTGCGCAATTGGGGTAACACAATATAATCTACATTGTCGACATAAATACACTTGGTGGATTTTAATTCCGGCAAGATCAAACGGCTGGTATTGCGGACAAACATGCGGCCATCAACATTTTTTAATTCATCCGCCAGTAATATTGCCTTGTCCTTGATGATGAAATCACCCATAACATTTTGCAGATTCCGTGCGCGATATTGCAGGTATCCTTTGATTTCCATGGTGTATTCAATCGTTTTGGCTGTTGACAACAGGTTATAATCGTCGTCTTCGGGGCGATTCGGTACAGTTATCACTTTGAACGTTTCATTAAAACGCTTTTCAAAACTGGCACGGGCTGCATCAATTTCAGCGGCAATTTTTTTTGCGCGTAACGCAATGGCTTGAAATTCCGCCTGGGCCGGGGTTAATTCCCGCGTTTTAGGTGTGTTTTGCGATGTGGCGCACATTTCTGGGGCGACATTGTTGGTGGGCTTTTTATTTTTTTTCTTAAAAAACATGAATCTATCCCTTGGTTTATTTCAAAAGTATATTAATACATAATTATTATTTGTCAAATAGTATTTTAAGAATTGTTTTTTATTATTTTTCGATTCGTTTTTTATTAAAAAAAGCCCGCAATGCGCGGGCATTAAGAAATTTTCGGCTTTATTTTAATTCCGCCAGGGCCAATTTATTCAAGAATTCTTCTTCGATCGCGCTAAGCATGGATCCCAATCCTTCGTTCAGATCATCGTCATCTTGCAGTTCTTCGAGATGCATGATAATCGATTCGCACATTTTGGGTAAATTCCGTTCAATCATTTTGGGGTTTAAGATATTGGGGCCGAATACTTTCTTGTCACCCGATGCCATAAAGTATTTTTCTGCGATGCCATCAACCATATCATCGATTCGTTCTGTTAACCGATCAAATAACAGATGCATGGCATAATTATCTGTGGACCAATGATTGACTTTGCATGCGTATTTGAACGCGATTAGATGTTGCATTAATTCGTACATTTCAACTCCCCTTTGGTTTATCTATCTTGCACAATAGCACGATTATAAATTTAATGTCATAGGAGTCTTTTGAAATCCGTCTATGTGCATGAAATCTGGGGATTCCTAGGGATTCAAACCTGGCGAAAAATGCAAAAAAATATTATACAATAGCTGACGTAACCAAAAGGAAAAAAGGAGACCTTTATGAAAAACTTAATCAAAAAACTATTTATGTTCACATCCGTTTTGGGTGCGACAGCGATCTTGGCGGGATGCTCTTGCCCGAACAAGCAAAAGCCAGTTGCCCAGACACAAAGCACGACCGTGTTTTATCAGACATATGAAGAAGCCGATGTTAGCCGCGTTCACGCCAAAATGTACACCCGCAGCAGTCATGGTGGCGAATCCCGCATGGGCAACATCAAATTCTATGAAACAAATGCGGGCTTGAAAATGGAAGTTGATTTGAAAGACCTGCGTCCGGGCGTTGATTACACCGTTCGCGTGTACCAGTGCGGCAGCTGCAACAACAATTCTATGTGCTGTGACAAATCGGCGTTGAACGTGAACTTCCCGACATTGACAACCGGAAACAGCGGTCGTTTAGAAGAATCGTTCATTATCCGTGGTCTGACAGCGGCCCAACTGCGTAACGCAAAGATCTATCTGGAACGCGATGGCGGATACAAAGCAGCCTGGGGCGTTTTGGAAAAGAACATGTTCTAAATCTTGATGTGATGAACATATAAATATTAACACGGCAAACGTAATCCCGGGAATTTCCCGGGATTTTTTTATAAAAATTATTTTTACTTGTGAATGAATTCCTGTATGCTACGCTCTATCCCCGGAGAGAGAGTGTAGCCTGGTGAAGAACTGCATTGGTGCATTATTAGGTGTGATCTTGTTTGTGCCTCCTGCGTATGCCGCGGATGTTGATTATATTTTGTTTGCAGATTACATCAATGTCATTGAAAATGTAAATTTATTAACCGGGGCACGTGTTTATGCCAACCGAATCGATATCAATAAATCTGTCTATATTGATAATAATGGTCATATTTCTGGTGATGTATTTGTTGCAGATGGTTGTCACGTCACATTGCGTAATCATGGCAATTATTCTGGTGGTATCCATTTGGGTCGGGATGCACATTTAACCCAGATTGTCAATTCGCGGCAAGACATCACAAATTTATCTGTTGATGGTGATTATACGGTTTTGGTTGATGCGTCGTCGCGCGCGAATAATTTGTTTCTGTCTGATATTTTGGCAATAGGTTCAGATCGGATTATTTTAGATAACGCCACATTAGTGTTGGACCGGATGGTGGCGGCCATGGCAAATCGTTTCCCGTCCATTGTGTTAAATGGGTCGGTGACATTACGCATTGATGATGTCGTGAATATGAGTGGATTGACACTAATTGAAAATGTGGGCGGGTCAGGGACAGTTGATATTATCATTGCCAATATGAATCCGCTTTATCTGGCGTCCAGTGCACGTGACGGCGATGTAATCTTGTTAGATATTCATCGGGAAACGGATTATGTAAAAATTTTGGATAATGATACGGGGAGATTTTTGAACACGTTGCGTGATTGGGATGTGGATAATCACTTGATCAATAAACTGGATCTTGCGACATCCTATGATGAACTATATTCGATTTTATCAGATAGTGTGCACACAAATCCCATTCGGTTAATGGACGGTGTCAATTTACTGCATTCATTTATCATGTCAGATATCGATATTGACCATGCCATGACGATGGATTATTTTCATGTTTCTTCGGGTGATATGATTATGCGGGGTATTGGGACAAATATTGGGGTTCGGATGGGATCGCTGGGTGTGGCAATGGGCGGTCATATGGCCCGGATCAGGGACTTTGGTGATCTGAATAATTATTCCGGCAACGTCTATGGCGGTGATGTTCGAGTGCGCCTGGATTTTGATCGGTTGTGGTTACGTGGAATGGTGGGATTATCGATTGCCGAATTTGATGTTGGATATGCATGGAATGGCAAAGAAGTTTTAGTCAATCCACATGGGCGTGGATTATATGGCGCATTGGATTTGGGATATCATGGTAAATCAGATGGATTTTACATGCGCCCCTTTGTCGGTATGACGGCACATGCATCACATGTTTCCGGGGTCGGTTCAGATAACATGGTGGCCGGTCGGATTGGATCAAAGATGGGTTATGCCTATGTGGTTGATGGATTGCGCTATGATTTTACCGCGCATGCCATATTGGATACGGCCGGGGCCATGATGTCAGGCATCTCTATGGAAATTTATTCAGAAATGGATGCGGTTGGTGCAACCGTATCAATGGATATTCATCATGATAACGAAATAACATCGTACCGTTTATTGGTGCGCGGGCGGCTGGGGTTCTGAAACGTAAATAAAAACCCGTGTTATTCAACAATTTCCCCGCGCAGGGATGCCTTGTTGGCATCCGTAATCCGAATCCGTGCCAGATGGGCAATCGGGCCGTCTGTGGGCCGTGCGACGATTGTTTGCTGCATAAAAGGGGTACGATAGACCAAGTGCATGCCGGTTTTATCGGGTCCTTCGTAAAGGCATTCCATCACTTGGTCCCGACATGCATCGTTAAATTCCCGTTGAATCTCGTTTAATAATCCGTCCAGCCGGGCCAGTCGTACCGCCTTGATTTGTTCAGGAATTTGACCCGACATCGTTGCAGCCACCGTATGGGGGCGGGGGGAATACTTAAAACAATACGAATTAATATAGCCGATTTTTCGTGCAATCATCATCGTTTGTTCAAAGTCGTCATCTGTTTCCCCGGGAAAGCCCACGATAAAGTCACTGGATATCTGAATATTGGGTCGCGCATCACGTAATTTGTTCACAATATCTATATATTGATTGACGTCGTTGGGACGATTCATACGTGTCAATACATCGGGACTGCCGCTTTGTATAGGCATGTTTAAGAACGGTAATAATTTCGGTTCTGTGCGGAACATGTCGATTAAATCGTCTGTCATTTCTGTGGGATAACTGGATGTAAATCGAATCCGCTTGATCACATCGATTTTGGCGGTTTCTTGAATTAAATCAGACAGACGGTATGTTTGGCCACTTTTGGGATCTGCAAATTTATAGCCATTGACATTTTGTCCCAAAAAGCAGATTTCAACGGCACCGGTTTGGGCGGCATGCGTGACGTCGTTAATAATATCAATTGGATCACGCGATAGTTCACGTCCACGCGTATACGGCACAATACAGTACGTACAGCAATGATTGCATCCTTCTTGGATGGGGATATAGGCAACCAACGGTGAACGTGTCATCGGGGGCAGGGCATCGAATTTTTCTAGTCCCCCCATGTCAATATTTAATAACTTGGCATCGGGGTTATCCAAAATATCAATTAATTTGTGATAACTTTGTGGACCCAAGACAAAGTTCAAATCCCGTACCCGCCGAAAAGCATCCGCCCCAGATTCACGCGCAACGCATCCCACGATACCCATCAGGGCGTCTGGCTTTTTCACGCGGCGAATCCGTCCCAGGGCAGAATAAACCTTGTCTGTGGCCTTGGCACGAACCGCGCATGTGTTTAATAAAATAACGTCTGCATCGGCCGGATCTGTTGTTGCGGTCATGCCGCGACTTTCCATTAATGCGGCCAAACGTTGCCCGTCATAGACGTTCATTTGGCATCCAAAGGTTTGGATAAAGAACTTTTTCATGGATCAATACTTACATTATTTATGCTTGCCACGTTGATTACGGATGATGCCAGCATGCTTGACCTGGATTTTGGCTATTGCTTGGTGGGCATCACGGATGCGCTTGTTTTTTGAAATATCTTGATCTGGAATCTCGATCAGACCATACATCACCCCTGTGATGGGATCGTTTTTAATAATACCTATGACTTTCATCTTATGCCTCTAATTTTTTCTTTAATAATTCATTGACAACTGCTGGATTTGCTTTGCCGCCTGTGGCCCGCATGACGTTGCCCACGAAAAAGCCAAGCAAGCCGACCTTGCCACTGCGGTATTGTTCCACCTGGGGGGTGTTGGCGGCAATGACGTCATCAATGGCCGCCGCAATGGCCGATGTGTCTGTGATTTGTTCCATGCCGAATTTTTTGGCGATCTGGCGTGGGGGCTCTGTTTCCCCGTCCAGCATTTTAATAAAGATTTCCTTTGCCTGTTTGCCGTTGATGGCGTTTTCCAGAACCATATCAACCAATTCGGCCAAATCAGATGGGCAAATAATCCGCGGGGCGTCCGGGGCCGCGTTCTGGGTTTCATTTTTCACGTCCCAGTTTTCTGGATGCGCAAACAGTTCAGAAATCATCCAGTTGGCAACCCCCTTGGCGCGTTCTTTTTTGCCCGCCACCGCCGCATCAAACCATTTGGAAATATCGGTGCTTTCGGTTAGACGCGCCGCGTCATATTCCGCCAGCCCCAATTCCCCCATATAGCGGGCGCGTGTCGCCGCCGGTAATTCCGGCATTGTTTTTCTGATGCGTTCAATGCGTTCATCATCAATGACCAATTCCAATAAATCCGGATCCGGGAAATAGCGATAGTCCAGGGCGTCTTCCTTGCTGCGTTGGACAGATGTTGTCCCGTCGCCTTGGTTGTAACGCATGGTGTCTTGGGTTACCGTACCCCCATTTTCATAGATGTCAATTTGACGCTTGGCTTCATATTCAATGGCGGTCTTGATAAATTTGAACGATACCATGTTTTTGGTTTCGGTACGTGTCCGAAATTCATTGGAACCGACGGGGCGCACAGAAACATTCACGTCTGCGCGCATAGAGCCTTCTTCCATGTTCGCCTTGGATACACCAAGTGCGCGTGCAATTTCACGAATTTCACGCAGGTAACGTTCCGCTTCGTCTGGGGATGTGATAAAGGAATTGTTTTCAGGATTTTTAACGTCCAGCCATGTCACAATTTCCAATAACATGACGCCCGCGCGGTTATAATCGGCAAAAGATTTTGTCGGATGGGCATCGTGTTTTAACTTACCTGCGTCTTGTTCCATATGGGCACGTTCAATCAAGATTTTTTTCGGATTTCCATCGTCGCCCATAATTTCAATCCAGCCACGTCCCACAACCGGTGGGCAATCCGCGGGTTGGGTGATCTGATATCCCTGGGGCAGGTCGGGATAAAAATACTGTTTACGGGCAAAGCGGCTGTGGCGTGTGATATCGGCATTAATCCCCAGACCGAATTTTATCGCCTGGTCAACGCAGTATTCATTCAGCACCGGCAGCATCCCCGGCATCGCCGCGTCCACCATCGATACCTGGGTGTTGGGGGCAATGGTCGGATTATAATCGGCGGATGCGCCGCTGAATATTTTGGAATTCGACAACACTTCGATATGTGTTTCCAGGCCTATGACCACTTCCCAATCGCACGTTTTACCTTTTATTGTAAACATTTGTTCTTTTTCCTTGCTTTTTGTTTTTCATTATCTTATTATGCGTGACGCGTTGGCTAGGTAGCTCAGTTGGTAGAGCAAGGGACTGAAAATCCCTGTGTCGGCGGTTCGATTCCGTCCCTAGCCACCACTTTTTTTATCCCAACAAATTTTTCCCTAAACCAATTCACTGTATCATCCCCTGGATCTGGGTGTTTTTTATTTTCCCATAATGATGGTCGGACGGTTGTCCAGGTTCGCCATGCCTTCGATATATTTCGCAACAGACAATACGCGGACATCATCCCCAAACGCCCCCGCCACGTGCAGGCCCATCGGCAATCCCGCCGCGTTGCGGCCGGCCGGTACACTGCACCCGGGTTGCCCGGTCATGTTCATTGGGACCAACATGGCGTTCGATACGCGTGACGCATCCGCCGATAGATCCGCGTCCAGTGCAATTGCCGCCGATGGGGCCGATGGTGTCAAGATAACGTCGCATTTTTCCATCGCAGCATTAAATTCATTGGCCAGCATTTGGCGAATCTTGGCCGCTTGCATAAAGCATGGTTCGTAAAAGTCTTTGGTCTGGGTAATGGCCCCGGTCAGCATGCGGAATTTAACATTATCGCCAAAGCCAGCGGCACGTGTTTTCATGTACGTATCAACCAGATCATTGCCATCCACACGCAGACCGTATTTCATTCCATCATATCGGGCAAGATTCGATGCCGCCTCTGCCCGGGAAATAACCGCATACAATGTCGCCGTTAGCATAATGTGCGGAATGCTTAGTTCAATAATCTCGGCCCCGGCCGCGGTTATGTCGCGGATATATTTATCGAACATATCACGCATGTCATCGGCAATGCCGGGGGCATCCATGATTTCACGAATGATCCCAATGCGTAATCCATGCATGTCGGCCGCATGAACCCCGGCGCGTAATTGTTCGGCAACACTATCTGCCATCGGGTATGATGTAGAATCATGTGCATCGTATCCTGCCATCGCCCCCAACAGGATCGCCGCATCATCCACTGTGCGGGCAATAGAGCCTGGGTGATCCAAACTGGACGCAAAGGCAAAGCAGCCATAGCGCGAGCATAACCCATATGTCGGTTTCATCCCAACCAATCCGGTCAGTGATGCCGGAAACCGGATGGAATCACCGGTATCAGAACCCGTTGCCGCCATACACAGTCCCCCCGCCACCGCGGCGACAGACCCACTGGATGAACCGCCGGGCATTAATTTGACATCACGGCTATATGGATTTACAGACGGGCCAAAGAATGACGTGCGTCCTGTTCCCGACATCGCGAATTCATCCATATTCGTTTTACCCAACAAAACCGTTCCAGCATTAATTAAGTTCTGGGATACAGTGGATTCGTATTCGGGAACAAAGTTTTCCAGCATCTTGGACGCGCCCGTCGACCGGATGCCGCGCGTTGCGAACAAATCTTTTATCCCAATGGGAATCCCATCCAAGGGCAGGGCATTGTTCGCCGCATAGCGCGCATCCGCCGCCGCCGCATCATTCAGTGCACGTTCACGTGTGACGGTGATGTACGCGTTTAATTCCGGATTGAATTGTTCAATCCGATCCAAATGGGCGCGTGCCAGATCTGTGGCACTAATCTCGCGCGAGTTTAATTTATCCAGGGCTTGTTTTATCGTCAGGTCAATCATCGGTTCACCATAGTATTATTTGGTTTTTTGTTTTTCGTTTGAATACAATTGCGGGAATAATATCGCGCCCAATGTTCGGCGCAAATATGCATCCTGGCATTTGCCGTTGCGCAGCCGCTGGGCACATTGACCCTGGATTGAAATCTGGGACGTATTTTGGCATTGATTTCCCATCATACAGGGGGCATTAAAATCCCGGTATACAGAATGAAATTCTAATCTGCGCGTGTTTTCCATGTTGTTTTCTATGCGCCCGAACGAAATCTGATCGATATACTGTATCGTCATCTGATGGATACAAGAATCATTGGATGGGGCATTTTTATCCCACATAGATAATAATTTGCCTAATTGCTCAATCGATATTTCCCCCAATTTCGCACGATAATCAGAACGCGGGTTGTGTATATTGCGTATTACAAAATAGACGGGTATTTTATTTTGGGTGTAGGACATGGCTTATTCCTCCATCACTTTGGGTACGGCAAAATATCCCCGTGATACGCCGGTTTGATCTGGGTCATTGGCCAGAACCGCCGCACGCATGTTTCCGTCGGTCACGACATCGGTGCGCATGGGGGCCGTGTGGCGTGCCGGACTAAACATCGGGGGAACGCCATCGGTATTGATATTAGACAGTTCGTTCATCCAATCAAAGACCACATCGGCACCCATTTGTTCTAATTGGTCATCTGGGATTTCAATTCGAATTAAATTGGCAAATTTTTGTAATTGCTGCTTGCTAAACGCCATTTTGCATCCTATATTTTATAAACAGGAAAATTATACAATGATTTTGTCAAATTTCAAGGATTTTCCGCGCATCGGGCGCATTATCGGGGTCGATTGGGGACGCCGTCGGTGCGGTATTGCCGTCACAGATCCTGATCAAGAATTTTCATTTGCGCGTCCCCCCATTGTGGCCCCAGATCAATCATTTGACATGCCCCGTGCGGTCGCAGGGATGGCGTTATCTGAACAGGTGGTGGCCATTGTTGTGGGATTGCCATTGCGGATGGATGGATCTGAATCAGAGACAACTGGGGATGTACGTGACTTTGTAGGGCGTTTGGAAATGATAACGGATTTACCCATATTCTTGATTGATGAAACATTATCCAGTCGCGCGGCCCAAGACAATATGGGGCGCGTGCGGCGGCGTGATATCAAAGAAAAACTGGATTCGAATGCGGCGCGTGTGATATTGGAAAATGCCATTTCTGTTGCCCGTCGTATGGCATAAAACCCCGGAATTCATGCATATAGCATCAATTCCGGGATATATTATTGTTCTTCACTTTTTGCAGGAATTTTCCCATCTGCGGATAATAAAATGGCGATCCAGCGTGTGGAATCAAACTGGGCCGTGATGATAAATGTCGCCACCAGTAATGGTACGCTGAAAAACATGCCGGCAACGCCCCATATCATGCCCCAAAAGACCAAGTTTATCAAGATCGCCAGTGTGGATAGATTTAGCGTTTTTCCCGTTAGTTTCGGTTCAATAATATTACCAAATAAAATTTGTAACCCAATTAATCCTGTGGCGGTTAGCAGCGGCTGGTTCAGGCCATCCGTTGTGACCAAAGAATACAAAATGGGTAACCCGCATGCCACAATCGCACCGATGGTTGGAATATAACTGGTGATAAAGACGATAAATGCCCACACCCCGGCATAGGGCAGGCCAATGGTCTGTAACCAAAAAAAGGACAAAATACCCGTGATCCCCGAGATCAAGGTTTTCATAAATAAATATTTTTTCATGTTGTCGTCAATGCTGCCCAAGATATAGCGCATTTTTTGTGAACGCCGTTTATTTGGAAACAAGGCCGAGAATTTTTTATTAAACGTGCTTTGTTCAACAAACATAAACAACATATAAATCAATATCATCCCGATTGTTGTGGCCATGCCAACGGCCGATGCACCCACGTTTGTGGCGACCTTGGCGATATTGGGAACCGTTGATGCATCAAATCGCAGCCCCAATTTGCCCGACATAAAGTGTCCGAAATCAACCAGCTTTTGTTGTAATTCTGGTAACGCCCCCATCAATTCAATGAACATGGGACGGACCTGGGTGCTGAATAAATACATTGCCCCCACCATTGTTCCCACGGCCAATAAATTTGCAGTCCAATCTAATATGATCGCAATGCGGCGTTCATGCGCGTCTTTGGGTGTTTTGATTGGCATAATACGTCGATAATAAGAAGCGATCGCATTAATCAAATACCACAGAATTAATGCCGCCAGCAATGGGATAAATATTGAACGCCCCAACCACAGCAGCAGCAAGCCCCCAGCAAATAAAATCAATCCGTTCATTTTGTGCCCCCATTGCTGATGTATTGTGTGATTTCGATGGCGTGTTGATTTTGGGTCTGGGTCGCGTTATGGATAATCACATTTATTGATATCACCGATATAATGGTCAATATATTAACAATAACCGCCAATGTGGCAAAGCCCCCACCGATATTTTTTCGCATCTTTTCTGGGCCGGCAATTAATAACCACAGGATAAAGATCCCTAGCGGCAAGATAAATATCGGCCACATCATCAGATTAAAGCCATAGAGCAGCGAAGAAACAATCACCATGATAACAATGGTTGTCCATCCATTGGCGGGCGTTTTGATAATCCAATCTGTTAATGCCGCCATCCCATGGGCACGAATGTTAATATCTTGACCCGGTGTGCGTCGTTTATCTTCTAAAAGATATCCGGGCATCCATAAGATAGAGAAGGGCATAGACAAAGCAGCTTTCCACCGGGGAACGCCCATATCAATAGCCCGCAGGTATGTGGCGTATAGCTTGGCCACCTGGATCCCAAAGACATAAATCCCCACCAGCCCCAGCAGCATCAGCACCAGTGTCATCAATGCGGCAAATATTGGTCGTGCCCCCGGGTTCATAAAAGCCGCCATCATGGGAAAATAAATTAGGCCGAACGCAAACAGTGTTCCCAATCCAATGGCCCGTACGGTAATAAATGCCCCAGTGCTGATGGCGACAAAGCCACGCCGCCCCAGGGGCATTATTCCCAATGTGCGTATTAATTTATACCCTGCGACAATAAGGCCGAATACAAAAATCGCAAACATCGGCCATGTCGGGATCGATGATACATTTCCCGTTATCCCGATTGCAATCATTACATAGATTAACATTAATAAAAACGGCAGAAACAATGCATATAGCGCGAATTTTACGGGTGCCCCAAAAAGCCATGCCGCCAGTGGTGTTTGGTTTTCTGTGCGATTTTTTTTGGTCATTAATTATCCTTTGTGTGTTATGGGCTTATTGTATCATAATTACGTTCGGCATCCAAATAAAAAGGGGGGGCGTGCCCCCGAAGTATTTAACCAATCATTATGCCGCCCAGTATTTTTATGATAAAGGCGATGTTGATAAATATGGATGCCGTGGTAAACAGGCCCCCAATATTATTTCGCAGCTGTGCCATCGGTGTCAGGACCAGGTACAATCCGAACAGCACCGCAGATACGGTGATAAATGTGATATTATCAATGGTGGGTGTTTCAACAATGTTGATCAAGATCATAATTCCATAAAGGATTATGGCGTTGATGGGCCGGGCGACAACCCAATGGGTCAGACGGGAAAACCATGATGGGTGAACATCAATAACCGGCCGTGCCCGGGACGTGTCTGATAAAAAGTATGCCGGGAAATACAGCGTTGTAAACGGCATTGTCATAATAATTTTCCATCGTGACAACCCCATCTTGATACAGCGCAGATAAACCGCATATAAATTTGCCAACACAATCCCAATAAGATAATACGACAGCGTAAATATGCCAAACAACACCAATGCATAAAGCATGCCAGATATATTTAACGCCCATGCCGTCATGTTGGGAATGCGCGGTGTAATTCCGGCCAATATGATTGATACTGCAATGGGGGCAATTGTGACGGCGTTATCAATCGCAACATAAGAAAATCGATCCAACGGTGCCGACCGCATCATGCGTACAGCCACCATTCCAGCGATAATAAAGGCAAAGGGTGTCATCATGGTGATTGACATTGGGCGGGCCCCCATCCAGATCATGGCGGTAAATAATGTGGCGCATATCACACCAAACATCAGCGGGGCCCGCACCAGCCATGTCAAAAGTTCTTGGCGTGGGAATTTTTTTATTTTCTTTGTCATGTCTAATCCTTTGTCTTGATATCAAATTTTATCATAATTGGGGACAATATTCAAATAAAACCGGGACCGGCCATGGGGATAAAATAAAAATGCCGCCATGTGCGGCGGCGTGGGGTATTTTTATCGTATTTAATCAACGACGATTTCGCCGCCTGATAATGTGGTTACTGCTGTTGGATGAACCATATCGGTAAAGGCCGGCTGGTGACTGATGATCAAGAAAGTTGTTTCCGGCATGTCGGTGATCACGTCGGCAATTTGTTTTTGCGTCATGGCGTCGGCCCCAGAATCTGGTTCGTCCAAGATTGCAAATGTGGGCCGGGTCATCATTAATTGCATCAGCATCAGCCGCTTGCGTTCACCCCCAGAAAATCCGACATTAACACACCGGTTCAACCAGTCTTGGGGAATATTTAACTTTGCACGAACTTCTTCCAGACGACTTAGAAATTCACCCATGGATAAATCGCGTCCCGTTTGAAAATGGGTATGGGCCACCGCCGCATGTTTTAGAAAGCTAAGAATTGTTAAGCCCGGGATTTCTGGAACGTTTTGCGCCCCCAGAAAAATCCCCATCAGCGCGCGTGTAGTTATATTCTCGGATGTGATGTCACGACCATCAAAAATGATTTGGCCGCAATCCACGCTATATGCATCATTTCCGGCAATTACCGCGGCCAATGTTGATTTACCAGACCCATTATGGCCGGCCAACAGCTGTCGTGCCCCGCGTTCCACAGTCATGTTTATCTGGCGCAATAAAATTTTGCCACCCAATGATACAGTTAAGTTTTTTATTTCTAACATTGTTTATTCTTTTGATAGTGCCATTTTAATCAGTTGTTTTGATTCGACCAGAAATTCCATTGGTAATCGTGCGATGACCGGTGCCGCCGCCCCACCAACAATTAAGGCAGTGGCGGTATCTGTATCAATTCCGGCCATTTCCAGATAGCGCAGGGCCGCCGCATCAATGGTTCCGGTTGTGGCCTCGTGACTCTGGTCATTATCGCCGTTTGTATGAATAATCGTCGGCAGTGTGTTGGCCACCGCATGGTCCATGATGCGTGTATCGCATTTAGAGGCGTTTTTACCCCCACGCCCGGCAAAGGAAACCAGACTGCGAAATGTTTGGCGTGATGTGTCCAAGGCCACCCCATAAGAAACAATATTTGATACCGTGTTGTCGGCCGCGTGGATCATTTTTGTGCCTGTATCGGCCATCTGGGCCCCGCGTGTAATCGCCAGCGAGTAAAAATCACTGGCGGCCCCATCGCCCGCCAAAATAGTCGACGGGTATTTCCACGTTAATGCCGATCCAATTTCTACCTGGGTCCAGTCAAGTCGGGCATGGGCATCCGCGCGTCCCCGTTTGGTAACGAAATTCAAAATACCGCCGATATTTTTTCCGTTGCGATAGTCACCCGCATACCAGTTCTGGACGGTGGCATACTTTACAATCGCGTTATCATGTGCAATGACTTCGACCACACCACTATGCAGTTGATGATTAGGTCGGCGGGGGGCACTGCATCCTTCCATATAGGATAATTCTGCGCCGGTATCTGCAATAATCAAGGTTCGTTCAAATTGCCCGATTTTTGCGGTTTCAATGCGAAAATAACTGGCCAAATCAATGGGGCATTTTGTGTTTGGGGGCACGTAAACAAACGTTCCATCTGAAAAGACCGCGGCATTTAATGCGGCAAAGAAATTATCCTTTGGGCCCACCACCGACCCCAGGTATTTTTGAACCAGTTCGGGATATTGGCGTACCGCATCTGACATCGGCAGGAAAATAATACCCCGTTTTTTTAATTCCTGGGTGTATGATGTGTGGACAGACGCGCTGTCGATGACGGTATCGGTGGCCATGCCCATCAGGGCACGCTGCTCTCCTTCGGGCAGGCCCATTTTATCGTATGTGGATTTCAAATCGGAATTATCAATGACCTGGGGCTCGTTATAGTAGTTCAGGCCATCATAATCAATGGGGGCATAATCGATTTCCCCCCAGTGGGGTTCCTGCATCTTTTGCCATGCGTCAAATGCATCCAACCGCCACTGGGTCAGCCATTGCGGCTCGCCCCGGCGGGTGGAAATATCAATAACAATCTTGCGTGATAACTTTGGCATTTAATGGCCTTTATTCCCCCGCCAGTTGTACCGCCTGGGCAAAGAATGTTAATGATTGCCCCAACAGTCCGTCTGTAAATGTTGTGGTTAAAATACCGTTTGGATCTGTCGCCGTCAGATGCCGCAAGAATGCATCGGCACGTGTGCTATAATTATTAATATTACGGGCCACGTCGTTATTAAGCTTGATCGCACGACGCAGTTTTTCCAGCACAAATGGATCCCGACTATAGGTATCCAGGATTCCCCCCAATGCCCGCCACAAAGGATGTTCGGGGGTATTGCGCGGCATAACATCGATTGCCGCCATAATCGGAATCAGGTTTTGTAATAAATCCTGATAGACCATTTCGGCATTTTCTGCGACGGCATTTGTTGCCGATTTATTTTTTAATGTCGTTTGAATGCGCAAGATTAAGTTGTATTGCCGGCCGATCGCATTTTCTGTACGCTGCATTGCGCGGCGTATCCCAATCCCCAGTCCCACCAGGATAATTTCCAGCGCGATAATCAGTCCCCCACCGATAAGAATCAGGTCTGTTGTCATAATTTTCCCATTAATTTTGTTCTATCGGGGTGTAGTATAACACCTTTTTCCGATTCGCGCGATTTTATCTTTTGCGCCTGTTTTTAAGTCTTGCACAGATTCGGTCAAGTTGTTATAATAAGTTCATAATAAGTATAGGAAAGGACCAGTTTATGTTTCGTAAAGTCTTGATTATCGCCATGTTTGCAACGGCCGCGGGATATTGTTTTGCCGCAGAAAACGGCCCCCAGTTTATTACATCGGAAACATTTTATACGACCGATCGCGATGTGGTCGAAGACACATATATTCAATATAATCAAAATCAGGTGACCCAATATGCACCGGTGCCGACATGGCCGCTGGCGGGATCAGATGCCGACGTTGATGTTGCGTGTGAATCTGGGGCGTGTGCAAAATCAGGGGCCGGGACAAAATCTGATAACATAAAAATTGTTTCGAAAATTGGGGCCGACTTGGTCGTAGAAAATAATTTTAATATGGGGCCACGGGGGGACTTTGCCGGATGGTCGGGCGGGGCAAATATGATTCATGGGCCCCAGGTGCCGTTTGGATTCGATGATGAATGCGCCAATAATTCGGAAATGCCCCTGTTGACGCGTGAAATGCTGGAAGATGATGGGGGAAATGTTTTGTCCGTCTCGCGCAGTGGGCGCAAGAACTGTGTTCGTCGTGCGGCCAATGGGGATGAATATGTGGCCTTTGCGGAACGTAATGGGATGATTGCCACATCAACGTTGCCAGACGGTACCGTTATTACCGAAGAACAAACAACAGAAATTGCTGTGGATGAATCTGCGGATGCAGAAGCCCCCAAGGAATTATCAGACCAGGTGCGTTCATGGGTGGTTGCCAATGGTCAGACGCTGCGTGAAATCTTGCAGAATTGGTGCGACAAGGAAGGTTGGGATTTGGTTTGGGCCACATCACGTGAATACCCGATAGAGGCCAGTGCTGTCTTTAAGGGGCGTTTTGTTGACGTGGCGTCGGCACTGGTGCGTAATTTTGGCCGGGCCACACCGACCCCGTATGCCAAGTTTTACAAAGGTAACCGCGTATTGGTTATTTCCACAAACGAAGAATAAGGACCTCAGGGAGAGATAACGATGAATAAATCAATCAGACTTTGTGCCGTGTTTTGCGCCCTGTGCGCGTTGGTTGCGGGATGTGTAACCAAACAGTCGGCACATGTTGCCGCCGCCGTGGACCAAGACTTTGTCAACGCCTATGATGCGTTTGAAATGGCCAAAAATCCCCGGGCCAAGGTGGCGACCGGTGACACGGTTTCAATGTCCGAAGGAATCTGGTTGGGAAATAAATCAACTGTTTTGGCGCATCGCAACAATTTGCCGGCCCAATTCGAAAGTGATACCGGGATTACTATCTTATTAAATGAACCCGTCTCATTACAGGTTTTGGCCAATGATATTTATTCTATTACGGGTATTCCGGTTAAAATCGATAGCCAAGTGGATGCAGAAAAATTAAAAAAGACAATGAATGTTGCCTATACCGGCAAATTATCTGGATTGTTGTCCCAAGTCGCGACAGATTTAGACTTGCTATGGTATTATGACAAAGATGCCATTGTGTTTTATGAAACCGAAACCAAGACATTCACGCTCTATGCATTGGGAACAGATGTGTCATATCAATCGTCGGTGGCCACCGATGACGGTAATTTGGTCACACTGGAATCTACATTAAAAGAATGGGACGAAGTGGAACAAACTATCGGCTCTATTATTGGCAAGACAGAAAATGCAGACTTTACCGTATCGCGCAGTTTGGGAACCATTACGGTTACGGCATCACCATCAATTCTGGCCCGGTGCGCAGAATATATTGAACGCCAGAACAAACGGCTGTCGCAATTGGTGACGATCGATGTCAAAGTGTTACAAGTATCGATTTCCAACAATTCTGCATTTGGGTTGAATTTGGCGGCGGCGATTAATTCGGCATCGGGATTAAATATTGTGGCGAATCCGAAAAACAACTTGGCATCGACCGAGGCCAGTTCCATGAACATCGCGGTCTTGTCAAATGCAGTGTCTGGTTTGACGGGGGCGACGCATATGGAAAATGGCGAACAGGTGGCTGGGGCCTATACCGCGGACAAGATTAACAACGGATCTTTGTCCGGTGCCGCCGGCAGTAATGCCTTGATCCAGGCCTTGGCCAAGCAGGGCAAGGTATCATTGGTAACAAATGTAGGGGTGACAACACGAAATAATCGTGTGGCCCCGGTCAATAACACACGGACAACCGGGTATATCAAACGCTTTGAATCGCGTAACTTTACAACGGTTGAATCCAGTACGGTTGACCAAGATGATCTGGAAACCGGATTTTCAATGCAGTTGTTGCCCAACGTATTGGAAAATGGACGTATCTTGTTGTTGTTCAAGATGTCCGTACGCGAATTGTTGAATATGTCAACGCAAACAATTGGCGAAGTAACCCTGCAATTGCCAGAGGTTGAAGAACGCAGCTTTATGCAAGAAGTGATTATGGAATCGGGCCAAATGCTGGTGGTGTCTGGGTTTGAAAAGCAGACCAACAATGACACCCGCTATGGATTGGGGGATCCGGACTTTATGGCCTTGTCTGGATCGCGTGAAACATCTGCGCAGCGGGATGTCTTGGTTATCATCTTGACACCCCAAGTCCTGGTTAGCCCCATGGATGTCGAACGCAGTATTCAACAGCATTGGGGGGCCCCATTAAATTAATCCAGATCCCGGCCATGGTGCCGGGATTTTTTTATCGGATAGTTAAAAATCAGAAAAAATTCATTGAAAATTTTCCAAATATGGACTATGATAAAAAACATACTGGCGGTTGCCAGTTCGGCTTTTAAGAAGGGCCGTTTCAGGTTACGAACACATTTGGATCGATGTTCACGTAAAAATTTAGATCCCAATCCACGTATGATTGGGGCGTGTCAAAATAAGTTAAACGAATATGACACACTTTTCCTGAAAATGGCTTCTTAATCCCCAATCATCAATATTTATTTTTACCGCCCATGGGGCTTTTTTTTATAAAAATTATTTGGGGATATGCGGAAAATTATGATGGGGATGGGAATTTCCCAGGTAATACCGACCCAAGCGTGATGGCCAATTTTGCTGGGGCAGGTGTTTTTTATATCCAGATTTGGTGCTGGTCGGCCGGGTCACAGGATGGGATGCGTACTTTGAGATGTGGTATTGTCGCGCTATCTTTTCTGGGTATGGCAAGTGGTATATTGGCGCCCTATGAATTTCAATCGCCCCAGGAGGTGATCCATAACGATGCATGACAGGGTGGCGGTCACGCCAATATATCGACAACACAGTGGTGTGTGGATTGATCCCTGATTATATACAAAGTGATCACGATCATAGCAAGTGATATTGTTGCAGGGGGTGATTTTATCCTGATCTATTCTGGGGTGATGATCCATAGATCGTCGGCAATTTCAATAGCCGCCGCCTTGTCTTTATATCCTATAGAGATTTTTGAAGTACTAAGGGCATTTTTTATAACCGGATTTAATTCTGGGGGGGCGAAAAAAGTGCGATAGATTAAACTTTTGCCAAAAAAATATCGGGCATGGATAGCTATGCCGGGCCAGGTGAGATGACCATTGTGGGGATGAAAGGTTTTCGGGGGGACAACACGTCCACGGTGGCGTATATTTGTCCCGTGTCATAAAAAATGGTGATGATCCACGTGTCGTGCGATTGTTGGTCCCAATGCTTAATTCAGACATTTTTGTGGTGGCTTTGAAATGGGTGGGCCAGGATAATACGACAACGTAATAGACGATAGAGTTATTAAGAGAGCATGAAAAATCCCGCCAGACGGCGGGATAATCATTTATGCCATTTTAGCAACTTTTTTGGTCAAGCGCGAAATCTTGCGGGCGGCACGCTTTTTCGGCATAACTTTGCCGGCGGCCTTCATGATTTTGCTTTCCGCGCTGCGCGTGGCGGCAACGGCGGCGGCTTTGTCGCCGGATTCAATTGCCTTTAATGCCTTTTTGGTTTCTGTTTTAACCGCACTGCGCCGGGCGGTGTTAACAGCGTTCTTTTTGGCGGTGACCAAAATTCTTTTTTCTGATGACTTGTGATTTGCCACTTTATTTTCCTTTTATTTCGTCATGTTTTCTGCTATTTTATAAAAAACAAACACAAAATCAAGGAAAAATAAAATGATGTATGCAATTGGTTTGATTCTTTCTTATTTTTTGGGCAGTGTGCCGTTCGGTTTGTTGGTAACACGTTGGGCCGGCCGCGGCGATTTGCGCCAGGTTGGCAGCGGAAACATCGGCGCAACCAATGTGATGCGTGTCGGGGGATTACGTCTGGCGGGATTGGTTTGGATTCTGGATATGGCCAAGGCCATTGCAGCAGTTTTGATTGGAAATTACATCGGTGGGGTTGATTTTGCCGCATGGTGTGGATTTGCAGCGATTGTGGGTCATTGTTATCCCATATGGTTAAAATTTCATGGGGGCAAGGGAATATCGTCTCTTTTTGGAACGGTTTTGGCGGTTAGTCCTGTGACATTTATCTTTTGCGGGTTGCAATGGTTGACGGTGTCGTTAACAACGGGGTATTCATCGCTGGGGGCGACGGTGGTGTTTTTATTGTTGCCGGCCTATGGGTTTGCCATCGGGTTTCAGCCTGGATTAGCCTTTACGGCGATTGGGCTGCTATGCCTGTGGCGGCATCGGGAAAATATTCGTCGTTTGATTTCGGGAACCGAATCAAAAATCGTCTGGAAATGGAAAAAGTAACAGGGCCGCGGTAGCGCGGCCTTTTTTTACTTTATTTAAGTGCTGATTTATGGTATAATATATCCATAATAAACCAAGGGATAGGGAATGAAAAATTTGGGATTTTTTATGGTTTTATCTATGATGACGTCGGTTGCCGTCGCGGTGCCCCAAACGCCTGGACGTCGTGCCATGTCGGATCAATTTGTTGATTCTGGGCGTGGAACGGTTGTCGCGTCAAAGAACCAATTGGCCAGAATGCCGGCCATTCGAAACCTGAATTCAAAAGTTTCATTAAATATCGATCAAAATCAAGACCAGACCGAAGAAAAAGACATGCGTGAAAAGGAAAAGGCCGCCTGTTTGAATAATAATATTGGGGTTGGAAATACGTTTGTTTGGGCATCACGGTACAGCAATGTTGGTAATTACGCATCGATGGTCGAAGATGTAGAAAACCCGGAAAACAATGTTTGCTTTGTTCGGGTGGAATTAAAATCTGATGATAATCGGATTAATATATCGGACGTGGCGGCGGTTTATTATCCGATGGGAACAACGATTACATGTGGCGCGTGGGCCGACGAAGGCATGATCAAAGATCGTATTTTGGCGGCCAAGAAATCGGGACGCACATGGGGCACGGTGGCCGGTGCTGTTGGTGGCGCAGGTATTGGTGTCGGGGCAATGGAATTGTTTGGTAATGAATTAATCGGGGGCAAAGTCGAAGGACAGCATGACCTGGAAGGGACAGAGTTAATTCGTTCTCAATTGGCGGTGCTAAGAAAAGAAGACCAAGCCACATATAATCGGTTTCGTGATTGGTTGATCGGGTTGCGGGATGCCTGTGAAAATCCGGTTTGGGCTGGGGCCAAGCCAGACGCGTGCAACAATTATGATTATGTGACATTGCTGTCTGTGATGCCGTAATAAATCATGCGCCCATATGGGCGCATTTTTAATGTCGACGAATTTATTCGTAAACTTTGCCATTGAACCGATGGCGGCAAATTCCTATACTCAATTTATCATGTCTGATTTATTTCATAAATTATTAATTATTCGCACGCCTGGAATTGGGCCGGTAAAGTATGCAGATTTAATACGTCGGTTCGGTGGTGCCGATGCCGCGGCGGCGGCGGTTGCGACGTCGGGTGATGTATACGATGCCGTGCGACGTGAAATGGATCGGGCGGCCAAATTAAATATACATTATATATGTGATGATGATCCCCGGTATCCGGCCCGGCTGCGTGAATTAAAAAATCATCCCCCCGTTTTGACCGCACGGGGAAATATCGATACGTTGGGCCGGCCGGTGGTGTCAATGGTGGGGACCCGGCATGCCAGTGCCCATGGCATGACCTTTGTTGCAGATTTGGCGGCGGAATTTGTCGCCCATGGAATTGCGGTGGCGTCTGGGATGGCAATGGGGACCGATACCGCGGCCCATCGGGGGGCATTACGGACAAAATCAGAATGCGCAACGATCGCCGTATTGGCGGGTGGGGTGGATTATATCTGGCCGGTGGAAAACGAATCGCTCTATAATGAAATTATGGCCCATGGCGTTATTTTAAGCGAGATGCCCGTTGGCTATGTTCCGGTGGCCACAAATTTTATTCAACGCAATCGCTGGGTTGCAGGGATTGCCGATCAATTAATCCTGGGCGAGGCGGATCCCAAATCCGGATCAATGGCCACCGCCCGATTCGCTATTGATGCCAATCGCCCGGTTTTCGCGGTTCCTTCGCATCCGTGTGATCCGCGTTCAATGGGACCGAATCAACTGATTCGGGATGGCGTGGCAAAAATTTGTATCGGCCCAGATGATTTTTTTGATGACAATGCGAAAAAAAACATAAAAAAAGAAAAAAAATTGCCGCCGGAAAATTTCATATTGGATGCCATTGGCACCATTCCGGTCACAGAATCTGTATTGGCAGATATTGTCAAAAAATCAATTTCGGAAATCAAGCGCGAATTAGTCGTCTTGGAATTGCAAGGATTGATACGAAATACCGGTGCGGGATATGTTCGGATGTGAATCTTTTCATGTCCATACAATGTATATACAAAGGCCGGAAATCTGGCAAAAATCCGAATCGGTGTCAAAAAATAAATGTAAAAAAAATAGCCAACATTGGGTTGCAAATAGAAATTAATCATATACCTTAACCGACGTATCCAAACGGTTGCCAAACAACCAAAACAAACGCGAGAGAGAAGAAAAAGCAGTAGGGCGATATAGACGATATGTTTTGAGAAAGTTATCGAAACATGCGTTTATGTGCGGGTGTTTTTTACACTCTTGCGCGGGGCAGGAAACTCTTTTAGGGAAGGAAAGGAGAAACGGCATGCAGACAGCGACAAAGCAAAACATTAACATTGATTCCATCAAGGCAGCAATTGCGTCAAAAATAGATTCTGCCAGTTTTGGGTCTTGGATTGCGCCGCTGAATTTTGACATTGTTGATAATACTTTGGTCTTGACTGCGCATAATCAATTTTCTGCAGATTTTATTCGTGGCGTTTACACCAATATTTTAACAGATGTGGCGGCATCGGTTGGATTGGGACTGAATATCACGGTGCGTGGGGCAACCCGTGCAGCAGTGGCATCGGCCAATGACAATCGCGTTCAGACATATGCCCCGGTTATGGCACCAAAGGCGGTTGCGTTTTCTTCTTCATTTGATGCCTTTGTGATGTCGGATGAAAATGCATTTGTGGTATCGGCGGCCAAGAAACTGGCCACAGGGACGGCGGCATTTTCACCCTTGTTTATTTATGGGCCGGCCGGATGTGGTAAATCGATGTTGGCGGGGTGCATTGCATCGGCCTGTGAACGGACGGTGATGATGTCTGGGGGACAATTTGTGTCGGAATTTGCACGCAGCCTGCGCGAACATTCTGTTTTTGCGTTCAAGGATTTTTGCCGCAACTGTGATACATTCATTATGGACGATGTTCAGGTTTTATCCGGAAAACGTGCCACATGCGAAGAATTCATTCAATTGGTTTTAGATTTACGGGCGGCCGGCAAAAACGTGGTTTTGGTTGCCGATGCGGCACCGGCAAATCTGACGGGATTTGATCGTCGGGCGACATCATTATTTGCATCTGGCTTGGTGGCGGATATGGTGGCCCCGACGGCGAATGTTCGTCGCATGATGTTATGCCGGGCGGGTGTAGACGGGGAAACGGCGGCCCATATTGCCGATCGCGTGGCGGCAAATGGTCATTTGGTTGCCGGTGTTGCGATGAAGATCAAGACGTATACCGAATTGATGGGGACACGTGTGGACGTGAACGTGGCGAATAAATTGTTGGCCGATACATTGGCGCGCGCCAAGACACCGGTTGCAATGGTTAAGGCGATGTGTGACAAGATGGGTGTATCGTATGACGCGATTTGTGGTTCTGGACGTGCACGTGCCATTGTTCGGGCCCGCCAGATCATGATGGCGGCATTAAAGGCGGCGACAAAATTGTCGTTATCAGAAATTGGGATGGCATGCGGGGGTCGGGATCATGCGACGGTCTTGTACGCGATTGCCCAGGTTGAAAAATTAAAAGCATCTGATCTGATGGTGGCGGCAGAAATCGATCAGATGATTGAAGAGTGTCGTTAAGCCCGCAAATTCATTCTTGTATCCGGGTGCTAAATATGATATACTAGCACCAAATAAATGAGGGGATATTGGGAATGAAAAAAATTGCATTTCTTTCACTGGTTGTATTAATGCCGGGGGTATCTGGGGCGGCATCAACGGTTCCACCATGGAAGACCCCAGAATATAGCTATGCCCCAAATCCCATGTTTGCGGCACCGGCCCAAAATTTACCGGGCACATGCGGTGAAACGTATATCAGCTTTGATGGCACCCAAGATGTGGATCATAACGAATTCTTGTTCGTTACAGAAAAGGGTTTTGAACGTGCCGATGCCGCCGATCAGGCAAATCAAGACGGTGCAGATTTGGCGGGGGAATTAGTTTACGAATGTGATAACCGTCATTGCCCCAGTGGAACAGAAATCACGTTAGAGGCAAATCATATTTTCCAGCGCATTATTGTACCAGAAAAAAAGCGTTATAAATGCGTTACCGGGATCCAGGATAAATGGGTAGAGGTATCGATGCCGCTTGCGTGTCAATTCCGCGGGTTAAATTTATCTGTTAATCAATGGTATAACGACTTGTCTAATCCCATGGATACGGATGCCACAACGGTGGATGCAA
>CATNBF010000006.1 GCA_950096895.1 uncultured bacterium | reverse complement strand
ATGATATCTTGATGCAAATTAATCAATTGATGGCGTCCCAGCGTGTGGACACATTGTAAACGAAATTTGGGGGGGCACATGGACGTTAAAATCGAAGAATCTTGGAAACAGGCCCTGGGGGCGGAATTCGATCAAGAATATTTTGTTCGGTTAACAGACTTTGTCCGTGGGGAATATATGTCGGGGCAGGCGATTTATCCGGCCCCGAAAAATATTTTCAACGCCTTTAATTTATGCCCGTTGGATCATGTCAAGGTGGTGATCATCGGCCAAGATCCATATCATGAACCCGGCCAGGCGCATGGATTATGCTTTTCGGTATTGCCGCCCACCCCGGTGCCCCCGTCATTGGTTAATATTTACAAAGAAATTGAATCTGATTTGGGCCGGCCATCGGTAACCCACGGTGATCTTAGTCATTGGGCAGACCAAGGGGTCTTACTGCTGAATGCGACATTAACTGTGCGTGCCCATGCGGCGGCATCCCACGTGGGACGTGGATGGGAAACGTTTACGGATGCGGTTATTCGGACGGTTGCCGAACGGGATAATGTGGTCTATATGCTCTGGGGCAGTTATGCGCAGCGCAAGGCCGAATTTGTTGATCCCAACCGTAATCTGATTTTGAAATCGGTTCATCCATCGCCGCTATCGGCGCATCGGGGATTTTTTGGAAATCATCATTTTTCGCAGGCAAATGAATACTTGGCCGCGCATGGTAAAACACCCATTGAATGGTAGGAAAAAAAAGCGGTGCTGCCGCTTTTTTTTAATCCCGCTGCTTTGTCATATAATCTGGCGGGATTTGGGATTATGGGGGATTGGATCGCTTGCCCCGGGCCATGGATTCAAACGGGATTTCTAATAATTGAACCTTTGGGCCATTTAATGGTTTAGAAACTATATGTCATCCCCAGTCCATAAAAGGCATAAGAATAATTTTCATCGGCCGTGTTGCCATTGGAAAAATGTTGAACATATATTTCCCCACCCCAGCAATCGTTAAACCGGTATCCGGCGGAAATCTTGAATTGGAACAATAATTTCGCCCCCAAACGATCATTTTGCTGGGCCTGGAAACCGACACCGACGCCCGTGGCATAGTACCAGTTTTTCCCATACAGCAATGCCACATCCCCCGATGCAAACAGCATTGGGATCGAAAACGATTTCCAATTCCAACCATACTTTTTCCCCATGCCCACCGTTTCGCCAAAGTTCAATGATTGACGCGCCGGCAGCTTAAAAAACGTTGTCGGTTGCGAATATTGAATATGGGGCATCATATAAAACGGCACAAATCGCGATGGTGGCGGAATTAAAAATCCGCTATCGACACCTTGACCGAAATTAATGGCCACTTGGTGATCATTATACCCCATAAAGGGATTCCATACGTCTGCCGCGTGTGCCAATCCCGGGACAACAAGGGCCATTAAAAAGAGCAAGTATTTTTTCATACCGCCCAATATACATTATTTCAGACATGCATTCAACCCTATTTTATTAAAAATTATAATATTTTAATCTGTGAACGAATTCATAAATCGAATCGTAGGTCTGTTTCCCGCGCCGCATCCCACCATAAATTGGAATATAAAGGACGTCTGTTGTGGGGATGCCATGGTTTCATCCAATTTGAATAATGCATTACAACCAGATGGTGACGCAAATCAAAGAACTCACGATCGGTATGTACCTTGAATAAACGTGTCCCCAGCATAGATTGAAAGTTGTACCGCAACGGCAGAAATATTTTTCGCCCACGTGTGGTATAGTTTAATAAATCTTGGTCTGGATTTTTGTAATCTTTTTTATGGGCGGCCCAAACCCATGTGTCATAGATGTTTTCTTTGCGCATTTGGGTCAGATTCATAACCAAAAAACCCGAATTGATATAACCGTTATTATAATCGGCAACGCCTGCCACTAAATTATCCCCCATGTCTAAACAGGCCAAATCAATCAAATCACGACAAAATATAGTATCGATATCTGCATAAATAATCTGGTCGATGTCCCCCAATAGTTTTGGCAACATCATGCGATAATACACCGCGACCGGCCATCTGCGTCGATTGGCGGTGTCAAAATCATGATTGGCGTCAATAAATGTAATTGTTGATTGGGTATCGGCCACCATGCGCCCCAGGATGCGGCGATGCTCGCTATGAACTGTGGAATCAACAATGCAATAAATATGGTAATCACACCGATCAGACGCCGCCATAACCAGGGATCGAATTGATACAGCAGCTAATTTATATCCATCACCATTGAAACACAATGATATTGCAATTGGCTTTGGGTACTTTTTCTGGGCAATGTCATAATGACCCGTGCTTTGAATCAATCCAGCAAAGCGAATTTTATCACGAATTTGGCGTCGTTTGTTACGGTTTGTGCCAACCAATGCGGCCATTTTGGCGATGATTTCGCGAATTTTCCAATATTTATACATGTTGCATACCTTTTTATTGTTGAATAAAGAGAAGCCGTCCTTTTATAAAAAGACGGCAGGAGTTTCAACACTATTGTATGCGTAATAGCGCGATGCTTTTATCTATATGCAGTCGCACTCCTGCCATAATGGATATGCAGGAGCGTTTTACGTCCGCACAGACGCGCATACAATGGGTGTTGAATCCCAACATCGGAACCCCCGATGTCCTTTGAATAATAAATTGAGCCATGAAAAAAATCAAATGGATTTGTTTCTTGCATTTGAAAAAAAGTTTGATATAATGCGATGCGTTTGGCGGGATAGCTCAGTTGGTTAGAGCAGCGGAATCATAATCCGCGTGTCGGGGGTTCAAGTCCCTCTCCCGCTACCAAATCCCCCGGATTTCCGGGATTTTTTAATTTCTAAATTTCGCGAAGTTTATATCTAAATCCAAATTCTTTGTATTTTGACTATATGTGGACTATATGGTTGACTATATGACCTGGTGATTATCATTATTTCTTTGAACTGATGAATTTCTGGTATCCGACAAGTCCATTATATGTCTTGTGCGGAATCGGTTGTTCGGCGTTATATTTTTCGCATATAAAAGGCGTTTCCGGAATCAAGACATTATTCACAGTCAATTCACTTATTCCACAGGGCTTTAATATCTCTACAAATGAATCAATATCCTTATATCTTTGTTCATCGCCTGTAATATAATCTTCATCCTTGGCATCCGTCGATGGTTTTATATTGTTCCACATATCAACCGGTATGCAGTAATAACTGTAATATTCATCAGACAAATCATCCACAACATAAGATTTTTCTGCAATGGAGCGTTTGGCAGAATTATAAAAACTGTCTTTCTGTTGCATAACGCGGTTATATGTTTTTTTATAGCCGTTTAATGTATTCTCTACTCTATTCAAACAATCTTCTTTTGATAATTCATACGGACTGATATACCGATTTTCCCGTTCGCTTCCCGCTATTTTAAATCCGTCTGTAAATGCCAATTGCGGATAAGCCACACGAATCCAATGTGCATCAATACTCCATTGAACCAAATAATATTTATCCGTCGCAATGGCAGGAGATATTGCCAAAGTGATATATAAGCAAAATAGTTTTACAAGTTTCATTTTATGACCATTGTATATATACTTTACTCATTATAACCGTATCAGTCAATTTGGTTTGGGGATTATTCGGTTCACGGGATAATTATGGATAAAAATACAACAAAGTTGATTTTTTTATATCCGTGGGACTATATGTAGACTATATGGACGAAAAAGCGATGAATAAAAACGGGCTAAAAGGCGCGGAAATCTGCGTTTTTTGATTTTCAGCTCAGAAATATCATAATCCGCGTGTCGGGGGTTCAAGTCCCTCTCCCGCTACCAAAATTAAATCGCCCCGAATGGGGTTTTTATTTTGGCAACGATAGACTTGAACCTCCGAAACCGGGCCCCGCAAAAATTGAAAATTTTTGTGGGTGTTCACAAGGGGGGTCAAACAAGCAAATAGGCATGTGGGAACATACCGGTCGCAGATGCGAATTTGCGCTGTTCCGTCGCGCGGTGATGTGACAACATCATCGCCGACGAATTCCCGGCCCGCTACCAAAATTCAAATGCCCCGCATGGGGCTTTTTATTTTTTGATTCAAGGGCACCCGCCAAGGTTTCAAACAAGCAAATTCACCAACGACAGGATGCCGGTCACATCTGGGTGGATTTATAGTAATTTGTCACAGAATCATGCATCAACGCGTGATTTTATAAATTTTCAAATTGTTGCATTATGATGGGATGCGCGCATCTAAAAGTTGTTACCCACCCGTTCATAGCGTCGATGAATACACCCGATGGTGGTTTTATGAACGCCTGGGGTGATGGTATATCGGACATAGCGACCATCACGCCGCGATGCCACAAAATCATCATCGGCCAACTTTTTCAAATATTGAGATACAACCGCCTGGGGCAGGTTGACCCCATCTACAATCTGGCCCACACATGATTCCCCGCGATAGGTCAGAAATTCCAAGATGCGCATTTTATCCGTATGGGCAAATAGTTTAATCCGACTGGCGGCCATGGTTGTATAATCTTCGGGTAAAATTTCCCGATAGCCATCGCGCAAGAATTTTAATTGATCTGTCATAAATCCAAACAATTTGCGCAGACAGACAAATATGCTGGCGGGATATTCGCCGCCAATTTCGTAATACACAAAAATTCCCCGCCGTGTTGTTTGCACCAGATGGGCGTCGCGCATTTTCTTCAAATGCTGGGATACAATGGTGGGGGCAATGTTGACATGATGCGCAATCGCCGATACAGATGACCGGCCAGCCACGTCCAGATATTCCAAGATCCGTAACCGTGTTGGATGCGCGATGTACCCAATCCCTTGGGCGGCACGTGCCATAATTTCTGGCGGCAATTGACAGGCAATCTTGACATCAGGTAATGGGGCATTTGACATTTCGTGGTATCCTTTGCGATATCTGTTACCTTATTCATATCATGATTGGGGGGACGGGGCAAATATTTATTTGACTTTTTATATATATTGTAAATAATATATATTAAAAATCATATATAATAAAAGGAAAGGGAAATGAAGAAAGCACTGATGTTTTTGATGATGTTTTTGTCGGTTCCAGCGATGGCAAATCCGGCCTGTCCGGTGTGTACGATTGCCATTGGGGCGGCATTGCCGATTACGCGGCGCATGGGTGTGCCGGATGCGGTCGCCGGCCTGTGGGTTGGGGCGTTTTTGGTATTGATGGGGTATTGGGTGATCAAGTTTATGGATCGGCGCGGCTGGCGTTTCTGGGGGCGTAATGCGTTGGTGTTGGGGGCAATGATGGCATCGATTGGGTTTGCCTATATTGGAAACGTGACGTATAGCCCGTGTACTTATTTTGGTTTTCTGCGGGTTGATCCCTTGCTGTTTGGAACGATTTTGGGGGGATTGTTGTTTATCGTCACAGAAAAGATTTATGATTGGATGAAGGCAAGAAATGGCGGCCATGCACATTTTGCCTTTGAAAAAGTGGTCTTGCCGATTGTGGTTTTGGCGGTGGCCAGCTGGATCTTAACCATTTGCTAAAAAATAAAAAATTGGGAGAAAAGATGCAAAAAATCAAAAATGTCCAAGAATTTGTTGAAAAACTGGATGCTGCGAAAAAGGTTAATCCCAAAGATCTGTCGTCGGATCAAGATTTAACCATTGGTATTATGAATTTAATTTCTATCGAAGAACATCTGATGTTTTCTGGGGCCAAAACCGGCAAACATGCGTTTTATGATATGATTAACGAAATCAGGGAACAACGTAAAAAATTAATGTTAAAGGTTATCCCATCATACGAAGGGGAAGTATGGTGCATCTCTAAACACTTGTTGGCGTCATCTATGCGTTTGTTCGAAGTGGGGACCAAGGCCTTGGCCGCCGGTGATCGGGATGTGGCCTATGACTTGTTTGATCAGTCATACGGTCTGTATTGTATCTTTTGGGGATTGAATATGGGTATGTTAAATGACGGTGCGACAACGTTAAAGTACATGCCATCTGCCCCAAAGACGGCGACGTCCAAAAAAGACAATGTTACCCCGGTCGACGTGTGTCCAACCGACATCCCAACATCAGGCGGGATATCAAAATTAAAGAATTGGGTTAAAACGGCGGTCAATTGTTGTATCGAATAATGCGGCCCCCAAGAATGTTGTACCCCGCATCACGCGGGGTAAATTTTAGACTTGATTTTTTATCCTTGACCCGTATAATAGCCAAGAAATCAAAACGCCCTAATAGTCTAGTGGTAAAACACGTCCTTGGTAAGGACGAGTCGCAAGTCCGATTCTTGCTTAGGGCACCATGTGATATGAAGCATCTTTTCGGATGCTTTTTATTATTGATTTTGCCCAGTCTGATACTTGTGTATGTTAAATATCGAAAGGTTAAAATATTTTAAAGGTATCATTTGATAATTATAAAATCGAAGCAATAAAGATTGACACGCGTATTGCATATAATATGGAAAACGAACAACCAATCTTAAAACGTTTTTTGGATGGTGACATTCCAAAAATGTCTGAATTAGGCCCAAGTCATATAGAATGGAATATGAATATTGCGCGCAAAGTAAAGGCAGGTGCAAGACATATTCGAGTGAAATTGATTCCAGATTCCGGGCCGACTGATTATAACAAGATGGGGGTTGCTGTGTATTACCCAGACCAGATAACGCTGGGGGCGGAATATTTTTTTATGATGCGCAGTGATTATGAAAACATTGTTAAAACTATATTTTCAGATGGTTGGCAACCTAATGATTTTTGGTTGTTCGACAAACAGCAAGGAATTGAACAATTTTATAATGATGATTTTTCATATGCTGGGGCACAAGACATGGATATAAATATTGTAAAAAAGTATATAAAGTTAAGAGATGCGGTATTATCAAGTGATAAATTGCTTACTTTTGATGCATATAAAAAGCGGTTTAATCTGGATTAAATTAGCCCCATAGGGCCATAATGACCCATCCAGAATGTTTTGACAAGTCCCCATGGGGGACTTGTTTTATTTCATCACTCTGCTATAATTTAACATAGTATAAAGATAAAGGATAGCGGTCAATGGACATCAAGAAACAATTAATGGCGGCCCCGGCCAAGTTATCACATCTGGCCCGTGGTTTCAGACGTGGCGCGATTGGCGTGGCGGCATTGGGGGCCGCCCCAGGTGTTGTTGGGTGCGATGCCCAATTAATCGCAGACCAGGTTCTGGTTTTTGAAACGCCGTTGGTCATTAATGACGCAAATATTAATGATTTTACATATTATGACCTGGTTAAATATAATAAAATTAAAATAGTTATTCATGATCCCGGTAATATCGGGGCGGCGTTGGCCTTGGTTCGAAATTTCTTGAATAATTATGCGTTTAACCAAGATCGTTATCATGTTAATTTAGATGTGACGTTAAGTTGTCCCAATATGCCCAAGATCAATAACTTTGCTGCGATGGACGCGCTTGTGAATATGGCCCAGTTGGTGTCGGCGTTAGTTTATAAACAAATAAATGTATACGAAGTGATGTTTGCCGATGATATTGTAAATATTGCCTTTACAGATCGGATAGAGACGCGCAAGCTGGCCCCTAATATCGATTTTAATTTTAGGGTTGGGTTTCAAACGCTGGATATATCAAATATTGGCCCTTTTGTTAATGAGGCCAGTTCTTTGCGTCCCTTTGTCGATATTGTTCATATATTGCAATCTGTGGGATTTAAGATTATTGGTCTGGATAATTTTCCACGGTTAAACGTGGCGTTAAAAGATGCCAAAAACCCGTATTTTGTATCGGGAATTGTGCCTGATCAGTCACAATCACTGTACTTGGGCAAAGATGCATTTCATAACCGATCACGTTAGGTTGGGGGACAACCGGGTCAAACGCATTGACACATGCATCGCGAGAAATGATTTCTATAACATGTCACACATGTGATATAATCAAAAACAAAGGAATAAAAAATGGTTAAATTCAAAGAAATATTAAACCAAATTAATGCGCGGGGTAAAACGTGGAACCATCGCCGCCGCGATGGTTGGCGGGGCGGCGGCATTGACCGGATGTGACCGGGAAAATTTTGACTGTGATATGGATGAAATCATCCGGGAACAGGACACGTTATACATCACAGATGCTAATGTTCAGGACTATCAAGGCGACATCAGATATTCTGCCAAGAATTATAAAAATGTTAAGATTTCAATTAATAACCCCCAAAATCTGCTTGATGCCTTAATGGTGACATGGAATTTGTCTATGGGACAGATGAGAATTTCCTATGTACGATTGGAAATTAATATCGATGATCCTATGCGTCTGGTGGACCAGCCTAATACGTACTATAGCATGATTGTCTTGCAAGACCTGGTGGCATTGGTTGCAGGGGCCAATTATGGGTTTGATGTGCAATATAAACACGATTACAGCGACGACCGGTTTAATTTTTCCAAAGACTGGCGACGCATTCCCTTAAAACAAGGGCAAAAACTGGATCTGGCTGTGGCGTTTCGTACAGTGGATTTGACCAATTTGGGATTTATGATATCGGAAAAAAGTGCCATTGAACCCTTGGTCGATATGGTGCAAATTCTGCAATCAGCCGGATTTACCGTCAAGGCCATTGATAACTATACGCGGTTAAAGCAGGCTTTGGCCGAAACCCCAAATCCATATCAAAAGGCGACACGCGGCAAATCGGATTTATACATATCTGCCAAAATGATGGCTAAGGCGCGATAGAAAAAGGAATTGCCGGCGCGGCCGCGATAAATAATTTCCCTTGCGTTTTGGGAAATTGTCCACTATGCTTTAAGCACAAATTTACGGGCGCGCCGGCGATGATGCGACTGACAACCGCGGAGTGGTAAAACCCAACTAACCAAGTGACAAGCCGGGGTGGCACCGCGCAATAACAATTGCGCCCCCGATTATCGAAAAACAACGGGGCCAAAGATTTCAGATCAATTGGTTCCGCACAGAAAAAAAGGGACCAAAATGTTACCATTAAAATCAAAATACAGAACGCATACGTGTGGGGAACTGCGCGCGGGGAATGTGGGCGACGTTGTTACATTGTCCGGTTGGGTTCATCGCAAGCGTGACCACGGGGGATTGATGTTTATCGATCTGCGCGACAATTATGGCATCACCCAATGTGTTTTCGACGGTGCCGATGATGCGCTGGCGGCGGTGCGCCCCGAAAGCGTTATTCAAATCACTGGCACGGTTGTTGCGCGTGACACGGCGGCCGTCAATGATAAAATCCCCACTGGCCAGATAGAAGTTCAAGGGACATCTTGGACCGTGCTGACCAATGCAGAGGTTTTGCCATTCCAGGTATTTGGTGATGATGGGAACGTTTCCGAAGATTTGCGGTTAAAGCATCGTTATATCGATCTGCGCCGTGATTCTTTGCATCATAACATTTTAACCCGCAACCGGGTGATGAAATTTTTGCGTGATAAAATGTGGGATATGGGATTTTCCGAATTCCAGACACCGATTTTAACAGTGTCCAGTCCCGAAGGCGCACGCGATTATATCGTGCCGTCGCGTAATCATCATGGTATGTTCTATGCCTTGCCCCAGGCCCCGCAACAGTTCAAGCAATTGATTCAAATCGCGGGCTTTGACCGGTACTTTCAAATTGCGCCGTGTTTCCGTGACGAAGATTTGCGTGCCGACCGTTTGATTGAATTTTATCAGTTGGATTTGGAAATGTCGTTTGTAGACCTAGGCGATATCCAGGCGGTGGGCGATGAATTAATGCCGCAATTAATCCGCGAATTTGTCCCGAATGCGAAAATTTGCGATGAAATTCCACATATTGCGTATGATACAGCCATGCTGAAATACGGATCGGACAAGCCGGATTTGCGCAACCCGATTGAAATTTCAGATGTGACGGATGTGTTCCGTGGATCGGATTTTGGTATTTTTGCCACGGCCATCGAAAATGGGGCCGTCGTGCGTGCGATTCCGGCACCAAATACCGCCGACAAACCGCGGTCATTCTTTGACAAGCTGGGCGAATATGCGGTGTCCGAACTGGGCCTGGGGGGATTGGGATACATTGTCTTTGGCGACGAAGCCAAGGGCCCTGTCGCCAAGAAACTGGATGCGGCGCGGATTGATGCCTTGCGCCAAATCGCAGGCGACAATGCAACCTTGTTCTTTGTTTGCGATCAAAAAGATGCCGCGGCACGTGCGGCGGGCAAGTTGCGTGACAAACTGGGGCGTGATTTGGAATTAATTGATGACCAGGAATTCCGTCTGTGCTGGATCGAAGATTTCCCGTTCTATGAATTGAACGAAGAAACGGGGGCCATCGACTTTGGCCATAATCCGTTTAGTCTGCCCAAGGGTGATTTAACGGGTGACCCGCTGGCGATCAAGGCGAATCAGTTCGATATGGTCTTGAACGGGGCAGAGATTTGCAGTGGGGGTCTGCGCAACTATAACCCCGACACCATGGTCCAGGCATTTGAAATTGCAGGATACGGCCCCGAAGATGTAAAGGAAAAATTTGGTGGCATGTATGCGGCATTTCAATACGGGGCCCCACCCCACGGGGGATGCGCATTCGGTATTGACCGGTTGGTGCAAATCATGCTGGGGGCCCAAAACCTGCGCGAAGTTGTGTTATTCCCGACCAATCAACGTGGCCAGGATTTAATGCTAGGGGCACCACGCGAAGTGACCGAAGCCCAATTACGCGAAGTGCACATCAGCGTGCGCAAGAAAAACTAAAACCGCGCTGTATGCATCAAACCCGCCATGTGGCGGGTTTTTTGTTATATGAATTACGTCCTGTTGGCATGACGTTTTTTTCGGATATACTTTTGGCCATGGGGGGAACGGATAATGTATCAATCCAAGGTTTTAACATTATGCCAGCAAATGCGTCTGACGCCGTTTCAATCGTATATTTTGGAACAAAACGCATACAAGTATAATTTGGGCCGCCTGGTCAAACGTGGCGATATTTTATATGTCCCATATGTCACATCCGGTAATCGATGGACGGATGCGGCGGCGCGTCTGTTGCTGGGGGCGCGGGCAGATTTGATTGGGCCTGATAAAATCCTGGTCCAGGGCCAGCGCGGCATTGAATTTTTTGCCGATGGCCGTTATATCGTGCGTCGTGGGAATACACGTCACTATATCGATATTGATGGTCGGGCCATGGGGCGCGAAGACTTTTGGCGGGCGGGTAATAATCGCCGTCGCTAGAACTTGTCGTGGCTACGGACAAAATCCCGCATATAATCAGAATCAAAATGAATCATAATCTGGGATAATGAATACGTTCGCGTATCCCCATTGATTTGCAAGGCGATTGGGGCCGGCATGGGGGCCGTACCGCGCAATACCAAATCAATATCCGCCAACATCAGACCATCTGTGATGGCCAATTGACCACGGGCATCCACATGGGGTAATGTGATTGTCATGGGGCGTGTTGTTTCAAAGTTTCCATCATCATATTGCCCGATGATATGAATTTGTTTAATTCGTGTCTGGCCCCCATCCAAGGCGCGTGCCAGGATCATTTCCGCATTGGTGGTGTTCAAATTCGCGGCTACCGCGTAAAAGTCATCCAGCCCCAGGCCCACTAAACGGCCCCCAATCATTGTCATATCCAAATTCCCGCGCAGGTTATGATGGATATCGTATGCAATCTGGCCCGATGTGGTCATTTCTGCGGTTGCGGTGATCATCGTGTCTTGGATGTTTAACGGCATGGATGGGTTTAACAGCGGGGCCGATATAACAAACCGGTCCAGCACCAGTGATATATTATAATTCTTTTTCTGGCGTGTTATTTGGGCCATCATGTTGCCCCGATCATTGTCCGATATAGAAAACGTCTGGCGGTCTGGTTTAAGGGTATAAAGGAAATTCTGAAACGCGTTTCCATTATAAATGACAATATCCGCCCCCAGTGACAAATTCAGTCCCCAATCAAATGGCGTCATAATGGGGGAATTGATCATAAATTCCAGTTCTGGATAATTATCGACAAATTCTGGGTTGATAAAATCATCGATATTTAGCGTGTTGGTATCCAGCGTAATCATTTGGTCGGCCATGGCACCGGTGAATTCATGGCCGCCAATGGTTACACGCATATTAGAGATATTTGTTTCATTAAAGATCCCTGATATTGTGTAATCCATATCCCGCAGAAAAACCGGCTGGGGGATCTGGGCCAGGTCAAAGATGTTTTTCCCGCGTAGCTGGAATTCCCGTCCCCGCATCCACAGGTGCCATTTTCCCGAATGGGGGGTAAATTCCATAACGTCACCCATCCAGATAAAGTTGCCAATATCATCACGCATGGCATTTGAAATGGGGGCAATCTGGGATCCGATCCATCGGATATTTCTGTCGTGGGCAAAGTTTAATTGTGACTTAATCCCATTGTTATCCAGGTTAATGGTTCCTGCGATATCTGAAAATTGAAAAACGATCTTGCCTTGAACCCCCAGTTTTTGTGTCATCTGGCGTATATCAATTCCATCGGGGGCCGCGTCTGTTGATTGAACAAAGATGTTAAAGGTGTCGCCATCAACATCAATCGATCCAGATATGTTTCCCCATGTAAAGTTTCCGCACCGCCATGCATTGGGTGTCCCAGAAAACAGACATGTTGCCGGCATACCGTCATAGGGGATTTTTACAAACACATCACGTGCACCATCGGCGGTGATGGTGCCGCCCGAAATTTGAATGTCATCGGCGGTTATTTTTTCGATATGAACACTGTCTGGGCCACCCCGCATCATCACCCCCAGGTGATGGAACGTATGACCCGCAAAGGTTAAGTTGCCCGAAAAATCTAAATCCAATACGGTATTGGTGAACAGGGCACTGGGCTGCATCAAGAATCCCAGGTCAAGGTTCATATCCCATGCCTTTAACCGGATATCCCGACCCCCATTGGGCAATAAATGGATATCACCGGTAAAATTATCCCCTTGGATATGGGTAAAGTTAAAGCCATAGCCGCCATCCCAATCAAAATCCATAGATAATCGAACAGGTGTGTCGATTTTTGGTGATGAAAATTCAAACCATGCATTAACATCTGCGGCATCCAACCGCATTTTCCCACGGGCCGAACCATCTGAATACAAGTGTCCAGTGATCAGCAAATCATTTGCCCGATTTTTGATAATAAATTCATCCCCGGCATAATCAATTTCATATTTGTGCTGATCTGTGCGAACCATGCCGCGCATTTGGCCCCCACGGATGGTGGCGTTGACGATTTCGTATGTCTTGCCATAGAATTCGATCCACGAATCACGAATATCGATGGGATTATCAAATGACACCGGGACCAATCGTGTCACATTCAGCCGGGCCCCCGAAATAATCACATCACCCGATAGCGGGGCCGCCGACAAATTAAATATCGACCACAAGGGAATAGAAAACTGGGTCATGGCGACAACCCCATCTGGGACCACGATATCCCGGGCAGATATGGTTGCCCCCCCGATTAATGATATCCGCACATTTCCCCGGATTTTGGCATCTATACCCATGCGCTGGGCAATGGTTTGTTCGATGCGGGGCCGTAATGCATTCAGCGTTATCATCGGTGGCACCGCCACCACCGCGACCAGGATTATTCCCACCGCGATCATTATGCCGCCCACCAGGCGACGAAATAATTTGGGTTTATTTGCCATTCTCTTCTGTCCTTGTAATTTCATTATAATGAATTATATTAAGACTTGTGAATAAAAAAAATGTCTTTTCATTAGAAAGTAATTATGCCCCCATGGGGGATCAGCCGACAGCCATTCGTGAATTGACCGACGGGGTGCGTGACGGCCGCCGATCCCAGGTTTTATTAGGGGTGACGGGATCTGGCAAGACATTTACCATGGCGAATGTGATCGCGAATTTGGGCCGGCCTGCATTGATTATGGCCCCGAATAAAATCTTGGCGGCGCAATTATATACAGAAATGAAGGCGTTTTTTCCACGCAATCATGTGGAATATTTCGTTTCGTATTATGATTATTATCAACCCGAAGCCTATATGCCCACCACCGATACCTATATCGACAAAGATGCATCTATTAACGAGCAGTTGGATCGTATGCGCCATAGTGCGACACGCGCCATGTTAGAAGAACGGGATGTGATTGTTGTCTCGTCCGTGTCATCTATATACGGGATGGGGTCACCAGAACAGTATGCAGGGATGAAACTGGTTCTGAATGCGGGTGATAAAATCGGCATGCGGGATGTGATGCGGGCCTTGGTGGATATTCAGTATACGCGTAACGATTTGGCCTTTGAACGGGGACATTTTCGTGTACGGGGCGACACCTTGGATGTGTTTCCATCACACGCATTGGATCGGGCATGGAAATTATCATTCTTTGGCGATGAAATCGAAGAAATTTGGGAATTTGATACCTTGACTGGGGCGCGGTTGCAAAAACTGGACCGGATTGCGGTTTATCCCAATACCCACTATGCGACACCCATGCCATCGATCTTACAGGCCATTGGGGAAATTAAAACAGATCTGAAAGAACGACTGGATTACTTTCATGATAATATGAAGTATATCGAAGAGCAACGTCTGCGCGAGCGTGTAAATTTCGATATCGAAATGATGGAAAGTACGGGAACATGCCGCGGGATTGAAAATTATTCGCGTTACCTATCTGGGCGGGCCCCGGGCATGCCACCGCCGACATTATTTGAATATTTACCGCGTGACGCCGTTTTGTTTATTGACGAAAGTCACGTGACCGTTCCCCAGATTTCTGCCATGTCGCGTGGGGATCGGGCACGTAAAGAAACATTGGCGCAATATGGATTCCGTTTGCCGGCGTGTATTGATAACCGGCCGTTGACATTCGGAGAATGGGATGCGTTGCGTCCCCAGACGATATTTGTGTCGGCAACACCGGCGACATGGGAACTGGAACAATCGGGTGGCATTGTCGCAGAACAGGTGATCCGTCCCACCGGTCTGTTGGATCCGGTTTGTGATATAAAGCCCACCGCCCACCAAGTTGATGATCTATTGGACGAGGTGAAACGGGTTTCTGGGCGCGTATTGGTTACAACGCTGACCAAGAAAATGGCAGAGCAGTTGACCGACTATCTAAATGAAAATGGTGTACGTGCCCGCTATCTGCATAGTGATATTGAAACCCTGGAACGTATTGAATTGTTACGTGATTTGCGTTTGGGCAAATATGATGTCTTGGTGGGAATCAATCTATTACGCGAAGGATTGGACGTTCCCGAATGTGAATTGGTCGCAATTATGGATGCAGACAAAGAAGGCTTTCTGCGGTCGACCCGATCATTGATTCAAACCATTGGGCGTGCGGCCCGTAATGCCAATGGGCGTGTGATTTTGTATGCAGATAAAATAACAGATTCAATGCAGGCCGCCTTGGGCGAGACCGCCCGACGTCGTGAAAAACAGATGGCGTACAATCGTGAACATAATATTACCCCAAAAACAGTATCCAAGGCCGTTTTTGCAGAGGTTGGCGAAAAAGAAGACAAGACAGACAAGGCCCGTCGCTTTGTTTATGATAAATCGGGTGGCGTTATGGATGCGGCGTCGATCCGTAAACAGATCAAAGATTTAACCCGAAAAATGCGCGATGCGGCGGAAAACCTGGAATTTGAAGCGGCCGGTGAATATCGCGATGCCATCCATAAACTAGAAGATGATTTGTTATTGCTGGAATAAAAAAATCGCCGCGATTTGCGGCGTTTTTTATCTTTTACGACCCATCTTTTTCTTTTTATATGCGTTCATATAATCCCAGTATTGTTTATGCTTTTGCTGCATTATTTTGGTCGCTTGTTGATATTCTTGCCAATAATAGAACAAGGTATCCGATGGGGTATACTTTTTCGGTGGCGTGATCGCAACGCTATCGGGTAAAAAGTCAAATGGTGGCTGCTTGTCTTTGGTGTCGTGTTTAGGATACTTTAACAAAAACAAAGGCAATTGCACCGCAATGGCAATGATAAACACCGCGCTTAACACAGAGACAGCATCAATATTTCGCAGTAGTTTTGCCATAGATCGACCTTTGATTTATTTTTCTTGTTGCCGCATTCGACGGTGCGAGATAACGCGCTTGTAATTATCCAATGACTGGATCAAGTTATCTTCGGTGTGCACCTTGCGAATACTGTCGTGTTTATCCAGTTTTTTTAACCACGCATCGATTTCCCCTTTGTCTAAATAGACATCATGGGCCGATGTATCGACCGGAATTTTTTTGTTGGGCAAATAATCCCGAATATCCGGGACATAGCCCAGATACATCATGGCAATATATGCACCCGCCAATGTAATTGATGCCACGCCCATCCATTTTAATTTTTTCATCTTTTATATTCCTTTGGTCACGTTTACTTCGATTTTTGGGCGGCGTTGCGAATTTGGATTGTTTCCGGCAACACAATGGCGGTTGAATCTTGGGGGGCATTTGCTTTACCCTGGGCCGCTTTGATGGCGCGATCGCGACTTTTCAAGACCAGCATCATGTCATCAAATAATTTGATAGCATCTTTATATGCCGCCGATTTGTGATCGATTTCCGGATTGTTCATGAATTTTAATAATGTTTTCATCATTTTTTCAACTGATGCATAATGATCGCCCAATGCCGCGGTGACCGCGTTTGACCGTGATGTTGTGTCGTTAGTCACTGTCTGGGTTGGGGCCGATGATGCCGGTGTTTCTTGGTCGGCGCGCGCCATCGATATGGTCGCCCCAGCCATCATGATTCCCATGGCAATTTTGATGAAATTTTTATTACTTTTTAACATTACTTGTTGTCCTTTTTGTATTTTGTCCATTATTTATATCATTTTTTTTGCCAGATGCAAGAAAACATTTGATATTAATTGGGGGGAATATTATGATGCTTTGCAATGATTATCACAACTAAAAATTTAGATGAAACACGTCAATGGGCGGCAGAATTTGCCAAAACACTGGTGGCACCGGTGTGTGTGGCCTTGCATGGCGATTTGGGAATGGGAAAGTCAGAAATTGCCCGGACGGTGATCCAGACTTTGCGCGGGGGGGATACCGTGGTGCCCAGTCCGACATTTACCATCGTTCAAAATTATGATGGGATTTCGCATTTTGATCTGTATCGGGTGACGGATGCCTCTGAACTGACAGAAATTGGGTTAATCCACGCATTGGATAATGATATTACCTTGATCGAATGGCCCGAGATTGCGGGGGATATCCTGCCGATGGCGTGCATTCATGTCTATATTGATGTGGCGGGTGATGGGCGTCAAATTCGGATTGAATCCTGATTATTGGCTGATGGGCGGGGGCAATGATTAAAATTGCCCATGTATTGGCTATTGGCGCGACTGTTTTGGGATGGGCCCTATGGCCGGCGTTTTAATAAATTTTGAACCGCCAAGGGGAAATCGGCCGCCTGGGCCAGGTATGATCCCGAAACCAACGTATCGGCCCCCGCACCCCAGCACCCAGGTGCCGTATGATTATTAATTCCACCATCGACCGATATTTCAAATTTTAATCCATATTTTTTGCGTGTTGCCGCCAATGTTGCAATCCGCCCCAGTGTATTGGGGATAAATTCTTGGCCACCGGCCCCAGGGCGCACCGACATAACCAAGACAACGTCAATTTGCCGCAATATGGGTTTTAGCACCGTTAACGATGTATCCGGTGAAATGGCAATTCCCAACCGCCGGCCGCGGCGTCGAATTTCGCCAATTGCATCCCGGACCCCGGCCGCGCCTGCCGACACAATCACGGTATCGGCCCCGGCGGCAATCGCATCGGCCGCCCAGTGGGCCGGACTTTCTGTCATTAAATGCACCGATAGATGGGCCCGTGTATTGGCCCGAATATGACACAGGTCGTCAATGCTGCCTGTGACACGATCAACAAAAAATCCATCCATAATATCAACGTGGATCATTGATATTCCGGCCGACTGAAACATGGTATATGTCATGGGGTCGCGCATATCAAAGGCCAGCGTACTGGGCAAAATGGGAATTTGGCCCGCGGCCCGTCCCCGGGGGCGATTGGGGCGGCGTCCGGGTTGAAAGATACGGGTAATGCGGCGCATCATATGGGCGATGCGGTCGCGTCGTGCGTTATAGGCGACAATGCGCGGCGTTTGCATATCCCACACCGTATCCGACAGGGCGCGTAACGTGGCATCAGATCCAATGTTTTGTATCGGCATTGAAAACATCTGGGCCACCAGATCGTTAATACCGTCAATATCTGATCCCCCGCCACAGATCATCAAGGTGGCCGGGGCGTATTTTGCCATGGCGGCGGCCATGTTGTTTCGAATCTCGCCTAAAATATCCATCATCACAGGATTGATGACATCGGCCACATCGGCGCGTGAAAATCCAAACAAGGCATCGGCCGGTGTAAATCGGTCCATATCTGTCACATTAATGGGAATACCCCCACGCACCCGCGCGGCATCGGTCATACCAATATCAAACGTCTCAGAGATCTTTTTGATAATTTCAGATTGCCCCCGTGCGATCTTGACCATGGCCACCGGCCCGCGGGGTGTCCATATGGATGCCGTCGTATACGACGCCCCCATATCCAGAATCATAATTGTTTGGCGTTTGGGACGCATAGCTGTCGCCAGCAAAAACATCGAATCAAAAATGCCATCTGTTTGAATATGGGCACGTCGCAAGGCGGCAAACACATGTGACATATGGGATTGTGAATACGAAATTACCCCAAACACAGACATCAGTGCGGTATCCACCTGGCCGATGGGGGTGGCCATATTGCGTATATTTATCCCGTCATAGCGTAATGGGATAATATGCATTGGGTGAAAGCCGTCGGGTGCCCCAATTTTTGTTGCATGGTCACGCACGTCTGCGGCCACAATTTTATGTGGGCCGTGCCATTTGGTTTGACGGGCGGTAATATCAAAAACAACATCGCCAAAATTTCCTGTTACAAACGCAGATGTAAACCGGGTGGCCATCTGGTGTTCCAGATTGTCAACAACCGCCATTATGGCGGCGACCGGTGTATCGTCACATTCGGCGGTTGCGACCGCCGATCGGACAATACGTGCCCCACGCACGCAATGGGCGATCCCACGTACGACGGCGGTGCCAACATCCAGGCACAAAAAAGACGAATCAAATAAATTCATCACGTTTATTTAACAAGCACACGCGCATGGTCACGCATGTCAATGGTTGATATTTTTTTGTCCAGAATTTGGTTGTTTTTATTCATGATTAACAACTTGCTAACCGCGGCGGCAGGATCATCTTGGGGTAATAAAACAACAATTCCCCCCGTGGTATGCATGTTCCATCGGCGGTTTTCAATCCATTCCATGTAATCCAGCACCCCCCCCAGGTTTGCCGCCACCCGTGTAATTTCATCAATGTCACGGGGCACCGGGCCGCGAAACAAGACGTCCGACGGAGCGCGATTTTTCTGTGGCGTGCGGATAATGGTTCCATTGCCCGATATAGGAAAAAATGTTTCCCCATCATCTGTCCACAGGGCAATTGTTTGATACATTTCGGCGCGGACCCCCAAATTTCCATTGGCCAACCGCCGAACCGCCGACGCCCGAACCCCGGGCACCGCCGCAATTCGGGCATTGATCGGCCCCAGGCGGGTCCGATAAGATGCCGTGCCGGGGGCAATCCCGGTGGCGGCGGCCAAGGCAGATAAATCCACGTTTTCCCCATCTGTGGTGATTGAAATATGACGTATTTGCCCCAATCGACCCCGGCCCGATGTCACCATAATAACACGGGTCGCAAAATAGGTCGCCAGCACAATAGCGATTACAAAGCATAACCAAAACCAGACAGATTTTTTCATCTGGTCTATTATATCACAATTTTATTCAGGATCCAAGGGGGTGACTATAAAATTTTATACGGCCCGCAACAAATACCCGCGTCGGAACATGCACCGCCGGTATGATCCCACCGTGCGTGATGTTGCCGTGCGCGGCACAGACATTAATGCCCGTTGGCCAACGTCACGATATTCATTTGATTGAAATGTCACCCACAGCCCATCCCAATCCGGCATCAGCCCGCTTTGGTTCGGGGCCAATAATTTGGCAATGCGGGATCGGGGCATGTATGACGGCTGATTAATGCCTAAACATGCCTTGTGATCGCGAACAAATTGTTCGGTGGTGACGGCCTCATTCTCCCAATTTAAGACGGTGGCGTTATCCAAACTGCCGCGATTGGGTGAAGAACACGCCGCCAAGACCAAAAATATCCCCAGGTATTTTATTCTCATGCCTATCATTATAATTTAATTGCCTTTGGGTGGCAATAGTTTTTATAATAGGGATAAACACACGGGGGAAAGGGTTAATGGCAATAACGGTTCAAAATTATATGCGCCTGGCAAATTACTATAACCAGACCATGGCGGTCATGTCGGCGATATGCGTTCAAAAAGGTGGCATTGCCATGGAAAATTATGTTGGCCGGTTCTTTGCCGCTGATGTGTTGGAATACATTGTGGAATATGGGCGACGCCTGCGGGTGAGCGGGGCAACAATTGATGCCGATGTGACACGTTTAATGGATCGCTTTGCGGATCAATTTGAACGGGTGAAATCACTGGCGACCCCAACGCAAAAGCCTATTTATGAAATGACACTCGAAGAATTTGAAAAAATAATGAACATATAACCGACGATCGGGGGATGATATGAAAAAGATAAAGTTATTTATTGGGGCAATTTTGGGGGCGGTCATTTGGCTGCCGATGTTTGGGTGTGCCCAAATGCGCGATAAGAATCAAGAAGCTGCCTATGATACAGTAACTGTGGTTGAAAATTTTGTCATTGACGAAAATTCTGTTCCGATTTTTCCCAAAAAGGCGGCGTTAACAACCGATACAGCGCGTCGGTTTTCAATTGATTTGCCCAAACGATGCCGGGTGGATTGGAATAATCAATCGGTGGTATCGGTTGTTCCCGAAGAAAAGATCGAAATTGTGCGTCTGGGGGCAGGGGATCCGTTACCCGCGCTGATGGTATCTGATTACGAATTTTCCAACAAGACAGTAAAACAAGCACTGGAAAAATTAATGGATGGTACCGACATTGATATTATCGAAGACGATGCCCAGATTGAAAAAATTACAGGCACGATTCAGTCGGGAACCCTGGCCGATGCGGTGGAATTAATGACCAAGATGGGACGGACGTATTATTCTTATGATGCCGCGTCTGGCGAATTGCATTTGGATAATCGGGCAAAATGGTTGGTTAAAATGCCACGCGACGAAAGTATTATTATGGCCTTGCTGGATGCGATGCGAGGGGCAGATTTGCGGAATTTGTTGGTGGATTGGTCGGATAAAACCGTTACATTCGAAGGAAATTATCAAACCGAGAGAGAGGTGGCCCGTCTAATCGCGGATGTATCATCCAAGAAGTATATGTTGGCATGGGATATTGATGTATACCGCGTTTATCCACGCACAGATAATCCCATTGTGTGGATGAACATGCTGCCGGCGTTTGGGGAAAATAATATCAAGATGTCTATCCCGGGGGTTGTGGGACGGGCCCTGGTGGTTAGTCCGGAAATCAACACCAAAACACTGCAAGAATTTTTATATCAACAGGCAAACGTTGTCTTGATATCCCAGGGAACGTTTGTTATTCCCAATGGCTGGCAATCACGATTTGATATTGGGCAATGCAGCAAGGAAGACCGTCTGGAAACAGATTTGATTGTCGGGGCGACGGCAAAGTACGGTGATTACGGTGGCCAGAAAAAGATCGATGCGAAAATTGTTTTGCGGACGTCGGCCGGGGAATTATCATCTTTTAACATTCCGTCGAATGTGGGTGACAATTATGTCATTATTGGTATTCCAACGCATTCGTTTGTAACAACGCCGGAAACACTGATATCGCCGTTTGCAGAACTGGTGGTGTTTATGTCACCGCGTGTGATTTCAATTGTTGATGCCGATCAAAATGCCGCGCCATTGGCGGGGGATGCCTTGCGTGCGTTTTTAAGCGAATAAAAGCAAAATAGGATAAGATAGATGTTATTTTCAAGATTGGAAAAAAAGGTTGCGTTTCGGTATCTGGCGGCGAAAAAGCGGGGATTTGGATCTGTGATTTCGTGGGTGTCGCTGATTGGAATCACCTTGGGGGTGGCGACATTGATTGTGGTGATGTCGGTCATGGGTGGGTTTCATGATACATTGCTGAACCGGATTGTGGGAATGAATGGGCATGTGGTGGTTTATCACCAAGATGGGGCCATTTCCGATTATGATTATCTGATTGAAAAGATGCGCCAGAACAAGGTTGTTGCCACATCTGCGGTTTCGATTGTTCCCATCGCCGAAGGCCAAGTAATGGTATCGGCCAACGGCAACAATACAGGGGCCATGGTACGCGGCATACGGATGGGTGATTTGTCATCCAAGACCGCCACCGGTACGCGCATTTATGGCAAAGATTTGGCCCAGATTCAAGATGGTGAATTGGTCGCTGGAAATTCTTTGACACGTAATTTGCGGGTAACCATGGGGGACAAAGTATCATTGATTTCAGCCAACGGGGGCACCGCCACGCCGTTTGGAACAATGCCGCGTATTATGTCTTATCCGGTGATGGCATCATTTTTTATGGGCATGTATGAATATGATTCGGGCTATATCTTTATGCCATTGGAAACGGCGCAAAAGTACTTGAATCTGGGTAATGCAGTAACCCATATTGATATCTTTTTGACCGATCCCAATGACACCACCCGTGTTGCCGCCAGCCTGGATCGCTTGTTGCCGGATGGATTTGTGGTTCGTGACTGGCGTGATTTGAATCGTGGATTTGTTGGCGCGTTACAGGTGGAAAGTAATGTGATGTTTTTGATATTAATGCTGATTGTGATTGTGGCGGCCTTTAATATTGTGTCCAGCCTGGTTATGTTGGTCAAGGACAAGTCCAAAGATATCGCAGTCTTGCGGACATTTGGCGTTTCCCGGCGTTCAATGATCAAGATCTTTATCTTAACCGGAACCAGTATCGGGATCATCGGTGCAGGGTTGGGGACAATCTTGGGCGTGTTGGTTGCCGTGTATATTGAACCCATTCGCCAATTCTTTCAATGGATGACGGGGCGGGATCTGTTTCCGGCAGAACTGTATTATTTGGCCGAATTACCATCTAAATTGGTGTGGACAGATGTTATGGGCATTGCGTTGATTGCGATTGCGCTGGCGTTTTTGGCAACACTTTACCCGGCATGGCGGGCGGCGGCAACCAATCCGGTTGATGTATTAAGAAATGAATAAGAATAATAAAATAAATGGATGATCGCAGATGGCAAACATACTTAATTCTTTGTCCAAGGTTTCGCGCGGTGACGTTGTCATGTCGGTGCGCGATATCAAGAAAACATTTGTCGAAGGGGGCCAGCCATTGCACATCCTGCGTGGGGGGGGATTTGATTTACACCGCGGGGAAATCGTGGCCTTGGTCGGCCCGTCCGGCAGTGGCAAGTCCACATTGCTGCAATGTGTAGGGTTACTGGACACCCCCACCAGCGGCAGTATTTTAATCGATGCCATTGCGGTCCAAAAGATGGATGAAGCCATGCGTACGAAAATCCGACGCGAGAAAATTGGTTTCGTCTATCAACGGCACAACTTGCTATCGGATTTTACCGCGGCAGAAAATGTGATGTTGCCCATGTTGGCGGGGGGGATGGATGAAGCCACCGCCTGTGCCCGGGCGATTAAATTATTACGCGCGGCCGATGTAGGGCATCGGGCATCTCATCTGCCGGGTGAAATGTCCGGGGGCGAGCAGCAGCGTACCGCCGTCGCCCGTGCCTTGGCGAATACGCCAGAAATATTGTTGGCCGATGAACCCACCGGCAGCTTGGATCCCGCCCATGCATCGGCTGTGTTTGATCTGTTGTTGGATTTAACCCGTCGGGCCAAGATGGCCATGCTGTTTGTGACCCATGATATGAATCTGGCGGCGCGGGCCGACCGAACAATTACCATTGATAATGGCATTGTAAAATAAGTTTCTTAGATAAAATAACCATTAAGGAAGGGAGTAAAACATGAAAAAACAAACAACAAAAGTTATCGCTGCATCGGGGGCCTGTTGCACAATGCGTCACAAGGTTTTGGGACTGGTGGCCTTAATTGCCTTGTTTATATGCGGGTATATGGTGGGGATTTTAACCCATAAAACAACAAATTCTGTCGTCGTTAATGACCAGATCGTTGAAGAAACACAACCCGTATGCGCTGTTATTGAAAAAGTTCTGTTAAACTATGTCGAACCAGAAGACATTGGGAATCCTTTATACAATTTAAGAAACGCAGATGTCTATTCACAATTGGCGGTTAAGGGATGCCCGGAAAATACAGAAACATTCAAGGCATTGGCCCTGCGTCAAATTGAAATTGCCAATGCATTGAAAAGTGAAGAATATATGGATGAAGAAGACATGAAAATTGTTATTGATACGTACAAAAAGTTAGATATGGAACGCGAAGCCCAGGCCTTTTTAGACAAGGTGCAGCATCTGGCCAGTCCTGCGATTGATTTCATCTTGCAGATGGAAAAAGTTATTAACGAGCAGTAAAGGCACACCGATGAAAAAACTGTTAATGGGGGCGATATTATTTATCTTGGGGATGCCGGTATATGGCGATGATGTGGCGACGCCGGGTGTTACCGAACGAACCGATTGCGCATCGGTCCGGGCCGAGATGGATCGCCTATCAAAGACAGTTGATCCGGATTCAGAAACCACGGCGCGAATTGCCGAATTAACCGCCGTCTATCGTTCGGATTGCGGGGTACGTACGTCATCGGGTCGCCAGGCATCTGGTCGGGGCCAAATTCATGAGGGTGATGGCCTGGGGCTGATTGACAACCCCGTTGATGCGGCCGATGTTGTCACAGAATCCATAGCAGAGATTGAACCCGAACCAGTCGAAAGCCCCGAAGATCTGGCCGCCCGTATTGCCGCCAATATTGCGGCGGGACTGTGTCCGGATGGGACATCGGCCAATAAATATGGATGTTGTGATGGGGAACGCTTCAAGGATACCGGCGGCTTGGTCTTTAAGTGTTGTCCCAAAGACGGGGGCGACTGTGTCGATCCGCGCCCATAGACACGGGGGCATACCGATCGATGTCCCGCCCCAGGTGCATCAGTTAATTGCCCATGTTCATCGGGAATATGGATGCCATTTGGAATATCTTTGGCAACGCAGTCCGAATAACGGCATATGGCGACGCGGGGATAATCAGAAATGGTTTGCATGCCTGCTTTTGGTTCCTTGTTCCAAGATCATTCCTGGCCCAGATGATGCCCTGATTAACGTGCTTAATTTACGTTGTGCGCCGGATGTCTTGGATTTTATTATTGATGGGCGGAATATATTTCCAGGCTGGCATATGAATAAACGCCATTGGATCAGTATTATTTTAGATGGTCGAATGAAAAATGATGATATTTATAAATTATTAAAAGCCAGCCATGATATCGCGGCAAAAAAATAAATGCGGCCCCGGTGGGCCGCGTTTTTATTTGATACGTTCGCCATAGATCTTTTTAATAAATCTGGCATTGGCCGTATGCTGTTCTTGAATAAATTTTGCGGTTTGATTATCCACTTTGTGCATCATTTTGGCCATTTCTGCACGTTTGGCGTCCATGAATTTTACCTGAGCGTCGCGAATCATTTGATCTTGTTCTTGGTCGCGTTGCATCATAGCGACATGATCCGCCGCTTCTAATTCATTAACAACATCTGTATACCATTTTTCGATAATTTTTTTTGATAAAGGTGCAGGCTTTGTTGTCGTGTTTAACGCGTAACCTGATGCATAAATAGTCGCCAGTTCCCGCGAATTTTCAGTCCCAAAAATTTGCTTTGTTTTCGTCGAAATCATTACTAATCCTTTCTTCATTAAAAATTAAGCGGGTCAATTATGCCGATAAAAGCGGTTGTTTTCAACTAAAAAACGTATAGATATATTTATATCAATTTTGGGCCAGAATTTTGGATCAAATAAAATTTTGGCCGCGGTTCGCCGGTTACCCGTGACGATGGTGTAATATTCGCTTGCGTTCTGGGAAAAATCGTATATAATAACGACGCTTACATTTGTTGCGGGCATAGTACAAAGGCTAGTATGCAAGCCTTCCAAGCTTGAAATGCGGGTTCGATTCCCGCTGCCCGCACCAGGGATTGGGCGTGCGCCGGAGTTGGAGAGCCGGGGCAGACTGTAAATCTGTTGGCTTAAGCCTGAGCTGGTTCGAATCCAGCCACTCCCACCAAGAAATACCGACCGAATGGTCGGTTTTTTTATGGTCGGAAAATTTGGAGAGACTAAATAAACCTGGATTTCTGGTCTTGGCTTATGTACAATAAAAATATATTTGTATCCCAGGGAGATGGTTATGACGGCCACAATACACTTAATTCATGGTTTTATCGGGTTTGGAAAATCTAAAATTGCCGCGGAATTGGCGCACGAATTGCCAGCTGTTGTTTTAAGCAATGATGATTTAATGATAAAGCTATATGAAAAAAATCCACTGATGAACAGGTGTGATGATTATTATAATCGAATTGACGATCTAATTTGGGATTTGGCGGAAAATATCATTCGTGCAGGTTATTGATCACGGATTTTGGACACCGCGATCGCGGGCAGATGCATATGCACGTGCCAAGAAAATTACCGAAAACGTCATTTTTCATAATATTTTGTGTGACATGGATACGGCGCGTCAATCTGTGATAGAAAGGAACAAGCGTCAACCAAATGCATTGTTTAATGATGTGGCGACGTTTGATTTATTTCGCCCACAATTTGAACAGATTTCAGATGATGAAGGTTATCCAATTATCAATCATGACAATAATATTAAAGAATGGAAATATGCGGCCTATATATTGCCTGTGCGAAAAATAAATGGGCATGTGCAAGTTGCAATGGCGGTGTATCAGTCAGGATGGCATGGATTGATTGGTGGGCGTTTGGATGGTGATGAAACACCGGCTCAGGCCATGTGTCGCGAAGTTTATGAAGAACTGGGTGATACGGCGATGTTCATTACAGAAAAGGCAATTATTGTCCCACATTCGCATAAAATTAAAGTACATGATGTGTTATTTCGCCGTGCAAAAAATGAAGAGCATACATATTTTATTTCTATCGTACCCGAAGATACCGAATTGGCATGTCATGAGCAATCTAGTGATAGATTTGATGTGAAATGGATTGATTTGGAATTGTTGGCCAATAAAGAAACAATTGTCATTGATGATATGCGTAAATATTTTACTTGTACAATAATTCCGTTTATTGAATCACAGCTTGCGTAGACAAATTCCGGGAATTATGTTTTTCTGGTAATTTTTAATCTATGCAAGAATAAATTATTCTGGGGTGATGGATGTTCTATCTAACAATTACCTGGTGGGGAATCATAGGCATGGATCGAATTGATCCGGCATGATCAAGGGCTTAGATCGGGAATTAGCGTATTAATTCTTGGGAATCTTTGATAATTTTTGTATGGGATGGAATTGACATAGGGTGATTCCCATTCTTGATTGATAACGCATTAATATAATCAATCATATCGGCCCCAAAAACCATTTTCTGGGCAGAATTAATAATGGCCCAATCTGGATAAAGGTCCACAGCATGAAAATCATTTATATTGGCTGTATTTTGTTTACGTACATCCAGGTCGTTTTTCATCCCAGCGCGCCGGGATGCGATTTCAAATCCTGATAAAGGTTGAATAAAATAAAGTATTTTATAATCAAATGTTAATTTGTTTTTATGGCACCAATCTATCATCTGGCGAATATATTTTGGTTGAATAACATCATAAATCAGATTTTGGTTTTTGTGGGCGATAAATTCTTGTTCACTGACCCCGTATAACCATTTAGGATCACCGGGTTTGCGCATTTCTTGGTTTACATCCAAATAGGTAACAAAATTAGTTTTTTCAAAATCATATTCTGATTTGAAATGATAGTGAATCCCATCTGTTTCCCCATTTCGAATATTACGTGTTGTCATTGAGATTAAGGGATAAAACAATCCTTTGGGTAAAATATTTTCTTTGAAATATCCCTTGCCGGAACCCGATAGCCCAGTTAAAAACAGCAAAGTATTATTTTTCATTAATTTCATCCTTTTGGAATTGTTTTTTTAAGTCCTATATCATACAAATGAACGTATCGTAACAGTGTTATTTTTTCAACAAATATTTTGATATTCTGTGAATGTGATTTGTTTGTCCCAGTCAGTGTTTTTATGTTATATCTATTATTTCCTAAATAAATTTGATAAAATCGGTGTATAAAAACAGCATCGCATTTTATATTAACCATATCTTGTGGGGCGGATTTTAGGATTTTATAGGGTGTTTATAATGTTAAAAGTAATAAGTGTGGTTCATAAGCTGATTTGGATTGCCGCAGATACAAAAAAATTAAAAATTCATTTTATTCTAAATTATTTATTTGGGGTGATCCAAGGATTGCTTTTGTTTTTCTTTCCGTTGGTATTATCGGAAATGGTTAATAGCATAACGGACCGGGGACAATATGTATTATATTGGTTTTATGCGCTGGTTTTTCTGGCGGCTGTGACGGTCTTGTCAAAATTTGTGGTAAGATATTATTTAGAATATTTAACGCGTATTTAACCTATTAAACTTAAAGAGAAATATTATGAAAAGATTTTTTATAAATCATATGCATGGTATACAAAAAATAGTGCAGGGTATTTTCTGACTGTTTTGAATCGGGTATGCAATCTGATGAAAACATGGCTTTGGAAAATGTCATTTGATTATATTTCCAATATTACACTGGCCATTGCTTTTTTTATTTATACATACATAAAGTCCCCGTTCTTGTTTACATATTTTTTTACCGGAATATGCATATTTATTGTTTTTGTTCGTTTGCTATATCAACGGCACATTGATTATACAAACGCGTCGGCGGTCAAAGATAATAGCTTTGATAAATCTTTTACAGATTTCATTTATAACGTCCCAGTGTTAAAAAGATGAACTTGTTGGGGTTTGTGATGAATACATTAAATCACAAGGCACAAAATGCGTTCAATCGCCATATTCGTCTGATGAAATATAATGCGATTCAATGGGGACTTACGGAATTATACTTGTATATGTTATTTTTGGTTCCTGCCGGTTATTTTATTTACCAGTTTATTCATCAAGGAACCGGGGTCGATGTATTGGTTATGATTATCGCGATCCAAGGTAATATTACAGCATTGGGTCGTGAATTTATGCATTTAATGACCGAGCTGTCGAACAACAAAATTCAAATGGATATTTTGGCAAAACATATGACAGATTTAGTAAACGATATCCATCAACAAGATTTCAAAGATATTAAAAAATGGCATAAAATTATTGTTGATCAAATTAGATTTTCATTTTCCAGACGTGGGGCAAAATTTGTTCTCAATGTTCCCTGGGCAGAAATAAACCAAGGGGATCATGTCGCAATTACAGGCGCATCTGGCCAGGGAAAAAGCACGTTTTTGAATATATTAACGCGCCAGTTTGTCCCAGAATCAGGCACTGCTTTCATTGATCGTACCCCGTATAATGATATCGCCGAAAAATTTTTTAATTCCAAAATGACATATATTTCCCAAGATGTGGAATTGTTTGATATATCGCTTTATGACAATATTGTCATGGGTAAAAAGATCCCTGAAAAAAAGTTAAAAGCTGTGATCAGTGGCTGCTGCCTGGACGAGTTGGTGAAACGAATGGGAGGGGATTTGAATCAACCGATTGGGGAAAAGGGGATCAAAGTATCGGGGGGTGAACGTCAAAGAATTAATTTGGCGCGTGGGCTGTTGCTGGATCGGGATATATTGGTCTTGGATGAAATAACGGCAAATTTGGATCCGGTAACGACCGAAAAGATTTGGAATTATATTTTTAGTGAGTATAGCGATAAAACAATCATTGCGATTTCACACGAAATGGGATTATTAAAACACGTAAATAAAAAAATTGTGTTTAATAACGGCCTTGGCAAAATGGATTAATTCTGGAGATATGCCGGATTTCAGGGCATAGAAAGAATAATTTATCTATCCAGGGTGGGGCGCATCGCATGTTGGTTTTATGGATTTATTGTGATAAAGTATGACCAATGATAAAAAACAAAATCAAATATATTCTTTATCGATTAGGCATGCGGGGCACCATACCGGCCCATTATATTAATCATATACCGGTCACAGAATCGGGGGAATGTTTAATTAATCTTTTGGATGATGATCGATTTTCTTTTGATCGTGCGGTGGCGGCGCGTGGTGGATTTTGGGTGCGGGACACGGTGGCCCAGATGCTGGGGTGGGCGGCGGCAAAATTACCTGCGGGATTTCGGTTGCATTTGGTCCATGGGCTGCGCCCGATGGGGCATCAGTGGGCAATGTGGTTAACGCATCGGGAAAAACTGGGGCAAGAATATCCCCATCTATCCCATGATGCCTTGGATCGTATGGCACGGGCCATGGTGGCATGTCCCAAACACGGATATGGCCCGCACCAAACCGGGGGCGCGATAGATGTGACAATTGTTGATGCATCGGGCCGGCCATTGGACATGGGGACGGCGATCTTGACATTGAATCAGCAGAGCAGGACACGCACCCCACAAATTAGTCATATGGCCCGTAAAAATCGCCAGCTGCTGATCAATGTGATGACGGCGGCGGGATTTAATAACTATCCCGCAGAATGGTGGCATTGGTCCTATGGCGATCGGATGTGGGCCGCATATCAAAACAAGAAATTTGCCATTTATGGGCCGATTTCTTGCGCGGATTATGTGTTATCCGATCAAGAACATCAGATCTTGGCCGATTATCATATTCATATATAACAAATGGGCCGGGGCGGCGGGGGAAAATAGGATAGGTGCGTTTGCCCGAAATGACACCCCCTAAAAAAACACCCGCCATGGCGGGTGTTTGAATGCTTATTCCTTGCGGATTGGATATTTCCCATCGATCAAGTTTTGACGTACGACGTGATGCTTGACCTTTTGCGTACTGGTCATGGGTAATTCATCTGTGGTCATGGCGAAATGGGTGACCCATTTATAGCTGGCCACTTTCTTGTTCGCATTGGCAACCGCCGCCCCCAATTTTTCCAGTGTCATGTCGGGATCAACGCTAAATACACCATATGCCACCGTTTTGTCTTTTACCTTATGCTCAAACACGGCGACGTTGTTAACGCCAGGGATATCCATAAACATGGCCTGTAATTCATCCGGATAGACATTCTTGCCCGAATCCAGAACAATAACCTGCTTTTTACGGCCGGCAAAATGCAATTCGCCGTTTTTATCCATCGATACCATATCACCGGTATTAAAGAAACCACGTTCATCAAACACCACGGAATTGGTATCAGGGTTATTTAAGTATCCCCCAAACACCTGATGGCCGCGTACCCACAAGACACCGATTCCTTCGGCATCCATATCGCGAATTTCACATTCGTTGTTTGTGGTTGGTGCCCCAAAGGCAAATGGAACACGTTTTTTTGAATGTTTTGAAATACAAATCGGGCCAACGGTTTCTGTTAATCCATATCCCTGGATGAACCGCATCCCCAGACGTTCGTAGAATGTTTCCACCTCTGGCTTGGTGGCGGCACCGCCGGCAATCAACAGGGATACACGTCCCCCAAATATGGCACGAACCGGATCTTGGACCTTGCGCACCAAAAAGCCCAGCCCAATTTTATTCAGCAATGCCCCATGTTTCAGCACCAGTGACGCCAACCACCACATCCGACGCGCCTTTAACGTTTCAATGATGCGGTTACGAATAACTTCGAATAAACGGGGAACCGCCGGGATGGCGTGCGGCCGATACTTTTTGAAATCTTCCATGATTTCTTTGGGGTTAACCGTCGGTTGTAATAAAACGCCCGACCCAAAGTGCAATGATGCCAAGATTTCCACCGCAAATCCAAAGATGTGATACATTGGCAAAAAGCCATACATAATTTCGCCTGAATGAAAATAATCGCGCATATCGTCCAATGAATTGGCGCATTCAATCAAATTAAAGTGCGTCAACGGCACGATTTTTGGTGTGCCGGTTGATCCAGATGTAAACGACATCGTCGCCACGTCCAATGATTCCAGGGCGACCGGTTTTAATTCTGGGTTGGCCTTGGTATCTTTATGTTCAATATCAAAGAACTTGAACTTTTTCGTTTTATAATGGAATGATTTTTCGGCACAAACCAAGTGGCAATCCGTTGACGTCATCATATTATCATATTCAAACGGCGTTAAATTCGTATCCAGCAGCAATACCGTCCCCCCCAAATACCAAATGGCAAACAGGGTAATCGGAAACTGGGGGATATTATGCGACAGAATACCAATGATATCCCCCCGTTTAACCCCGGCGGCATCCAATGTTGCGGCACGTTTTTTAACCAAATCTACAAAACCGGAATACGTCACCCCTTCGCGTACCAGGAATAAATTATCCGGATACTGGGCGGTTGTTTTTTCCAGTAATTGATACATATTCATAATAAAAATTCCTTGTTGTTTTTATATTGGACAGGAATTATTATACATACGGATTAAAAGGATTGCAATTATGAAAATACTGACGCTGAATATAAACTCGATACGGGCCCACGCCGAAAGTTTTATTGATATTTTGTGTGCCGGGACGTACGACACTATTTTAGTTCAGGAGTTAAAGGTTGAAACCGCATTATTCCCCCATAATCTGTTTGATGAATATGGATATAATATCAGGGTTTTTGGCCAAAAAAGTTGGAATGGGGTTGCCGTCTTTTCTAAATATTCTATCGAAGATGTCACCTGTGGTATGCCGGGATATAGCGATGTTAATGCCCGTTTTATTGAATGCGTTATCGATGGACGGGTGCGGATTATTAACACATATATGCCCAATGGGGATACGGTGGATTCGCCAAAATTTCCCTATAAACTGGAATGGATGCGTGCGTTTACAAATTATATTACGCCGTTGCTAAATTCGCCGGAACCGGTTGTGATCGCAGGTGATTTTAACGTGGCATTAACAGATCGCGATGTGTGGAAACCGGCAAACTATGTCGGGATTGCCATTGCCGCGCCGGCCGCCCGTGAAATTATGCAATCATGGATTGATACGGGATGGTGCGATGAATGGCGTACCCGTCACCCCGATGATGTTGATTACACATGGTATGGCTATCGCGGGGGGGATACGGTTGGTAAAAAGATGGGATTGCGATTGGATTACTTTCTGACCAATCGGGCGGCGCACGATATGGTCACATCGTGCGAAATTGATTTGGCCCCCCGTCTGGCCGCCAAGCCGACCGATCATACAGGCTTGGCATTAACACTGGATTAATCGTCGGGCCGCCCCAGGTCGTCCCACGCATTATACTTAGCATTTCCTGTTTCCAGGTATGGGTATGGGGCCCCGTCTTGGCCGTATTGTGCAAACAGCTGCGCCATCTTGTCATGGGCGGCATTGATCATGGCGGCTGCCACATCATCGCGATATTCAATCAGACAGCAATCCCGATTACGCAGCTGTAAAAACTGAATCACAGGGGTTTTTGCCGTGGGCGGGTAAATCGAAAATCCCCCCTGGATCAGCATCAGTGCCTCTAGCGGTAATTGCGGCATTGTCCCGGCCAGCAATTGGGTCTTGGTGGGGGCCGCGCCTGTTTTTATATCCATAACGGTGTCGGGCCAAATGCGGTCGGCCTTGGCCCGAACGGTGCGGGCACCAATTTGAACAGATCCCGCGATTTCGGCATGGGCATTTTGGCGATGGGCCAATGCATCCCGAATAACCGGGGCCATTTCCATAAAACGCCGATGCCAAAAGTGATAAAGCACACTATCGCGTCCAATTTCCATGGCGGCATGGCGATCAAGATCGGTGACCAATTTTTCGGGTGAAAAATCTGTGGCATTTTCAATGACAGCATGCACCAATGTTCCAAATTTTCGCATGTCTGCGCCCACCCAATAATCATCTTGGGGAATTAATCGCAAGATGTGTTTGGCATAAAATGCATATGGATTATGAACCAGTAATTCCAGTTCTGTGACATAAACATCGGAAAAATCTGCCGGTGGGGTGGGTGGGGTGTAATCCAGTGAATGGGGCGCGACATTATCCCGGGCCATAACCGTATCAACCAGATCTGGGGCCCTGGGGATATCGCCGCGTCGTGCCACCCGCACGCGTGATAAAAACCGTGATTCGATCGTTTGGGTTGTGCCGGCGGTGCGGCTGCGCAACCAATAGACATTCTGGCCACAAGATAGATTCATGAAATCCAGGGCCATCAAAGACACCTTGCGATCGGGGGACGGTAACCCGATTTTATCGGCCACGCGGCGGGGCAACCATGCATTCTCGTATCCACGTGCCGGAAACATCCCGTCATTTAAGCCGGTCAGAATAACCACATCGGCGGTCTGCATTCGGGATTCAATTGTCCCCAGCACAACCACCGGCGCGTCGGCATTGATGGGGGGGCGCACAGATATGGTCCCCAGACAATTTGCCACCAAGGCGCGGGCATCATAAACCGTCAACGTGATATTATTTTCCATAATAATTTGCGAGAGTTCATGTAACGCCCCCCATATCTCGCCATAGGTGGGATCGCCCAGATCAAACCCGGGACAGCAAGGATTCCCGCCATCGACCCATCGTGCGATCATTGTGAACAGATCGTGATTTGCCGCCGCATAAAGTGAGTCAAATGTTTGATCATTGGATTCAATCCAGTCATCAAACAGATTTAATAACGCCCGCCCGGCGTTGGTTGCCGCCCCTGATATCCCCCCAGAAAAATCAGCAATGATCCCACGTGCCCCCAATGCGGTGGCCAACCGCTGGTTACCGGCGGCGTCCGGCGTGATGATCAAGACCGATTGATTTTGGGCAATCGCCCGGGCGGCAATTTCGGCGGCGATGGCGGCCTCGCTTGCTTCGCGCGGGGCGGTAATTAATTGACAGTCTGGGGCCGCCCGCATGGGTGATGGTGTATTGGAAAATGCCGCATTAAAGAAATCAATGGCCGATGGCCCAACATCAATGGCCAAAACGTCGTCTGGGGATACACCGATGCGGGACAAGAATTTATATTCGCTGTGATACGGGTTGGTGTCCAATGCCAGATCATCGGGGTTGGCCCCGGTGATTTTTCCCGGTAAAATAATCCGCCCATGCCCCAGTTCTGCCACATGCGCCATTAAGTCGGCGGTTGCCGGGACACTGGCCGTGGATGCACAGACGATAACCCGTGAATAATGATCCATTTGACCAATCCATGCGCGTATGTCGGCATTTCTTTTCTGTGTTTGGGTGGCCGCGCCATTGCCCGCCGCAAAGGTCGATACGATTTTTAATAAATCTGATTTTCGCCGGAAATGCGCCGCATAGCGATCGTCGATCAACGTATCCCAATCGACATCGGCGATGGATATCCCTTCGTTTTCCAGATAATCTGTCATGCGTACCAGATCGCGTGCGATGGGCAACGCGGCGGCGATCGTGCGAATCTGGGCGTCGGCGGCAATCAGTCGGGCCAACACCACCACACGCCGCATATTGGATACAACATCAATAAATTCTGAATCACAATCATCATCCCCATCGCCCAATGGCACCAACCGCGGCAGCAAGACCGCCCCCCCCATTCGATCCGCAATCATTTTTTCAACCACGCGAACGGCGCGGCGGCTGGGCAAAAAGATCAGCATGTCTGGCATAGCATCCACCCCGCCATCGGCCGTTATAACATGCCACAAGGCGTCGGCCATGCGTGCCGGGTTTGATGCATAAAAGATATGATTATTTAATGCCAATGATTGCCCGCATTCTATCGATTCCAAATTTCTTTTCCGCCGATGTTTCAACGATTTCATCCGCCATCGCCCCATGGGTGTGCGGATCGATTTGAATTTGTTCTTTTTCACGCACGCGTTTGTCGCGTTTGGTATAAACAACCTGGTACGCGATGGCGCATCGATCACAGAAATCCATTAAATCCAAGTCGGCATCGCGGGGCCCAATACGGGAATCAATTAAAATAAACAAACGTCGTAGTTGTGATCGCGTAGATAAATATTCTTCCAGCCGGTCCAGCCAACGCATCGCGTCCGCCTTGGATACGCGGGCATATCCGTATCCTGGCAAATCAACAATCATAATCCGATCATCTATGTTAAATAAATTCATGCTTTGTGTGCGTCCAGGGGTATTTGATGTTCGTGCGTATGGGCCACCCAAAATCGCGTTGATTAATGATGATTTGCCCACATTACTGCGCCCGATAAAGGCATATTCGGGAAATTGTGTCCGGGGCAGGGATGATACCTGCTCAAAACTGCCAACAAATTTAATCATTATCTTCCCCTTTTGTGATCAAGCGTCTATAGGCTTCTTTCTTGGAAATGCCGGCCCGTGCCGCCACCGCGGCGGCGGCGGATTTTGTCGATGACGTGGCCACAATATCATTAACAATGTCCGATATTTCGGCGTCTGTCATTTTTTTATCAGGCGCGGCGTCTATGACAATCACAATTTCCCCGCGCGGCGGTGTCATAGACATTAATTCGGCCGGGTATCCGATAATCGCCTGCTCGTGAATCTTGGTGATTTCGCGAACAATTGCCACACGTCTTTCTGGCATAACGGTGGCCAGTGTTGCAATCGTTTCCATGATGCGATTAGGACTCTCGTAATAAATGATCGTGTGACGAATACGGTTATCATCGCGTACTTTTTTCGGATCAAAAAATCCACAGAATGTAAATCGATCGGTCGGAAATCCCGATAGCACCAATGCCGAAATCGCCGCCGTTGGCCCCGGCACAACCCATACCGGCACGCCAGCGGCCCGTGCCGCCCGCACCAGGCGGAATCCCGGATCACTGATCCCGGGCATCCCGGCATCAGATACGGCGGCAATGGCCATGCCCGATTGAATCTTGGCAACCAAGTCGTCAACCACATCACGTTCATTATGGTCATGGCATGACACGCGTGGGGTTTGAATGTCAAAATGCGCCGCCAATTTTCCAAAAACACGTGTGTCTTCGGCCGCGATTAAATCGACATGTTGTAAAATATCCACCGCACGGGGTGACATATCGGATAAATTTCCGATGGGTGTACCAACAATATAAAGCCCTGATTGCATTCGTTATCCTTTTGTAGTAAAATGATACAAAATAAAATGGATAATTCAATGCGAAACAACAGATTTTTTGGATTTTGTGTATCAATGATTGCGCTGGCGATGGCGGGATGCACCCCCCAGGCAGATTGGTTCAGTGAATATGGCGATGCCCCAACCGGTGAACCGGTTCAGATTATGTCGGGTGCCCATTATGACGATATGCGGATGTATGGTGGGTTTGATGCGTCTGAATATGGCATCCCGTCCATTGATTCCGGTGCGCCGGTTCAAAATATCGCGGTGATGGTACCGTTATCTGGGACATATGCCGACATTGGGCGCGATATTCGTATGGCGGTCGAAAGCGCGTATTTACAGCGGCCTGTGGCCGGGGCGGCAATCACATTTTATGATATTGCCCGCGATCGGGATGCCACCATTTCGGCGGCATTGGCGACCAATCCGGCCATTATTATTGGACCGGTCTTTGCCGATGATGTCCGTGCCTTGCGTTCGGCCAAGCCGGTGGGGACACCTGTATTGGCGTTTAGTTCGGATACCGATGCCATTGGCAATGGCGTGATGACAATGGCATTAATGCCAACCCAGAGTATCGAAGCCATCGCCCGTGAAATGTCCCGCGACAAGATCAAGCATATGCTTATCGTTGCCCCGGCAAGCCAATCTGGAAAAATTATGGCCGGGACGGCCATTGTTGCCGCAGAAATTTATGGCATGGATGTGGCTGGCATGCTTTATTACACGGAAAAAGATTCCGATAGTATTAAAAATGCCGCCCACCGGGCATCCCTGTTCGAGCAGCGGACCGCCGCCAATACCCGGGCACGTGAAATATTGGCCGATATTCTAACCAACGAAGAATTAACCGCGGCGGAAAAAGATTCTTTGACACGCCAATTGGAAAAAATATCGAAATCAGAAACCTTGGGGCGGGCACCGTTTGATGCGGTCTTGTTCTTGGGCGATGGGGCCGATTCAAAAACGTTGGCATCATTCTTGCGCTATTACGGGGTGGGGACGCGTGATGCGCGGTTTTATGGAACTGCCCTGTGGGATGGGGCCGATATCATTGATGACTTTTCAATGTCTGGGGCAAAATTTGCAACATTGCCAGATATGTCGGCGGCATTTTCCACCACATATGCCCAATTAAGTGGGATGGCCCCCGGCCGTTTGGCATCATTTGGATATGATGCCACCAATCTGGCCACAGGAATGATCGCATCGGACAAGACAAATGCGGCCTATTTGCTGGACCCCAGTGGATATCGCGGAATTGATGGTTTGGTGCGGATGACGCCGCATGGGGCAAATGAACGGGCCTTGCGTATTGTTCAGTTAAATGCCACGCCGACGCCAACGCCGGTACGGGATGCGGCCCAGAACTTTATGACGCCTTTGTACAATATTGATCAACGCAAAATCACCCCCGCGCGTGAGATAGAGATGCGCACCCGCGGAATCAATCCAGATGACTTTATTAAAATTCCGCAACGTTTTGCCGATAAATATCGGTCGCAAACCTATGGCGCGACGATCGAAGATGATAGCGGGCCATCGGCCCATGCCATGACGCCGGTTGTGATTTCTGCCACAGAAAATGATGCCGCCATTATGGCCGCCCCTGAATTTCAGCCGGCATCCCTGGAAACTGTTCGCCGTACCTATATCGATACGGTAGAGATTGGGGAATAACCCATGGGGTTAAAAATGCCGACCATTATGGTCGGCATTTTTAATAGAAAACAGATTATTATTATTTTTGATCCGGGCCAAATTCATAAATATAAAGTCGATGCGGATATTTTTTGCCCATATATCGGGTATAGCCGCGGCCCAGATCAATAACGCGTCGTGGTGTTTTTCCGGCGCATTCAAAGTCAATAGATATCAGTACACGGAAACAATTGCCATAGCGTGTTAATTTCTGGGTAAAGGCGGGGGAAAGATATGCAATGGCAACATCAAATGGTTGATCTTGCATACCCAGATACTCAAACGCATCCATCCAAATGGTATAGGCGCGTGGGCAAAACATACCAAAGAATTTTGCATTCAATATGGCCCATGGCATATTTTCAATGCCATAAACGCGGGCCCGGGTATGCCGGGCGATATAACGTACCAGGCCCCCATGTCCAGAACCAATTTCACAGATTCTTTGGGTATTGGGATAGTGAAGATTTATTTCACGGGCAATTAATTGGCGCAGTTTCTTGTTACTGGGGACAAATGGGGGCTGATGCAAGACAAAGGCGCAATAAAGATATTCAATTAGCTTAATCAGCAACCATATATCCAGTATTGCCAACGCCACCATTGCCAAGTATAAAAAGAAATAAAAGAAATAGAGCAGCATATTCCCCCCACACACCAACAATGGTTAACATATACCCAGATTATTACATAAATCAAGGAATTTTGTGATGTGAAAATGTTTTATTGTGAAAGATTGGCTTTTTATTTATTTAATCCGCACCGGGCCCAATACGTGGCCAACGCCGGCACCAAGAATATGACAACGCCCCCGATTCCCCATGCCACCAGTCCATGCGTCATATAGGGGGTGGCGGCGGTTCCTGTGCCGCCCAAGAAAGACGCCATAGCATCGCCCACATCAAATGTAATCATGATAACACCAACGGTGGCAACCAATGCCGAATTGGCCCAGAATGCATGCAGCAACAGCCGCTGGCGTGCATGCAGGTCATTTTCAGATTCAATAAGAAATTGTTTATCTGTTGGCATCACATGGGTAATTATATCATCCCATGTTTTTCAGATGAATAGGAACCATTCCACCCACTCATTATGCACATATGTGCATCATATTGCTATGCGCCAAGGCAATGGCCATGGCATCTGCTTCGTCTGGGCTTTTTGGGCATGCCCCCGGCAGCAGCATGCGCACCATCTTTGTCACGGCGTCTTTATCTGCATGTCCTGCGGCGGTGATTGCCTTTTTAATCTTGTTGGGTTCGTATTCAAATACCGGGATATCCCGATTGGCCGCCGCCACGATGGCCGCGGCGCGGGCCTGGCCCAGCAGCAGCGATGTCTTGGCATTTTGATTGATGAAAATGATTTCAATACTGCAAGCCTGTGGTGAAAATTGTTCACACAGTTGATTCACACCGCGAAAGATTTCGGCCAGACGCGATGCCATGGGTAATTTGGCCGGTGGTAAAATCACGCCAGAGGCAACGTATGTGCGTGTGTTGCCCCGACTGTCGATGATGGCCCAACCTGTATGTAATAATCCTGGATCAATTCCCAATATGCGTGTCATGGTTATATTATACGATATAAATCATGGTGAACCAAGAATATTTTATGCCGCCCCATCCCCATATTGCCCCCCAGATTGTATGTGGTGTGTACAGAAATGCGGTATGTGTGTGGGGTGGAAATTAATAAAAAATCACTTGTAAAAAAATGCGCCACGGTATATAATCCGTGGCGTTTCGGGAATTTTACCTATGCCTAATCCAAAGGGACGTTTTTTTTAGCGTATTTTATATTCTTAAAAATCCCGGATTTCTGCACTTTTTTTATCCCCCGTACTATGCCTAATCTAAACGTCGGTTTTTTTATGCTGGTGATGCTGGGGGTGGGGGCGCATGGGGCCACGCTGCATGTGGGGGATATGGTATTGGGACTGGATCGTGAACGACGAACAAATCCGGGGTTGGCGATAAAGTTCTCGGATACGGTGTGGTGGGGCGTTCTTTATCCGGGGATAGCACCGGGAACCACACTATATGTGGGGGATCGCTGGGTTGGGCAAAATTGTTCGGCCGGTACGTATTCCCCCGATGGATTGGCGACATGTATCGATTGTGGGGTGGGACACTATTGCACGGGGGAAATGCACCGCAAAACATGCACATACGGGGCACTTGCGTGTCCGGGGACGCATCATGAAACAGACGGAAAATTGCCCAATGGGGCCCCGATAAATACCAGAATGAAATTGGCAGATGTTGAAAAATACATCCCGCCAACCTACATTGATCAATGGCAAGAAATTACCTGTTGTTATACATTACATATGGATGCTGATTATCGATGGCCGGAAACAGTTAATGATGTTAATAATGCCTGTGCGTCGGGGGTGATTGGGCCGGGAACATATTTGTTTGTGACGCGTTATCCCGGGGGGGATTCATCAGACTTGATCAATGGATCTGATTCTTTGTCAGGTGGGCCTGGGAAATCCAGTGCGTATATTGCCGTCTTTGATCATCGTGTGGAATACCGCAGTGTAAATGGGAATAATATTTTCCATCATTTTGTTGATGGGGCGCACTTTCCGTATGAATCATATACCGTCGCATTTCCTGATTATGATAATATATGGGCAAACGAAATTGCGGTCAATGTATCTGGTATTGATGTTACGGTATCACCGCGATCGCTGTGTGTGTTTGAATTAAAATAAAAACGGGCAATGTGCCCGTTTTTATGCATAGATGCGTTTTTTTTTATGCGGCGGCAGTAAATACCTTTTGCACGTCGTCATTGTCATCCAACGCGTCGACCAGTTTTTCCAGTTTCGCATACGCTTCGTCATCCATGTCAACCGGCATATTCGGCAACCATGTTAATTCTGCCTGTTCTGGTTCCCCCAGGATATCATTTAACGCCTTTTGTACGGTGATAAAGTCGTCCGGCTTGGTTGTGATAATAAATCCTTCGGCGGACGATTCCAGATTGTCGGCCCCTGCATCCATTACGATTTCCATCATTTCATCTTCGGTTTTACCGACCGATGCCGGATACATAATTTGGCCGGCGCGGGTGAACAAGAATGCAACCGAACCTTCTTCGCCCATATTGCCGCCGTTTTTGGCAAAGATGTTGCGTACTTCGGGGACAGTGCGGCGGGGGTTGTCTGTTAATGCCTCTACAATAACGGGAACTGCACCTGGGCCATAGCCTTCGTACCGGACGGCAACATAGTTTTCTGTACTTGATCCTGATGCCTTGTCGATGGCCCGCTTGATATTATCGTTGGGCATTGAATTTTTACGTGCCTGTAAAATTGCCAAGCGCAAACGGGGGTTATTATCCGGATTTTTATCACCCAATTTGGCCGCCATGGTTATTTCACGGGCCAGTTTGGTAAACAACCCACTGCGTGCGGCGTCGGCTGCGCCTTTTTTATGCTGAATATTATGCCATTTGCTATGTCCGCTCATGATTTGACCTTTTGATTAAAATCGGTTAAAATTACCAACAAAGGATAACAAATGATTGGCAAATTGCAAGGTATTGTTGATTATATTGGTGACGGATTTATCATCGTTATGGTGGGCGGGGTTGGATATCGGGTCTATACGCCAGAAATTGTAACACTTGGCGCGACAGTCGCGTTGTGGATTGAAACGATTGTTCGCGAAGATTCGATGCGTCTGTTTGGGTTTTTATCGATGGCGACCCAGAATTTATTTAATCAATTAACAACGGTTTCGGGTGTTGGGCCCAAGGTGGCGATGGCCATCTTGGGCACGATAAAGGCACAAACACTGATGACGGCAATCGCAACTGGGGATGCCAAGACCATTGCGACCGCGCCCGGCGTCGGCAAAAAAATGGCCGAGAAGATTATTGTCGAATTAAAGTCACGCATGGGTGGGGCAACGTTTGATATAGGCGCGGCCGATGGGGGCGTGTTGCCTGATTTGTTGGCTGCGCTGGAATCCTTGGGGTACCGGCGGATGGATATTGTTGACGTGGCGCAAAGATTGGTTGCGGACAATCCAGGTGCGGACGTCGCCAAATTGGTGCCGATGGCATTAAAAAGCATTAGCAGTAAGTAAAGGGATCAAAGGGATTTGTCATGAAATCCATAGTTGATCAATTCATTGATACGATTAAAAATACGGCCCCGGCAGATCGGTTGGATATGGCCATAGTTATGGCCCAGGTGAAACATGATGACCGGCGTAATCGTGAAAAGCAAGCCATCGCACACGTGCAACAAATTGCCATTGAAAACCGGTTTAACGACCAAAAATTAAAAAAGTATAATCAAAAAATGAACCTGATGCGGCGGCACAATAGACCGTGCAGATAAAAGGAAAGAACAGTGATGAATAACGATACAATTTTTGCTCTGTCGTCGGGGCGCGGTAAATCTGGGGTTGCGGTCATTCGCATCGCGGGGGATGATTTGGGACCGCTTTTTTCCGAAATGTCGGGACGCGCGTTTGATGCGCGTCGCGCGTACATGGTTAATTTTCGCGATGGTGACGATTTAATTGATCAATGTGTGATGATTTATTTTGCTGCCCCGCATTCTTTTACCGGGACCGACGTGATCGAAATTCAGACGCATGGCGCACCGGCTGTGATTGAACGGGTGTTTACCTATCTCAAAGCGCATGGGGCGCGCATGGCAACACCGGGGGAATTTTCACGGCGTGCCTTTTATAACAATAAAATGGATTTGGCCGATGTTGATGGATTGGCCGCATTACTTGATGCCCAGACAGAGCGGCAACGCCGCCAAGCCATTCATGCCATGACCGGTGATAGCCACCAATATGACGCATGGCGACGTGAAATGATCGAAATCGCAGCCTATGCGGCGGCCATACTGGATTATGCGGATGACGATCTGCCGGCAAATATTGGTGATGTTATTCACAACAAGACACAAAATTTGCGTGATGAAATAATGGGGGCCATTTCCCGATATGCGGCGGTGCGCGCGGTGCGCGGCGGATTTAATATTGTCTTGGTTGGGGAAACAAACGTTGGGAAATCGTCACTGTTTAATCGGATCTTGGGGGCCAATCGGGCCATTGTATCGGATGTGCCGGGAACCACGCGCGATGTTGTCGGGGTAACCATGGATATCGATGGGTATTTGGTTAACTTGGCCGATACCGCCGGAATTCGCGAGACGACAGACATGATCGAACAAATGGGGATTGATCGGACGCACGATGAAATTGCCGCCGCCGATTTGGTCTTGCGCGTGGTGACAGATGACATGGCCCCATCGCCATCCCAGAACGAAATTTTAATTATTAATAAATCCGATCTGGGGCGCGGTGATCGGGGACGGGGGGATGCCATTTATACATCGGCCAAGACTTGTGCCGGCATGGATCAGTTAATGGATGCTGTGCGTCGTCGGATGCATGATATGATGGACGCAACAGATGACGCGTTGGTTATTAATGCCCGTACGCATGCATTACTGGGGGATGCGGCGGATAATCTGGGGGCGGCGGTGGCGGCGGGTGACAACTATGACATTATGGCGGAACATGTGCGGCGCGCGGCCGATGATGTGGGCCAGATTTTGGGGACAATTAATCCAACAGAGGTTATGGATGCCACATTTTCCCAGTTGTGTTTGGGAAAATAAAAAACCGGGATTTCCCGGTTTTTTTTATTGCGCCATGGGCCAAATTATTTTGCGGCCGCGGCGGCTTGCTTTTGTTCATACAGCTGCTCAAAATCAACGGGTTGCATTGTAAATGTCGGGAACCCAGATTCTGATGTCAAACGGGTGATCAGTCCACGGACCGCCGGGAACAGCAATGTCGGGACATCAATTAACAACGTACGTTTTTTTACTTCTTCGTCTTTTTCTTCTTCCATTTGGACCAGTCCAGAAAACGTAGATTCAATTAAAAAGATTGTTTTGTCATCGGCGTCCAATTTTGAATGCGCCTTGGTGATCAGATCAACCATAAACAGGTTATTTTCCGCACCTTTGACCTGGATATCAATATTAAATTCCATTTTGGCCGACGGATTGTCTTGTTTGAAAAATAATTCTGGAACATTTGGACTTTCGAAAGAAATGTCTTTCAAGAATTGTGTAATGATGTTAAACTTAGCCATGCGTTTGCTCCTTTTTTTCCGCAACGTTTTATGGTAATATAGCATTATTGAAATCATTTTACAAGGGCCGGGGGGGAATTAAAAATGAAAAAAGTGTTGGGATCGAAAAATTTATTATCGTTGGTTGCGTTTGGCGCAATGGTTGCCATGTCATTGGCGTCTTGTGATTTGTCGGCACCATCTTATAATACGCGTCGGTCTGGAAATGCCGTGGTGCCGGAAAATTTGGGTCGGGTATCTTATGATGCATTGCCCGGATGGGATGATGATGATGTGCGTTATGCCTTGCAAGCATTTCGTAATTCTTGCCGTGCCAAGATTCAATACACCGGCCGCGTTGTCCCAGATCAGGCGTTAATGGCCGAAAAATGTCGCAATTTGCCCAGTGCATCTGCCGATATCCCAACGGTTCGGGCATGGTTTGAATCTAATTTTCAACCGTACCAGGTTTTTGACGATGATGGAAACACCCATGGAAAATACACAGGTTATTATTCGCCGGTGATCAAGGCATGTCGCACCCAGACGGCCGAATGTAATGAACCATTAATGGGGGTACCAACAGATGGCCGTCAATACAAGGGCGTTGATAAAAAGACAATTGTTGATAACAAGATTGGACGCGTGTTGTATTGGGCCAATATCGTTGATGTTCAAAATATCCAAATCCAGGGCAGTGGGGTATTAAAACTGGATGATGGATCATTGGTGAAATTGAATTTTGCCGCGGTGAATGATATGCCATTCAAATCTGTTGGGGAACAATTGCGTGCCCGTGGCGTTCGGCCCGATGGCGGATATAGTGCGGACGCTGTTTGGACGCATTTGAAAAAGAATCCTGACTTGGCCCGTGATGTGATTTATGGCAATCCCCGCTATGTCTATTTTTACGAAGCGTCAAACCACGATGTGATCGGTAAATTGGGTACGCCCCTGTCCAAGATCCGCAGTATTGCCGTCGATGACAGTATTTATACCCTGGGGATGCCGGTCTATATCAGTACGAATTTGGCCGATGGTCGTCGGTTCCGTCGTTTGATGATTGCCCAGGATACAGGGGCTGCCATTCGGGGATGGATTCGTGCCGACATTTTCTTTGGCAGTGGAGATGAGGCCTATAAGCACGCCCATGGCCAGCATGCCAACGGCCAGATGTTTATCCTGATGCCGAAAGAATACAGTTATGTTGAACCCAGAAAAAAGTAAGTTTTTAATGCGTCGTGCCCGCCCTCAGGCCTTGGCCGGGGCGATTGGCACGTTAATGCAGATGTTTGGGCCACGTACATCTGATGCTGATTTAATGGCCCGCTGGAATGAAATTATGGGGCCAGAGATTGCCGGAATGGCCCAATTGACATCGATCAAGAAAACCCCAAACAAACAATTTAATATTGCAATTCGTGCGGTGAATCCCGCATTTGCATTACAGCTCTCCTATATGACCCAGGATATAAAGCAGCGGATTGATAAATATTTTGGTTATGCCGCGGTGGCCAAGATCATTATTCGAAAATAGTGGCTTGGCCACGCTATGCGGCGTTTCCCGGTAAAAATTGCAATAAATCCGATTTATTTTTTTGGGTGTTTGTGGTATGATATAAACACTATGGCCAAAGATAAATATATTTCTGTGAAAGAAAGCGTTAGTGGCTTTTCATTTGCGAACCTGGGGTTGTTTACCGGGTTTGCCGATGGAATTTATAATGCGGTTTATTCGCTGGTGATTTTGGGGATATTTGGATCGTCGGCGGTGGTCGGGGTGTATGTCGCCCTTTATTCTGCGTTTTGTATGATTGTGGCCTTGTTTGCGACAGAATTATTGCGTTATTTTTCCAAGGCGCGATTGTTTTATGCGGCGATGTTGGGATTGGCCCTGTGTTATGCCATGATGAGCTTTTCGATAAAGCCATTTACCTTTATTGCCTTGGATTATACCACCGGTGTTGCGATTACGTTGGTGGGTGTGTTAATTCCGTTGTTTATGGCGGATTTCTCGAAAAATATTGGTATGGCAAAGTTAAATGCCCGTTATCACTTGTGGTTAAATATCGGGGCCTTGTTTGCACCAATGATCGCGGTGGGTATTGCCAATCATTTTGGAAACCGGGCGGCGTTTTTTGCATCGGCCGTTATTTATGCCGCAGGATGGATGTTCTTTAAGTATTTTCGTATTGTCCAAGAAGATAAAAATCCCCGTCGGGTTAATCCGCGCAAAACGTTGCGGGCGTTAATGCGAACGGCACGCGCGTTTTTTACAACGCCGGGGATGTTGCGGGCCTATATCGTTAATTTTGGGTATTATTCATTACGGGCAATGCGGTATTTGTATGTGCCGATCGTGGTGATTGAAAACGGATTTTCCAAGGATACATTGGGTATGGTATTGACACTGGGGATTATCCCATATTTGATTTTATCAGAACCCATGGGCCGTTTGGTTAAACGGTTTGGGGCGCGGTTCTGGCTGACGCTGGGGTTCATGTCGTTTGCGATATTTTCAATGTGGGCAACGGTGGCGCATGGATGGATGCTGTTGGCGATTTTTGTCCTGTGGCAGATTTCTGGGGCCTGTATGGAAAGTGTGCACGACTTGCTGTTCTTTGATACGGCGAAAAAGTCGCAACAGGCGCGTTTTTATGGGGTCTTTCGGACCAGTGTAAATATGCCGAACTTTTTGACACCGATGTTGGCGGCAATTTGTATTGCGATTTTTGGATCGACGTCGTCTGTGTGGTTGGTAACGGCAGCAGTTGGGGTGATATCAACGATGGTTTTATGGGCGCGAAAGTAAGATTATATCGGGAAACTTTTCCCGATATTTTTATTGATTGTTCGCCTAAATTTTTGTATGGTGGGCATAGAAAAGTAAAGGGAAATTTTATGGCAAAGAAAGAAGCAGTCAAAGAAACAGGTGCGTCCACACGCAATCCTGCGTTGGAATCGGCGTTGGCCCAAATTCAAAAGCAATTTGGTAAAGAAGCCATCATGAAAATGGGCGACGGATCCCAGCAGAATATCGAAGCGATTTCGAGTGGGTCGCTGGGGCTGGACATTGCGCTGGGGATTGGGGGATATCCGCGTGGGCGCATTATTGAAATTTATGGCCCAGAATCCAGTGGAAAAACGACATTGGCCCTGCACGCCGTGGCAGAAGCGCAAAAGAAAGGTGGGACATGTGCCTATATCGATGCAGAAAATGCATTGGATCCGTCATACGCCAAGAAATTGGGGGTTGATGTTTCGAATTTAATCATCTCGCAACCTGATTCTGGGGAACAGGCACTGGAAATTACAGATACATTGGTAAAATCCGGCGCGGTTGATGTGGTGGTGATTGATTCGGTTGCGGCACTGGTGCCCAAGGCCGAACTGGAAGGTAATATTGGTGATTCATTTGTTGGTACAACCGCGCGCTTAATGTCTCAGAGCTTAAAAAAGCTGGCGGGATCGGTATCACGCAGTAATACGTTGTTGATCTTTATCAATCAGATTCGTATGAAAATTGGGGTGATGTTCGGTAATCCTGAAACCACGTCCGGCGGTAACGCGTTAAAGTTCTATGCGTCTGTGCGTTTGGATATTCGTCGCACTGGTCAGATCAAAGACAAAGAAAATGTTGTTGGAAATGAAACCCGGGTCAAGGTTGTAAAAAACAAAGTTGCCCCACCGTTCCGTACGGTTGATTTTAAGATCATGTATGGCGAAGGGATATCCCGCATCAGCGAAATTTTAGATATGGGTGTGAAATATGATCTGATTGAAAAGGCAGGCAGTTTCTATTCATACAACAATGAACGCATGGGCCAAGGAGAAGCAAACGCGCGTCAATGGCTGCGCGATCATGAAGAGGCGCAAAAAGAACTGTTGGATAAAATCATGGCGCGTGCCAATGGGATCGCCAGTGATATGACCACAGGACCGTCCGATGACGATGTCGAAGACGTCGCACCGGTTGATGTGGAATAATTGATAAACCAAAGGACGTAAAGATGAGTATTCGCAGACATTTAGCGATGGCAAACCTGATCTGGCAGGCACATGTCTTGAATTGGTTTTGGCGGCCACGCGATGTTCGTCGTGCGGTACGCAGTGATATATTGGCGCGGTTAATCCCCCAATATTTCATGCGCTATCTGCCGGCGGCGGCGGCAATCAAAGAACGCCGACCGGTCAAAAATGATGCCAAGGAGAAAATCTTTACCATATGGCTTCAGGGTGAAGAAAATGCCCCAGAATTGGTCAAGGCCTGTTTCCGCAGTGTTCGTAAAAACTGTACCCAGGAATTGGTTGTTCTGGATGAAAAGACCCTGTGGGATTATATTTCTTTGCCAGATGTTATTATGGAAAAACGTCGCCAAGGGAAAATAAAAAATGCACATTTTGCAGATATTTGCCGGGTAGAATTGCTGTATCAACATGGGGGATTTTGGTTGGATTCAACTGGATTTGCAACGGCCCCCATTCCTGATTGGATCACAGAACAAGATTTTTTCGTTTATTTGGCCGGTCAAAATGTTGGCAGCCCATATAGCTTTATGCAAAACTGTTTTATTCGTGCCCGCAAGGGGGCCTATTTGCTGGATGCATGGCGGGCAATGATTTTGGATTTCTGGATGCATGAAAATAGTAATTTTGATTATTTTATGCATCAATTGCTATTCAAAACGTTGGTTCAAAATGATCCCCGTGCGATAAAGCATTTTGCCAAAATGCCGCATGTTGACCAAGATCCGACACATGCCCTGTGGTGGGTGTATGCGGGGATGCCATTTGATCAAAAGACGTTTGATCACGTGACATCGGGGGCGTTTTTTCAAAAGACAACCTATCGTCAAGCTGAAAATATCATCCCGGGCAGTTTTGCCGACGTCATGATTCACAAGATGTACAAGGATTAGTAAGGATTAGTGATGCCTGCGATTTCGATTATCATTCCGGTTTATAATGTTGAAAAATACCTGCGTCGTTGTTTGGATAGCGTGTTGAACCAAACATTTACAGACTGGCAGGCGATATGTGTTAATGACGGCAGTCCGGACAGTTCTGACAAAATTCTGGCCGAATACGCGGCCCGTGATTCTCGTTTTATTATTGTGAACAAGCCCAATGGTGGTCTGTCTGATGCGCGTAATGCGGGGATGAAACATGCCACCGGTGAATATATCATGTATCTGGACAGTGATGATTTCATTCATCCCCAGACGATGGAAATTGCCCACTATATGGCGATGTGCGATGGATCAGATATTGTATCATGGACAT
>CATNBF010000005.1 GCA_950096895.1 uncultured bacterium | reverse complement strand
ACCTGCTAAAATATTATTTAATTGCTCTTTTTTTTGAGATTCTAAATCTACGATATATTTTAATATAAATTCTGTATACATTCCAGCATTAGGCCTATCTAACAAAACATCTGCTAATTCGCCAGCAACCGTATTTATATCAGCACTAAGTTTTGTTTGTTCTTCAATAAATTTGGTAAGTTCTATAAATATATAGTTATAACTTTGCTTCAATTCTTCATGTTCTTGCAGTTTATCTGCAATATTAATAGCCCCTAGATCAAATAAATACAGCTTTCTTAGTTTATCATATTTTACTTCTGTTGTGTCTCGTATGGCCTGGGCAAGAGCTGTCTTAAAAAGCGATTCTGGCATATCAAACCCATAATATTCTTTTACATAACGAACAATTTCTGCAGTGTTCGCCGAATGAACACGCTGCACGGCTATAGCAATTTTAATAAATTCATAAATCAGGGAATAAATATTTTTATTATTATCATATAGTTGACTAAATAAAGCCATAGATGCAATTGCATTATTTGTCGTCATAACAAATCCTTCCTTTTTGATTAAGAGCTTTATAGCTTTAGCATAAATTAATCAGTTTTTTCAATACAAAAGTGCTAAACTATAATTTATATCTTGCTTTTTGTTTTGCGGTAATGTATACTCATATTTGTAATTGGCGTAGCGAGCCATAGGCGAACGATAGCAAGTTTGCTAAAAATTCCCCTTAAAATCGTTATTCGGAGCGTTGCCAGAGTGGTAATGGAGCGGATTGCTAATCCGTCATGGGGTTAAACTCATGCATAGGTTCGAGTCCTATACGCTCCGCCAGAATTTAAAGCCCGTATTTGGGCTTTTTTTATATTGAATAAAGCAATTCTGGAATAACACCTGTCATGAGTATAGTCCCCCAACATTTAAGCCAACCAATAACAAAATATTGTGTGCCACTTTGAGCTAAACCAGATCTAGTAAAATATAGTTTAATGGCTTCGGGTTGAAGTCGACCACGAAAAAATATACATTTATTCGGATTGACATCAAATTGTGTTGTCCCACTCCAACGCGTTAATTTTGTACCGGAGATTTCTTTTGCACCAAGATATATAAATAATCCAAAAAGTAATGTGGCAATTTTGTATGTATGTTGGCCAAAGAAAACAAAGCCCAGAGCTATAAATGTTATAATTGCCAAATTAGATGTGATGGGATCCAAATATTGGATTTTTGATCGTGCGGCATTATCTCTGGCAAGATAGAATCTTTTAAATAAAAGAAGCATAACAAATAGGACTGAGGACAAAAGACCAATTATAAATAAAGCTGTTTTCATTAGAAAATCCTTTTTTGAATATATGCTTATTTTTATTTGCTTTTCAAGAAACGTCATTGTAAAATAATTTTGAATCCAATGGGAATTGGGTTCGGGGCTGTTGCAAGCCTAATTTATCCGGTGCGGTGGTATCGTAATCTATTAATTCCGATACATTGCGTCGTTACAAAATTCCCCCCGACTTCGTGCCGGGGAGCTGCCAGTTATAAAATACGGTTTATCCGGAAGGCTGGCGGAATCACTGATAAATTGATTTGCAAACTCCCCGACCGTCAATTTCCTGACGGTCTTATTTTTATTGCGTTATGGAGTTGAAATGAAAAAACGAATTTGTTTATTTATATGTCTTTTATTTATGACAGGTTGCACAATAAGCGATAAATATATTCCATGGAATTATACGGCGGATAATATAGGAACCGCGCCAACTTATTATGCCCCGAGTATTTTACAAAGGGGCGATTATGGGTCGTGCGTCTATTTATTTGGCATATTTAAGTTAAATCACGGGTGCTCCCCGATGAACGTGCCAAGTATCGACAATTCAAGACCATTACAGGGGTAAATACCCAATGGATTGTTTACCCGTTTGCATTGGTTCAACGCAATTATGTCTACGGGATTCCGCTTGAATAAAGCCTGTTAAACATTTTTTACGATAAACAAAAGGAGAAAAAATGCCGGCATGGGAATTTTTAATTTTTGGTATATTTTTGGGGATATTTTTACTGGGCTTTTATTTGCTTGTTCGATATAACAAAAAAACTTTGAAAAAAACAGCAGCGATTCTTGCAAAAAAGGGTTTGCGACAAGAACAAGTTTCATGCAGAGTAGCACTTCGTCGTTACTTTTCGGGTTATTTTGATTTTTCGACTCGTTCTTCCCTATCAGAATACTGGTGGGCGGCCGTTTGTATTATGATTCCTGTCGCTATAATAATGCAGGTATACGAATGGGCCGGGCTAATTTTGTGGATATTGCTTTTTCTGCCGTCTATGGCATTGTTTGCACGACGTTTTCGAGATGTGGGCTTGAACCCTACATTTGCAATTATTATTTATATTGCTAGACCCATAATAGAATTTATCGGTAAAGCTAATTTTATAGGGGGTTGGGTATTGTGGTTTGGTCTTGCAGGATTAATTTGTATGGCTGTTTCGGCTTGGGTTGTATTTAGGGCATCAGATCCCTTTACAAATAAATATGGGAAAGTACCAAATGTCGTAACATTAAAACACAAAACGAATAAAAATAAACTTACCTTAAATAGATTATTGGCTAGTATTTATTTTAATTATATACAAAAAACTGGCAATATTAGATTATTGTTAATCTTAGGGGCGATCTGTGCGCTGATAAGCGGGTTGGTATTAAATGCGAATCCGCCCTGTTCTATGCTGAATTATTTATGGATTATATTTTGGTTCTATTTTCCATTTTTAGTCGTACTGCCATTTAAATTTGTTCGTGACGGTTATATTCAAGACAAAGGGGTGAAAAAATGAAAAAGTATTTCGAATATGTTACTATGATAGGCTATGGAATATTGATTGTTTTACCCTTTATTTATGGTGGCTGGTTTCTCAGTGGCAGATACAAAAATGAAAAAATTGAATGCCTAAAAAAGTATCCCGGGACGGAAACACATTATAATGTACTTTCTGGTTGTTGGTATTGGAGTGAACGGCAACAAAAAATGATTAAGCCTGGCGACTATAAAGAAAGAGAAATTATAGCCACAGAAAAAGAACAAATAAAACAAGATATATTAAAACAAAAGTTCATGGAAGGCACTATTTAATCAGTTTAAAATGTAAAACTAGAAGGAAAAAACAATGAAAAAAGCATTACTGATATTGCCCGCGTTACTGTGTGCGGCGTGTGAGCGCGAATCTGATATTGATCCATGGTGTATAGAAAATGTTGACGCGGTTCAAGTCTATGACATTAAAGAATATACAGACGGAAAATATGCTTGGGCTTCTACGTGCAATGTGAAAAATGTTGATACAAATAAATGTATCGGTGGCAGGGTTGTTATTTCAATGGTACAAATGCCAGATATAAAAATCGGTCAAATAATAAAAATCCCGAAAGACGAGTGCTTTTACTTTGATTTTTCACTCAATAAAATGCCAACAAAAACGACACTTGTTGGCAAAATAGAAAACTTTTGGCCGTTGGTAGATATTACGTCAAAATACAGCATAACAACGCGCAGGGGTTATAATTATTTTTATAATTTTGCATATGATAGTTGTTTGAAAAAATATTCAAACGAGCCCCAATTTGATACAAAATATTTATGTACATGCATAACAAATGATCTCATGGAAAAAACTCTCGATATGTACATAAACAATCATAATAAACTTGACGATATTGATTTCTATTCAAAAACAGTGGCAAAATGTAGGGCAATACCAAGTAATGTTTTACAAAATATACCTAAAAAGACGCTCAATCGCAAAGTCATCCGAAACAACCCCAAAAAGACTACCGAGGTCCAACCTGACAATAGCGAAAACTCGGCATGTATAAAAGATATTCATTCCGTACATGTGCTAGCTAAACGAACACAAGGTGATTTTAATCATTGGATGGGAGCTATATGCCGTCAAAAAGAAGGAGACCAAGGCTTTTGTCTGGGTGAATACGTAGTTATTCCTGGTGACGCATTTACGAATATCCAAGTTGGACAAAGACTTTTGCCAGCAAACGACGAATGTTTTATCTATTACGCTGATACAAATTTAGACATTATAGTAAACGGAAAAAGACAGTCCGTAAAGATATTAGGTCAAGGAACTAAATATAGTATATTCACGGAAAACGGTTATCAATATCGATATAATGAAACTTATAATGGGTGTATTCAAAGGGCAAAAAACTCCTCAAAATACAATAAAGAAGCCGATAAATTAATGTGCGAATGCTATGCTGGGTTCGTTACAGATATCGTTCGAGATCTTGCCAAAATAGAGAATAAAACGATTAAACATTTATTAGAGAAAATTGTTGCATGGCGATTTTATAAGGGTTTGGATTATCAATGTGGTCCCGGTACGGAAGTCTTTCAAAAGGTTAAAGAATTACGAAATCCGGAATAGTTATAAAAATAAGGTCTAATCGGGGAAATGGGGTAAAAAATTAGGATTTCCGATTCATTGCGAAGATTTCGCTTGCGGGGAAATAATACGGGTTTGGGGGTAAATTGGCTCGCATCTTTTAGGGCTTAGGTAATTGAATTGTGCCACTGTGCCGGATTGGATTTTTATTAGTGATTACAACACATTAATCCGGCACAATTCGTCACAAGTGGCAACAAGAATCAATAAGGCAACTGTGCCAGTTCGTCATCAGGTGGCACACTGGCACAATCTGGCGGGGTAAAGGGTGGCAAATAACGTTCGAACACGTCCCGGAATTGTTCCAATTTATAACGCCGCGACCGATTGCCCCCGACGCGTGATTGGTTCGGCCGTATTCCGTGTTTACTCAAAAGCCCAGCCAATGAATGAACATTCAACCCGACGCGGTTCCATTCGCCCCACGGACTGTCTTCGATTTCTTTCAGTCGTGCGATAAGGCTTTCCGATGATAGCCAATCCGTGTTTTCTTGCGCGAATATCTTGCGAATATCCGATAACAGCTGTTCCGTGTCGGACATTCCGTCGTCTGCCCTGCTCGCTCGTATCAATGCGATTGACGCGGCACGGATTCGGCGTTCCCATTCGGGGGAAACAACAGACGCAATTGCATAAAGTGGTTCCCAAATATCCGCCGCACGGTCATTAAAGCTGTCCGGCATACGGGGGCGCCGCGATGATATTTCATCCGCATGATCTTTAATAAACCGCAGACATTTGCGCCGTAATTCCAGCATAAGCGGAGCGATTTCACGTGTGCGGATTTTGGGCAATGGTGCTTTACCTGATTGCCGCCGCATGGTTATAATAACCCCGCGGTCTGTGATTGTGTCGGGCAGATTGCCAATACCAGCCAAGGCAACAGGCGCATAGCACGCGAACGGTTTCGGAACAAACGTTTTATTAACCACCTCGGTCCGGATAACCATGCCACCCTTTTTATAGCCGTTATTGATAATCCCCCGAAATTCGTCATTGCCGCGGATGAATGTATCAACTTCGTCCACCAGCATGGTGGGATGCCACATATCAATACTGCGAAACATCGCGGACGCGGTAATACCGCTGACGTTCAAAACATTAAACGACAGCTGTTCTATCAGCATCAACAACGACGTCTTGCCGCAGCGCTTTTCGGGCGACAGGACGCACAGGCGCGGTGTAAAATCGAACATATTGACATTATATGTGTGCAATATCCACATGGCGATTGCGTCCGCCGCGCCGGCCGGCAAGTAGATAAAGCGGTTCAAAACGGCCGTAATTTCATCCGCAAGGACAGCCCCGTCAACAGGACTGTCCCACGGTTCAATTACAGGAAAAGGTGCAACAACATTATTTTTGTTTGTCATATCTATTCCCCCCTGCCGGTTATGGACGGGTTACCCCGTAACCAAGTAAAAAAGCGGTCGCAATCGATAAAGATCCGTTTGCCCAGGCAAACAACCGCCCCACATTCAATTAAGCCGTTCATATCCCGATAGAACAGCATGTTACGCATGCTGCCCGGGGTAAAGGCCGGATTGGCTTCGCAAAACTGCGAAACCGTTTTTAAATTGGGTGTCCCCAAAGTTTGATGTTGCATGATGATGCTCCATATTTGTATTAATTTACGGAATCGCTTTTTTGGCGTTCCTTATAATAATACCAATATCTCCCCCTGTTTTTTGTGCGTAACGGCACTTTTTTGCAAAAAAATTTCATTTTTTATTAAAAATCCCCCAATTTTTTTAATTTTGGGGGGTTGTGGTGGCGGAATTTATCTTAAATATCTGGTCGGTCATCACACGCTGGGCCGCGGTAATTTGATGATCCGACGCCAGGTGCGCGTATCGTTGTGTCATTTGCATGGTTTTATGCCCCAAAATATCCGCCAGTTCGCGCAATGACGTATTATTTTGAATATAGTATGACGCGGCCGTGTGGCGTAGGTCATGAAAGCGAAAATCACTTATTCCTGCCCGGCGCAGGGCCGCATACCACGCGTGATGAATGTTTGCGTGTCCGGTTGCGGCATCCGGGCGCGAGGCATGAAACAAATATTCCGCCGCACCGCGCACCCGCGCCATATCGCGCAGAATGGACAGCGCAGGCTCTACAATCGCAATGGTGCGACGTTCGCCGTTTTTCGTATCCTGTAATACCGCAATACCGGCGTCCGGGCGCACATATAAATCAACGTCCGACCATTTAAGGGATAAAATCTCGTTCTTTCTGGCACCGGTTGTAATCGCGAGCAACACCACCGGGTACAGCATGAGATTTTTAGATTCCCGGCATGCCGCCAGCAAACGGTCACGTTCATCATCCGACAAATAACGCTGGCGGCCGCGGGGTTCGGTGTATTTGCGTATCTTTTCCATTGGATTATGGGACAGCCAGTCCAAACTTTTGTACCCATAAGAAAACACAACCGATATTGCCGCGATATAGCGGTTCATCGTTGCGGCCGATTTGGTGCGCCCGCGGGGCGTTGGCATATCATGAATTTTGTTTAAGGCGGCGGTTAAAATATCCGTCTTGATCGCGGTTAATGAATATTGACCGATTAAATCCCGCCATATCCCCAGTTGGACACGAATGTCCCGGCTTTTGTTTTGTTTCTTGGGCAATTCTTCGTTCAGATACCGGTCGATTAATTCGCCGACGGTACGGCGTTTGGATTCCATTTGCGGCAAATACTTGCCGTCACGCAGGGCGATTTCTGTACGCATGGCCCATTCGGCGGCCTTGGTCTTGGATTTAAATGTTGCAGACTGGGGCGGGAATCCGATAATACGCACCAGGGCGCGGTATGATACCGTGCCGTCCCGGCCAATTCTTTTTTGGTACGTAGCCATTGCTAACACCCCGTCTGTTTTTGGATCATCAGATAAATAATCTGTGTCCAAGGTCGATTTGTCGGTTGAATTTCTGCACTTTTGGGTGCGTTCAATTCGGTGTTGGTACAGTTTTTGTGCATCAACATAATATAATACCAATATCGACCATAGAATTTGGGGTGTTTAGTGGTATTTTTTTGTAAATTATGATGATTTTTGTACCATGGGTGTACCACGGCGTGCGCACATAATTGATAAATTATTGATTTTATGAGGTTTTTAAAAAGAAAAAAGCAGATTAGCAATCTGCTGCATTACCACTCTGCCAACGCTCCGCTGCGGAACGTATTATATAGAAAGCGTTTGTTAATTGCAAGTCGGAATTTTAGAATTTTAATTGATTTGATGATATTTTGGGTTAAGATATGGGCCGTTATGGATACTTTTTATAAAATTATTTATATTGGAGATGCCCAGAATACATCATTTTTTGTTGATCAATTTCATATTCGGGGCTTGTCCGATTTATGGACCGGACGATGTTTCGAAGCAACAAATATATGCATGTCTGGATCCCAAGAATGTATGATCCAGGCCCCGTATCCTGTGATTCATTTTTGTGATAATGCGTTGGATGCCTTGCTCTGGCGGGGATTGTTCGGGCATGTTCGATATGTGTTTGAGATTGAACCCATTGGCCAGGTCTTTCGGGAAAAATGCAATGATCAAAACGGATTGTATCAATGTGGGGCACGGGGGATTAAGTTACAAAAACTGATAACCGAAGATGGATTGATAAAGTTGGCCCAGGCCCATGTTTATAAAGATCCCAAGGCATCTATTGATCGATATACCAATGTGGCAATAAAAGATTATATTTATAAACTATGTCGTGGTGGTCGATAAAGGTTTATAAAAAAATCCCGCCGGGGCGGGATTTTTTTATTCGGCCAATGCAGCCAATATTTTTACAAAATTTTCATCTGCGGATGGATTGGTAACATCAACATCACAGAAATGAATTCCCGATGCATGACGCAACCATTCAATCGCCGGCATTGTGACATTCCAGAATGTATCCAGACGCCGCCGAACCGCCGCAGCATCGGCATCATCGGCCCGGCCGCCGCCATCATTCATCCGCTTTTGAATACGTTGCACCATAATTTCTTCGGGAACATTCAAATAAATAACGCGAACGTTAAATTGATCGGCAAATTTTTCCACCAACCATTGCGCCTGGGCCAGTGTGCGTGGAAATCCGTCAATTAACAGATCCCGATCCCCGCTAATATTTGATTCCACCAGTTTTAATAATTCTGAATCTGGAACCAATTCACCACGTGCCATAATTTGTGCAATAACCGAATCCGACGGCAATTCGCGCAACATGGCCCCTGTTTCAATATAATCCAAGTCACGACGTTCGCGCAGCATTTTAGAAAATGTGCCTTTGCCAACGCCCTGGCCACCCATTAAAATAATCATATCTTTTTTCATAGCGACTTTATTATACCCCCAATAAAACCAATTTTCAAAAAAAATCGGTGCATTTTGTTACAGATTGAATAAAATATCCCCCACCATTGGGGGATTTTTTATTGTTCGGTTTTGTGTTCCGGGCCATAGATTTCTACATCACGCGTCATGGCGATAAATTTATCTGCACGACGGACCGGTAATTCGTTTCGTGGTGTTTTTTCCAGATCACGGATATTATCCGCCACTGCCGCCCCCAGCAGTTCCATTGTGGTCTGCCAGTCTGTATGGGCCCCACCGGCCGGTTCGCTGATGATCTGGTCAATGACGTTCAAGTCGGCCATATCACGCGCCGTCAGCTTCATCGCGGCCGCGGCATCGGCCTTGAACTTGTTATCACGCCAACGAATACTGGCGCAGGATTCCGGGGCGATTACCGAATAAATCGCATTTTCCAGCATTAATATCCGGTCCCCCGTTCCAATGGCAATGGCACCACCAGAACCACCCTGGCCAACATTGACGGCGACATATGGTGTCTTGATATCCAATCCAGTTGAAATCGATGTGGCAACCGCCTGGGATTGACCGCGTTCTTCACCTTCGCGGCCGGCAAAAGCACCCGCCGTATCAAACAGTGAAATCACCGGCAATCCGAATTTTTCGCCCAAGCGCATCATGCGCTGTGCCTTGCGATATCCATCGGGATTGGCCATGCCAAAGCGATGCTTTTGGCGGGTTTCAATGGTGCGCCCTTGTTCTTGCCCAATGATAACCGCCGGGATGCCACGCCAATATCCGATACCACTGCCCATCGCAGGATCTTCGGCATACAGGCGATCCCCCGCCAAGTATGTCCATTCATCGACAATCCCGTTAATATAATCCAAGAAATGCGGGCGGTTTTCATGACGGGCCAACAAAACTTTGTCATAGGCATCATTTTCACCCATACCGCGAATTTTTTTGGATGTATCAAATTCTGGGGTTACAACCGAAATAGGTTTTGGGTCGCGCGGCTGTTTGGTTAAAACATGCAAGATTTTTTCCAACGCGCCTTTTAATTCATTTCGTGCCACAACCATATCCACCATACCATGTTCGTACAGGTATTCTGCGGTTTGGAAATTTGCCGGTAATTTTTCACGAATGTTTTGTTCGATTACACGTCGACCGGCAAAGCCAATGCGCGCGCCCCGTTCGGCAATGTGGATATCCCCCAACATGGCAAACGATGCCGTAACGCCCCCAAATGTCGGATCGGTTAAGACAACGATATACGGAATACCATTGGCGTGCAATTTATTGACAGCAACAGTTGTGCGGGCCATTTGCATTAATGATAAGATATTTTCTTGCATACGGGCACCGCCACTGGATGTCACCATGATAAACGGACGCCGTGTTTCGATGGCGTGTTCCATACTGGCCACGATGGCATCCCCGGCGGCACGGCCCATAGATCCCATCATAAATTCACCGTTCAACACGCATACGGTTGACGGCACGCCCCCGATATTGCCATCTGCGGTCGAAATCGCATCAAAGGTTCCTGTGTCGGCACGTGCTTCGGCCAAGAGATCCTTGTACGCCGCCCGGTCAACAAAATTTAACGGATCATCGGTAACGGTCGGTAATGTAAACCGTTCCCAATTCTTGTCATCAAATAACAGGTCAAATCGCTGCTTTGGCGTCATGATAAAGGCACGATTGCAATTCGGGCAAATATACAGATTATTTTTATAATCCCGGTAATAGACCAGTTTTCCGCACGATTCACACTTTAACCACATCAGGCGGCGCACGCGTTCATAGCGTTCGCGATTCTTGTTTTTAATCCCAGATTTTTTACCAAATAACATTTGTTATCCATTCATTTTTTTTGTTAATTCACGGCTGGGCTTGAACAAAATTGTTTTGCCTGCATCCAGATGCATTGGTTGCCCCGTGCATGGATTATACCCAACCTTTGGGGCGCGAACGCGTGGTTGAAATGTGCCGAAACCGCGAACCTCTATACGATGACCATCGGCGATGGATTGAATGATGTGATCAATAACAGTATCAACCATTGCGGCCGCGTCCGTGGTGCGCATATGTTTGAATTGAACCTGAATTGAACGAACAACATCTGAACGTTTCATCGTTTTCCCCTTTCTTGTTTCGACTCTATTTTATATTCATTGCGCATTTTTTCAAGAACAAAGTTTTATGAAGTCTATCCTGTACGATGCCGTCGATGGTCATGATAAAATATCATATGCGCATTTAATTAAATTAACGGAGAGATAAAATGGATGATATATTTAACATATGTGGGGATGATGTGGTGACGGCAAAAATGCCGCTGATTGGGGATATGGCCCCGGAATTTACCGCCGAAACGACAAATGGGCCAATTAAATTTCCCGATGATTATCGCGGTAAATGGGTAATCTTGTTTTCGCACCCATCTGACTTTACATCTGTGTGCACATCGGAATTTATGACGTTCCAGGCCATGCAGTCTGAATTTAATGAATTGAATACGGAATTATTGGGACTGTCGGTCGGAACAATTCCATCGCACTTGGCATGGATCCAGGCCATCAAGAACCAGGTTGTTTTTCGTGGTTGGAAGAACATGGAAATCACATTTCCGGTGATTGCCGATCCAACCATGGAAATTGCCAAGAAATATGGAATGGTACACCCCAATGCCATGGCAAATGCCGCTGTTCGTGCGGTCTTTATTATTGATCCGAAATCTAAAATACGGGCGATCATTTATTATCCGCCGTCATTGGGACGAAACTTTGCAGAAATTAAACGCGCCCTGATCGCATTACAGATGACGGATGCATTTGGGTTTTCTGCGCCGGCCGATTGGGTGCCGGGCGACGAAGTCCTGGTGGCGGCCCCAAATACGACAGCCGGTGTCCGGGAACGTATCGCCAATACGAATCCAGAATGGCATATCCCGGCATGGTTTATGACGTTTCGGGCACTGGATGCCGATATGATCTTTAACAAAATTCGTTCAAAATCAACCGACGCGCATTCACCCAAGAAAAGCAAAGGCACCAAAAAGTCTGGTAAATAAAAGATCCCGGTTTTAACCGGGTTTTTTATTGTATCGAATGATATATTGTGCCATTAAATTGGATATTGATCGCATCCGCCCCGCCCCCAGTTGCCAGTGACCCATAACAGATACTTTGACCCGGTAATTGAACATTGTTGGCGGGACTGGTTTGTGGGGTGGCGTATAACGGCACACTGATTCCATTACTTTTTAAGTATGTAATTCCCGACATACACATTTGGGCACATGTATTATTTGATGTTTTACCATATCCCGCATCACATGCCCATGGGCAATTGTCTTCGACTGCACTTGCGGCAGACGGGGTTCCATAATTGGTAAAGTGTGCATGATCAGGTTTATTTGTGCACGCAAGACATTCCGTGTACCAGTTTCCCCATGTCAATGGCCCCGATGCATAATATCCCGGGCGGCACCAATAGTAATGTGTGTATTTGTACCCTTCGGGGCCGGCCGAACATCGGGCCTGTTGTAAATATTCTGTACGTGTTTCATCGTCAAAATACCAATCACAGATGTAATCACTGATTTTTGTGCCATGTTTATCACGATCATCCCAATTGCCGTTATATAGGGTGCTAATTTTACGTGGTTCTGGTGCGTTATCTGGGATGGTTGATTCGCATGTGGCGCGATGGGTGCCGCCGGTACAATAATTGCCGGGGCCACAATCGGCACAAGATGTGTCGTTGTTCGCACTGCTGCCGTAATAGCCGGGATTGCACGTAAATGTCATGGGGCATGCCGACGCCGGGGCATCGCATGTACCGCCATTATACTCGATCCCAGATGTTGGGGATGTTTCTTGGTGTGTACATGTGGCGTTGGCGGGACATGTCTGGGGTGTGCATGAACGGGTACATGATTTATAACATTTATCAGAACCTTTTGCGCCGGCATCACTGGTATATCCTGGGGGGCATTTATATTTATCATTATATCCATCGTATGTGGGATCATATATCCCCACTGGACAGAAATAGCCCGCCGGACATGGCTGCGTATAATTCCAACACCAAGATCCTGCGGGGCATGTTTTACATGATTGTCCATTGTCGTTGTAATATCCCCAATGACATCCGTATGTTGTTGATTCTGGACGACATGTGCCCCATGCATCACCATCGAAATACGCCAGACCATGTGCAATACCATTCCCGTCACATGATTTTGTGCACCCAGAATAATCCCATTTTGATCCATTCCATACGATGTTTCCGCCTGTGGCATCGGTTAAATTGCCAGAACACGGCTTGGTATTTGAAACACAGGTGTTCCCATCTGGGTGAAATCCAGAATTGCATGTAAATGTTGACATTGGGCATGTGCCAGACGCATTACAATTTCCGCCATAATACTGGGTTGCGGTATATTGGTATGTGGTGTTATACGTACAATTGGCATTTGCGGGACATTGTGCGGTGTTATTCCCACTGCATGTTACGGAACAAGGTTTAGAGCATGCAGATCCTTGGGTTCCAGTACATTCATTATACGTACCGGTCCAACCGGTACCCAGGCTGGCGCATGACTTTGACGTGCTGCAACACGTGGGTGTTGTATTATCAGAACACGTGCATCCCGCGGGACACGCGGTACATGCGTTTCCGGCCCCGGTTCCACCCGTCATGTAATAACCGGTATTGCATGATGTGTATCTTTTTGATGTGAGACATGTGTATCCTGTGGCATATGCCGATGCCGTGGTCATGATTATTGCGCATAAAAAACCGACGTTTAGATTAGGCATAGTACGGGGGATAAAAAAGTGCAGAAATCCGGGATTTTTAATGTTCAAAAACTATGCCAGAAAAACGTCCCTTTGGATTAGGCATAGGTAAATTTCCCGCAACACCACGGATTATAAAGTATTCATCAATTTTTTACAAGCATGATTTTGGGCTTTTATTCTTTTGTATTCCTTGGGATTATTGATTGGGGATTTATTTCTATTTTTTATTGACATTTATGCGACTTTTACCCATGATTTAATTCATGTCATTAATCCCAGAAACACAATTATTACTGGACTGGTTCGATAAATGTGGCCGTGATTTACCATGGCGACATCGGGGCGGTGCGCATCCCAACCCATATCATGTGTTGGTTTCTGAATTCATGCTGCAACAGACAACAGTTGCCACCGTAGAATCGTATTTTTCACGGTTTATGGATGCGTGTCCAACAATACAAGATTTGGCCAATGCGTCGGATGAATATGTTTATTCGCTGTGGGCTGGATTGGGATATTATTCACGCGCCCGATCGTTACATCGCACCGCCCAAATGATTGCCCATGATTTGGATGGACAATTTCCATCCACACGTGACGCATTAATCCGCATGCCGGGAATTGGTCCGTATACCGCGGCCAGTATTTTGTCATTGGCGTTCAACCAACCTGAACCTGTGGTTGATGGGAATGTGGTGCGTGTCATATGTCGTCTGAATGGATGGGATGTGCCTGTGGCAACAATCATGGATCAAATTCGTGCCGCCGCAGATACATTAACCAGTCGGGATCGCCCGGCCGATTATGCATCGGCGATTATGGACTTTGGTGCAACTGTATGTACACCAAAAAATCCATCATGCGATACATGCCCATTACGAAATCATTGTATGACGCACCAGGATGGTACGGTTGACCGTATTCCAGTTATTCTTAAATTACAAAAGAAAGAAAAAATCGGTCGGGCATACATCATCAAAAACCATGGTGGTCAAATCTTTATCCGCCGGCGGACGGGACGTGGCCTGTTGGCCGGATTGTACGAAGCCCCCTGGACCGACGACGGTACCCCGGTCATTGACACACCGGGAACAGACACCGGCATTTGCGTTATGCATACCTTTACACATTTTAAGTTGACCTTGGAATTGCATGTTATTGAATGTGACGCGCCCGGCATCGACGGTGTCTTTGTATCGCCCGACGATTTGGGTGTGTATCCCACATCAACATTAATGAAAAAGGCATTTGCCGCCCTTAGTCGCGCCGGAATAATATAAGAAAAAAACAAACGAGAATAAAAATGAAGAAACTTGGACAACTTGGTAAAAATTTTGGCCGTTGGTTGCGCTAAAGTCCCTAAGCTGGATTCCTGATTCGTTTCTTAACGTATTTATGACATCGTATATTATGCGTATCTATGCCAATCCTATTATTTCGGTGACCATCTATAATATCTTTTTTTCTATATTCGTTTTTGTGTCATTCTATTTCGCATGTTGTTTTTTCAAATCCGTATCCATCGCCCGGATTTATCGGTGGGGATTAATTATTTGCATGGGATTGATGGCGGTGATTGGCGTGACGGGAACAGATGCCTTGAACTTTGTTTGGATTATGGGTACCGTCTATGGATTGGCAATCGGGTTGATAGCGTTGGGACTTAACTATATGCAGACATCCCTGATAAAGAACCAAATAAAGTTCAGCAGTTACCGCACTATTTTTGGATCACTGGTCAAGGTATGTTTTCCGGCACTGTGCAGATTCTTGCTGGGCCAATATTCGTATCCCAGATGGCGATTGTCATTTTGATTGTATGCCTGGGGATAATGTTGATATCCACATGGATTCAGGAACCACCCACCCCGATCCAGTGTCCGGTGTTTAATATACGAGAATTTTATGCCGCGTATAAAAAGTCCAAATATCATCGGGCGATTAGCCTGTTTTTGCTGGGGGAATTTTTATATGGGTCTATCATGGTTTTGACCGTTGTCCAGACCATGCTAATCGTCTATTTATTCAAAACGGATCTTAGTCTGGGACTGATTAATTCAGGATTGATGCTCGGATTGATTGTCTTTCGATTTTTATTCGGCCGATTTGGGTCGCAGAAGCATTTTCGCTCTATTTTTATGATTGGTCTGATTCTGTTGGGAATCTGTTTATGGGCCTTGATGAACTTAACCGAATTAAACTTCTTGATTTACTGCCTTTGCTTTACATTGGGTCATGAATTATTAAAATTGGTGTACGAACCCATCACTTATACGTTGTTCCGCGTTATCCCATCATATGAAAAAGAATTCCTGACCCTGCGCGAATTTTCGATTGATTTGGGGCGCATTGTGATGTTCGTCGGATTGATTGGTGTTGCGTTTTTGCCCAACATTCCCCTGGGGTTAACGTGGTATACCATTGGACTGGTGTTGATTTACCTAGGGGCCACCCTGGTTGCCATGCGGGTCAACCGGCGCGTTCGCGTCTCTTAAAACACCAACGGTAAATCCCGAATGTCCATCGGCATGCCGTCACGGTCCGGGTCCCATTGAAATTGTTCCATGATGACTTTGTGATCCGCGTCGAACTTGACACCTTCGGCTTTCAGGGCTTTTAATTGTTGTTCAAAGAATCCCGCACCGCACAGGGATCCATCCTTGAACACCACGCGATGCCACGGCAGATGCCATGACGCCTTGTTATTCGATGCGTACCCGACAAAGCGTGCCATCCGTGGCCGCCCAATCATACGGGCAATTTGCCCAAACGTCGCCACGCGCCCGGATGGGATGCGCGCCACAATATCGTAAACCTGTTCGTTAAACGTTTTCATTTTTTACCACCGATATAATGAATATATAAATTATAAAATTAAAATGCCATATCCATGGGCATTTTATAATAATGGCGGAGACGGAGGGATTTCGCTGGGCACCATTTCATGGTTCCTGCGCAGCACTCCTAACGGCTCGACTATGCTTCACTTGTCTCGCCTAGTCGTAGTCACTTGTCACCATTTCATGGTGCATGCGCGGCATTCGTTAGCTCTCAACCTTCGTTATCACTCGGTTTCGATTACTCATAGTGAACCCCCGTATCGGGTGTTCTGCATCCCCTGTGCCAGCATTATTATAAAATACACCGTTGGCGCATTTTATAATAATGGCGGAGACGGAGGGATTTGAACCCCCGATACGGTTGCCCGTATACACGATTTCGAGTCGCGCGCATTCAACCACTCTGCCACGTCTCCACGGATGGGCATTATACAGGTTTTGTTTCTTTTTGCAAGGGGTTTATGTTTTCTATTGATTTTTATGCCGTTTTGTGTTATGATAAATTCATGATTACGGCGGGATTTCCCGCCGTTTCCCTTTTTATTATGCGCCCCATGTGGGCGTTTTTTTTAACACCCAGACGGAGAGTAAACAATGCCAAAAATCCCAGACTTTAGTGGCGCGATTAATGCAATCAGACGCCTATGCCAATAAAATGAACCCCAACCATGACACGATCGTCCGACGTGTTGAGGAATATATGCGGATGCTGTAGCCTGGCCAAATAACATACGATGCCACAGGCCGCATGGTGGATCCGGAATATGATATGACCCGCCCCCCCAGTTTATCGATGCCCAAAACAAAATTGACAGCAAATTTCAAGAATACAAGGATGAAAAGAAATCTTGGACGAATACGGGGAATCCTTTGAAATATTAGGGTACGATTTTGATATCGAAGATTTTGTTGTCACCGATGAACGCATTCCCGTTCACGTTCTGGAACCAGGCGGTTATGTTCAAAAGCGATTTTTAGAAACATATGATTTGGACCTGCCCGACTTTCGCAAAGTTATGCGCGTGTGGATTTGGCACGCCGAAAATGGCCACAACATGTGCGAAAAATGCGGTGCACGTGACGGCGCAGTCTTTTTTGATGTTGCAGACATTCCAGAGATGCCGGTCCATCCCAACTGTCAATGTTATATAACCCAAGATATTGTCGACGAAGATGGCCGCACCCTGCAAAGCAAAAAATACATGACAAAAACAAATGAACCACAAGAAAAGGAAGCAAAAGATATGAAAATAAGTGACCGCGGTATTGAATGGTTAAAAGACAAAGAAGGATGCGTTAAGCAAAACGACAAACATATAATTTATGACGACAGAACCAAATTTCCGATTCTGCCCGATGGTCCTTTGCCCAAAGGGGCGACAATCGGATACGGGCATTTAATCAAGCCGGGCGAAGATTTCTCCAAAGGCTTAACCGAAAAACAGGCAACGGAATTATTAATGAATGATATCGCGAAAGCGCAGCGTGTGGTTCAAGAGAATATTACGCACCCCCTATCGCAGAATCAATATGATGCATTGGTATCACTTGCATTCAATATTGGGGCTGGAAATTTCAAAAATTCTACAATTGTAAAATATATAAATGATAAAAATTATGTTAGTAATATTTATCCCACACAAGAAAAAGCTTGGAAAGCATGGAATCGCAGCAATGGCAAAGTTTCAACAGGATTAATAAATCGCCGAAACTATGAATGGGAAATGTTTAACAATAACTATTATTATTTCTATTAATATTAAAGGGGGTGTGCAGGCTGATTCAAAATTAATTTATTATTATCATAAACGCTTAACGAATAAGGGGGTGTAAATTCGGTACCTATGACATGTTGATATATTTCGTATGTATAGGTACCGTTCCGGAACGTATATGATATATTTCCCCCACTGCCGTCATAATCCATCGCGCCATTTAATAGAATTAAATCCGGTTTATCTTTATTGTAACTTTTCTTCTTCCATGAATAATAGGTAAAATCATTATCTGCACGGCCATGAATCTCTATAAAATACGTATCCGTTTGCAGACGTAATATATTTTGGGACGTGTCCGCACCCACTGGATTAATATTTAAAAGCACAAGAAATATAAGAAAAATTTTTTTTAGCATTTTATCACTTACCCCAGGAAAAAATTTCCAAATAACGCTTTAATAAACTTCATGGGATAAATTATGCGGCGGCATCATGAATCAATCAATAAAAAAGTATAATGCCCAACTAATCTTTGGACATATGAACATTTTATGCAAGGGTTATAATATAATCAAACGGGGGCAATAATGCGATATAAACGTGGTTTAATAATTTGTTTTGTATTCTGCACTGTTTTCCCTGATTTTTGTAGTGCAAAAGATAATCTGTTTTTACAAGAAAACAAATGGGAATCATGTTATTATTATGATGACATCCGCCAAGAAATAGTTGATGAGGGCTGTGAACCGGTCAAAATAAAGATTTCAAGTTGTCACGATAACGTATGCTTTTTCAAATGACAATGGAACACGGCAAACCGTTTCATTCGGTGTGTATCATGTGGGGTAAATTACATATTGATAATGACAAACATGCATCCGGTCTTGCCATTGCAGAGTATCGGCGGCGTAACATGGACCGTCGCGAATTCGAAGATTGTGAATTAAATTTTGACATCGCCGAAAATCTTATGAAAATATCCATTCAATCCGGATGTGACAAATGGTGCCGCCCGGACGAGTTTGAATTTGGCAACACGTTTCATATCAATAACACGGGCGGTGCCATTACAATGTAAGGAACGTCCACATGCCCGGACACGCGGATTATCGCGACGATTTCGTGGATTTGGTTTTCGGCGTACGTGCCTTGCATTTCGCGGCGTTTTTGTCGGCAATGGATAATGCGATGGCGACCGCCTGTTTATGGGGTCGACCTGCGCGGGTTTCGGTTCGAATGTTTTCAGAAATGGCGCGGCGCGAACATCCCTTGATCAATGGCATTTTATGATTCCTTTTGGTTGCACCCCTTATTCTATCACACCAGCATTCACCCACGCCATAGGGATGAATGAATAAAATTATCGGGGCATTTTGACCCGGTCTTTTATACGTCAAAGTTATAGTTTTTAACCGATTTCACAATCGCATTAACCAGTTTGTTTTGATGCGCATCGGATGATAATAATTTTTCTTCGGCGGCATTTGATAAATGCCCCAGTTCTAATAACGCCCCAGGCACCGTTGACCGCAAGACCGCAAATGGGGCATGGCGCACGCCGGGCCCGGGTTGCGCGGTGATACTGGCACTGCGGAAAGATTTAGAACAGCTTGTGGCGTATTCTTCACTCATTTCTGCGACCGCATGTTGTTGCAACGAAGACAATGCCGCACGCACTTCTTTTTCAAAGCCACCAAATCCCTTGACCCCGATTTTATCTGCGGCATTTTCTGCCTCTGCCAATTTGCGGGCTTCTTCGTCAGATGCCTTTTCTGATAATGTATAAATTGAAAAGCCCTTGACCGCACGGCTGGGGTTTGCATTGGCATGCAACGACAAGAATAAATCCGCCTTGCGCCGTTCGGCAATCGCCGCACGTTCACCCAATTTTAAGTATTCATCCGTACTGCGTGTTAAATATGTTTTGAATCCGGCCGCATCTAATTGCTTTTTCAATTTCTTTGCCACCGCCAAAACGATAGTTTTTTCTTTGGTTCCCCCTTTGCCGATACAGCCAGGATCCTTGCCCCCGTGGCCGGCATCAATGACAATCACATGCTTTTCCGCCGCAGGCTTGGCCACTGTGGTGTCAGCGGCAATCGTAATGGGATTCCCAACCGAGAAATCCAACACCAACCGATAATCATTATCCCCATTAGGTTCCAAGATCATAATTTGATTCTTGGGAATTTGGCCGATTGATTGACGCAAGTTGGCAATAATTTGCAAACGATCGCCGTGTTGAACCTGGGATACAGATTTTACCAATGCGGAATCTGCCAATTTGGCCCGCACCGATTGATTGGCGGGTGTATTGGCAATACTAACCACCAGCTGATTTTCCAGATAGCTTAGCGTGTATGACGGACGCAACGCGGTTTCAATCACCAGGCGGCTTTTATTTCCAGGCTGAACCCCTGTGCGCATAGATTTCAGTGAATTTCGTGCCGCAAACGCCACACGGGGCAAATTGCCAATCAATAAAACCCCAATCCCTGTTATTCTTAAAAGACTGCGTCTGGATATTTGCATATGAAAATTATACCAAAATTTCCCCCCATATGCAAGCCGCACAATACCCCATTTACCCAAAATAGGTTCGAACACGTTGACGCACAGAACGCACCGGTATAAACACGGCAACCACACGGGCGCATCCCCGCATTACGTTCCGGGTAAACCAATTGTTGGGCATTTTTTTATCTGTTTTCCCCCGCAGCCATGACACCCCACCGTATTTCGGACTGTCTTTGTGACGACTGATAATTTTTACCATCGGCATCCCAATAGACGGAATGTGTTTTAACTTACCTTCGGGAAAACCATAGGCCCGCCCGCACAAGCGGAAGTTTCGATTTAATAAATACGCATTCAAGTGACTTTCGTCATCAACACGTGCAACAATGCCATGCTGTAAATCGGTTTGTATATTCTGGGCCAGTGTTTTACACATCGTCAAATAGGCCGCGGACGTTCCCCCATTAAACGCCCCACAGACATAATAACGCCCCGCCCCAAAGGGAATATAGGCGGTTGATTCTGGACGACGTTCATAGGGAAAGCTGTCGATTTCGTGTGCCAAGGTATCCCCCGCCCCCCAACGCCCAGGATGCGATCCCGCAACCAGTCCATCGTGCCACGGGCATGGTATAATTTCGGCCAAATCCACAGGGGCGATAAATTCCATATTGGCGTTAAAGAAATAAACGTAATCATAGTTTTTCAATGCGCTTTCTTGGCCCAAAAACATTTCGAACCGCATCAATGTATCATACGGCCAGCCCCGACGTGTCGCCGGGATAACCGTCACATTGGGCGCATCACAGTAATCAAATTCTTGATTATCTGTCCAGATAAAATAATGTTTTTCACAAGGCCCCAAGTATCGTTCGCAAGATTCATAAAAATCCCGCCAAAATACAATGTAACGACCCAAGGCAATGTATAGAATCGCAACTTTTTTCATGATTATCTGCTCCTTTATATTTATGATGTAAAGATTCCATTACATCGTGCCAAATGCAAAAGGAAGGGTTTCACAGGATGAAACTGACCCTTTGGATTAGGCATAGTAGGCACTTTCAGAAATGGCGGAAATCCGGTGTTTTTGAAAATAAAAAAAATGCCTAATCCAAAGGGTGGTTTAGATTAGGCATAGGTCTTTTTTGTTCTACGCCAGGAATTATAACCGGTTCCGCGATTTTTTACAAGTGAATTTTCACGCTGTTTGCCATTTTTTTGCATCACATTCGATCCATGTTTTGATGCGTTTTTTTGCGTGGATTCTGCGTTCAAATCGTAAAAACTGACGCCCGCTTGACGTCCATGACGCATCACACATTGCATAGCGGTCTGGCATGATCGGGATGTGACGACGGCATCGCATCATCCCAGACCGGCGATCAATCCCATGAAACCGGATGCATGTGGGCCGGCCTGGGGCTGGTGCGGTAAACAAATAACACCAAGTGTTCGGGAATGACCGCTGCGTTGTGATTACACCCAAATGCATGTGCCATTGCAAGGATACGGTGGTATTAGGCCCCACAACCGATAACAATGTGTATAAGCATAATGGTATTATTAATAAAGGGCCACTGTCCCGCCATGACGGTGTAACGCCACCGCCGCGGCGACAAAGGGGGGGCGGCACCCAATTCAAAATGCCGGGGGGCGCATAAATTATCATCTGGGCAATGATAAAAAAATCCCACCATGCGGCGGGGAATTTTATTTGCTGATGCAATTGGCAAAAGATTGGGCCACTTGGGATGTTTCCTTGTCCGTCATTTGGGCCACTGGTACGATATAGCACCGTGCACTGTCCCGAACGATAAACACCTTGGTACCCCGTTTATACGCCGTTTGCATGGCGTCCATTTGGGCCGATGTTAAGAACGCATTTTGTGTTGTTGCCGCATTCGACAGACCGGCATTGACAACCTGGCGCGCGGTTGGGAAATCATAGATTTCAGACATACTGGTTATTTCTTGCCACACAGACCAGTTTTCGTATGGATTTTCAACAATCGGTGCATTTGCCGTCGGGAATGCCACCCCCAGGGCCAAAGTGGCCGCAGTTTGCAATGTTGTTGGTTGTGATGCCGACGCGGTGGGATAATTGGCCGTATTCATTTGCATATCATCACCACAGGCCAAATTCATCCGATTTGTATAACTGGCCAGGACGGCATCCACCGACGCTTGCCACCCAGAACCCTTTTGATTCAGGTTCAAGTTTACAATTTGTTCGGCCCATCCCCATACATTGGCACCGATATTACCCGCATTGGCAAAGCGGCTGACCATTTCTGCACTGCCGCCAGGGACACCCGAACCGCATGCGTCGGTTAATTGCGTTGTTAACATACTGGTCGTTTCGTTACCGTATGCTAATGCCACCGAATGGCACGACATTGCCGCTTCTAATTCTTGGCGACGTTTCAAACACAGATCAGAATGCGACTTGCTTAACTGATTAGCCATATTTGCCATGGATAAATAAGACATTAATTCTTGTTGAACGTATGATGGGCACAGACGCGCCGCCGTATTCATTCCCCCCACAGAATTCTTGGTATTGGCACCGTATTGCGGTAACAAAATGCTGTTATCCTTTTGCAGACAGAGTAAGGCGTAGTTATACAGCTCGCTCTCTGTGGCATAGGTGCAACGTCCCGATCGTTGACCAGGAACAACCGTCACATCGCCGCAATAATCCGACAAACACTTGTAAATTTTTTCCCGGCATGCGGTGTCAACATCGGGCTGGGTCACCATAAAGTATGTGTTCCGCTGATTCTCGCGATAGGCGTTGGCCGCGCCTTGGTATCCGCGATTATTGGTTGGCGTGGTGATTCCGGCGCGTGACATGGTATCACCCGTCACAGACACCCCCATGGCCATCGGTGCGGTAAAACAGGCACCAATTAAACCAAATGCGAATGCAATATTCTTCATTGTTGGATCCCCTCTCTACTTAATTACAATAAATTTTAACACATTGGCGAACAAAAGGCAATCATTTATCTATTGATTTAATCAAATAACTTGGTACCATAATCAATCATGATTATACCAAACGACGTTTTAACACAAATCCACGACGACATTTCTGCCGTCAGGGGGTTTCTTTGACCCAGATAAATTAAAATCCGAAATTGCCGATCTGGATATCACGGTAAATGATCCCAATTTATGGGATAATCCGGATACGGCGCGAACAGTTTTACAAAAAAAATCCGCATTGGAAAAATCACTAGGCGAACTGAACGCGCTGGAATCAGAATACAACAACCTGGTTGAATTGTATGAATTGGCCCCCGATGATGGGGATGTGATTTCGGCGATTGAAACACTTCGGGATGCAGCCCATCGGGCAAAGTTTGTAACTTTGTTCCGGGATCCGGCGGATAACAATGGGGCATTTTTATTTATCCAGGCCGGTGCCGGCGGGACCGAGGCCCAAGATTGGGCGCAAATGCTGTCACGTATGTATGCCCGTTGGGCCGAACGGCATGGATTTTCTGTGGAAATTATTGAAGAACACGAAGGCGACACCGCCGGCATCAAGAACATTACCTATCGCATATCAGGACTGCGGGCGTATGGATGGTTGAAAAATGAAATTGGGGTTCATCGTCTGGTGCGAATTTCACCGTTCAATGCCAATGGAAAACGCCAGACCAGCTTTGCGTCCGTTGACGTATGGCCAGACATTGATGATACAATTGAAATCGAAATCAATGACAAAGATCTGCGGATTGATACATACCGGGCATCGGGCGCGGGCGGACAACACGTTAATAAAACCGATAGCGCGGTTCGCATCACGCACATCCCCACCAATACCGTTGTTACATGCCAGAATGAACGCAGCCAAATTCAAAACCGCGAAATGGCGATGAAAATGCTGCGCAGTAAACTGTACGAACTGGAAATGCAAAAACGCGCGGCCGAAGAAGACGCGGCCAAGGCGGCCCAAAAAAAGATCGAATGGGGCAGCCAGATTCGAAACTATGTCTTATATCCATATCAATTGGTCAAAGATGTACGCACGGGTGTTGAAAAGACAGATTCTGATGCGGTTTTGGATGGGGATCTGGATGATTTTATGTTGGCCCTGTTGCAACAATAAATTTCAAAGATACCCAATTAAAAATCCCCCAAATGGGGGATTTTCTTAATCAATGGTTGTGTATTCACAAAAACCTTCGTTCGTATCACAGCGGGCGGCAATACCTTCGCTGATGAAATAACCTTGGGCATGTAAACATGCCGGGCATACGGATGGGGCTTCGGTCCCGATGTGCCAGTTTCCACAGTTTGTGCACCGCCACATAACAACCCGATCTGACTTGAACAAGGTGCCGTTTTCAATGGCTTCGGCCAAGGCCTTGAACCGTGATTCGTGATACCGTTCGGCATAGCCGATGTTTTTGAAAATATCTGCGATGGCATCAAAACCTTCTTGGGCGGCAATTTGCGCGAATTTCGGGTACATTTCTGTGTTTTCTTCATTTTCACCAAATGCAGATGCCTGAAGATTTTCCAGCGTTGTGCCAATTTTTCCCGCCGGGAATGTCGCTGTGATTTCCAGAACGCCACCTTCTAAGAACTTGAACAAGCGTGACGCATGTTCTTTTTCATGATCTGCGGTTTCCAGAAAGATTTTGGCGATTGCCTGATATCCTTCGTCTTTGGCCTTGGACGCAAAAAAGGTATAGCGGTTACGTGCCTGGGATTCACCGGCAAATGCCATCAACAAATTCTTTTCTGTTTGTGTGCCTTTTAATGATACGGGCATATTTTTTTCTCCTTTGTTATTTCTGTGCAGAATACTATCACAGGTGAAAGTAAAAAGCAAAATTTTTATTTACCATTCTGGGCCTGGGGTGCATTTGCCGCCGTATGAATGACGTCCATATATTCTTCGTATAAACGAATCCCCAGAAATGCCCGTGCCTGCTCTATGCTATTTCCATAGGCCCAATAGGTGGCGCGATTTGTTTCATATTTGGCCACGATATATTCCAGACCCGGGGTTAAAAAGTAACCGTAACAATTCTGGCCCACCATGGACGCACGGTAATATTCAAAATGATTGCGTTCTGTGCGATTAAGCTTGGATAATAAAACAAATTGACGGTCACGAACAACCTGGATGGGATGATCAAACTTATTCTGGATACGCCACACGCCGGCGACATAGCGGACATTATCAATATCAATTGTTCCCAGGGGATATTCATCCCCCTTGGCATCACATGCCATAACGCCCCGCATACAGTCTTGCCGATACAGCAGCTGCTTTGCCGCGGCCCCTGTGGGCGACATATCAGACAAAGAACCGTTATGCATGGTCATTTTCCAACGTTAAAAATTTCTTTTCAATTGCCGCGATTAATTCGGGAATACCAATCCGACCGGCGGCCGAAATCGTCATAATTTCTGGTTTCTTTTTTCGGCCAAACGATTTTTTGAACGCATCCATCCGCGCCGCCAGCGTTTCTTCATCAATGGCATCGATCTTGTTAATGATGACCATTTCCGGTTTACCCAGCAAGCCACCACCATACGAATCCATTTCATGTCGAATGGCCACATAACGGCCCGCCCAGTCATCTTCGGTTCCATCAATAACGTGCAGAATCATTTTTGTACGTTCGGCATGTCCCAAAAAACGATCCCCCAGGCCGACGCCGGTATGTGCCCCTTGGATTAATCCAGGTAAATCGACCAAGACAAATTCACGATCATGCGCATACATAACGCCCAATTGCGGGTTTAACGTGGTAAAGGCATAGTTGGCAATTTTCGGCCGTGCCGCCGTTACCGCCGCCAGCAGTGTTGATTTCCCAGCATTTGGAAATCCCACCAAGCCAATATCTGCAATCAATTTTAACCGCAAGACCACCGTACGTTCTTCGCCGGGCAATCCGTCGTTTGCCTGGCGCGGGGCACGATTGGTCGGACTTTTGAAATGTAAATTTCCCCAACCGCCATTTCCCCCACGGGCTGCGCGGTATTCCATCCCGTCGATATTTAAGTCGGCATATTCAATTTCTTCGTTTTCGGATAAAATGACCGTTCCAGTCGGTACCGGCAGAACCAATGTGTCCCCAGAATACCCGGTACGCATTTTTCCCATGCCATTTTGTCCCCGTTGGGCTGCAAAACTGGTCTTGTATCGATAATCGATCAGTGTATTAACATTCGGCACGGCGCGAAACACAACATCGCCCCCGCGTCCGCCATCGCCCCCATTGGGGCCACCGAATTCAATATATTTCTCGCGGCGAAAGCTGGCTGCGCCATTTCCACCATCACCTGCCTTGATTTTGATCTTTGCCTTGTCCAGGAACTTCATTTTATAATCCTTTTGATCACATTATAACTTAAAAACTTGCAATTTCCACCGGAAAGATTATAATGTATGTGCCGTGCAAACGGTGATGATTCTGAACCCTTTACGGAATAGACGTTTTGGACCCGGGGGCGGTACCCGGCATCTCCACCACTAAAAAATCATGGGGATGATACAGTTTCGACAGGCGTAATAAAGGTATATGGCTGAATCCGACGTGGTGTCGTAAAAGACCAAATAAAAAATGAATGCGAACGATAATGTTCGTCTTGCAATGGCTGCCTAATGTGGCGTTGAATACAGTTGGCAATTGTTGATTGTATTCGTTTTAGCGATTGCGGGGTTTGTCCGGTACCTGGCACCAGAAACCGGACATTGAATATTAATGAATGGAAAGGCAAAAAAATGTTTGGAAAAGTTAAAAAAGTATTCTTTACCGGCGTATTTGGGATTTTGTATATCTCGTTCTTGGCCCAGATTGTTTATATTTTGGGTTGGGTTAACGGTATTGACATGAAAGTTGGTTATATGGGATTACTGGCGTTTGAATGGTTGGCGTTAATTGCGGCCCGTTATTTATCAAAACGGTCCAGTGGCGCGGCCCAACACGGCAACTTTAACCGCCGCCGCTAAAGATAACATTTCGGTTTTTACCGATGAAATCCCGCCCAATGGGTGGGATTTTTATTTACCTTGAAAAATGAAAAAAATAACCTATATTAATGTGGCTATGAAAGAATATATTTTACCTGTCCGAGAATTGGTTGTACACCCGGGATTAACCGTACCGATTTATCTGGATAACCCAGTGTCGGTATCATGCGTTGAAACAGCGGCAAAAAATACAGGACGAATTGTCCTGGTGCCACAGCATTCATGGAACTATCCCACCGCCCCAGATGATATTTTTAATGTCGGCACCATTGGCGATATTGCCCAGGTGTTACGCATGCCCGACGGGGCCATTCACGCCATATTCCGCACAACCGCGGCGGTTCGTATGGACCAGATTGCAATCGAAGATGGGATCTTTACCGCCAATGTCGATGCGATAGATGTCATTGACGACATGGAAACAGACCAAAACATGTCATTACGGGACAAGATTGCCGAAAACATGCAATCACTGGCCACTATGCGACGATTAAAGGTGGATAAATTACGTAATATTGTCCAGAACTATCCCCTGCCTGCGTTTATTGATGCGGTTGTCCAAATGACCGAGATCGAGCCAGAGATATCCGTTCGCATTTTAATGGCCAACACATGGCAAGATAAATTAACCCAATTGCTGGAACAGGTTAATTTGATGATTGAAACCGCCAAAATCGAAGATTCTATTAATCGGCGCGTTCATCAACAGATGGAATCTGGCCGCCGCGAAGCGATTTTGCAAGAAAAGATGCGGGCCATTCAACGTGAAATGGGCGACAGTGACGAAGTTGATACAGAAAACATGCGTCGCCGCATTACGCGCAGTGCAATGACCCCAGAGGCCAAGGAAAAAGCCTTGTCTGAATGGAAGCGCATGCGATCCATGTCACCCATGTCAAACGAAGGCGCATTGTTAAAGGCGTACCTGGATGAATTGTTGGCCATGCCATGGGATAAATCAGATGCCGCCCCCATTGATTTAACGGCGGCACGCGATATCTTAAATTCCCAACATTCTGGGATGGACGCGGTCAAAGAACGTATTCTGGAACATATTGCCGTGATGAAAAAGACCGGTGGCCGTAATGGTACAATCTTGTGTTTGGTTGGGGCACCGGGTGTGGGTAAAACGTCACTGGGGAAATCTGTGGCGGCGGCACTGGGGCGTAAATATCACCGAATCTCGCTGGGGGGGGTTTCCGACGAAGCGCATTTCCGTGGTCACCGCAAGACCTATATCGGGGCCCAAACAGGCCGCATTATGGATGCCTTAAAACGCTGTCATGCGAATAATCCGGTTATTGTCTTGGATGAAATTGACAAGATGGGACGCGATTGGCGCGGGGACCCAGAATCTGCATTGCTGGAAATTCTGGATCCAGAACAAAACAAAACATTTCGCGATCATTACCTAGAGGTGGACTTTGACCTATCGAATGTGGTCTTTATCGCAACAGCAAACAGTTTGAACTTGTCCGCCGCCCTAAAAGACCGGATGGAAATTATTGAAATCCCGGGTTATAGTGAAGAAGACAAGGTTAAAATTGCACGCGAACATTTAATCGGCCGTGCGGCCCGCGACACCGGATGGAATCCGGATCATATCACAATATCCGACGATGCCGTGCGCCACATCATTCGTAATTATACGGCCGAAGACGGGGTTCGTACACTGCAACGGGAACTGACCGCGATTTTACGTCGCCAATTATTGGCGAATAATTGCGATGATGCGCCAACGGAATTCACCATCGAAAAAATTGATGAGCTGCTCTCGATCCACAATAACGCGGGGATTGCAAAACGCATCGGCTTTCGGGCACAGGCATAATAATTATTGACAAATTAAAGATTTTGAATAATAATTTAATATGTTATATAAATAGAGTAAAAAATGAATATATTGACATACTATGCTTTTCGTTGCCTGATAAAAGTATGCGGCGTTACCCCAAGTTTTTCCTTTATACCTTCTGGCAGTGTTTATAGACTTGAGACAGACAGATTTATTATTCAATCCTTTGAGATCTATATAAACCGGCGTTATAAATTCCGTACCAAAATTTTTGATAAGGGGACAAACAATACAGTCACTATACACAGAGACCAGGCGAAAAAAATATATAATTTGCAAGAACAAATGCGCAAAAAGGCCTTCAAAGTTGATAAAACACGTTAATAGTATGAATAACAAGGATAAAATCTTAATCTTTAACGAAATTATATCCGGCCCGCATCGGATCAAGAACACTTACCTGTTTCATATCGGGGGTATTTCGTATAAGTTTTGTTTGAACAACGACAAGTATTGCATTTCGGTCAAACGGACAATGCGGATGTATTTTTGTGCCAAACGGGAACATGAATACGAAATGACAACGTCTGATTTAACCAAACATATCGAGGCAACGGAATACAATACACAGTTGGCCCAGCAAGTGTTCAATTACCTTAACCAGGAACAGCGTTCATAAATGATTCTGATTATTAATACATCTGGCCCAGGTTTAGAATTTGTTTTGGGGAACCATTACAAATCTATTTCCGTGGAAAAGCAATCGGTGGCATTGCCCATCGAATGCGAAAAATTCATGAATGAATGTGGGGTCAAATTTTGTGATCTGACCGCGGTGGGCGTCGTTGTTGGCCCCGGCAGCTTTACCGGAATCCGTTTGGGCATCGCCTATGCCAAGGGATTGGGGATGGGGCTGAATATTCCTGTTGTGCCGATTAATGCATTTGAACTGTATTTGGCCGCGACCCCAGATGCCTTTGTTGCGATTGATTCTGGACGTGGGGATTTCTTTGTTGCATCCCCAAAGACCGATCCATGCGTTATGACCATTGATGAATTAGAAACGCGTCAGATGGAATGTCCCCGCACCGTTGGCCATCGACCATTTGATTTAAGATATGGCCCAGACATTGTCCAGAAAAAATTAGATTCCCACGCCATTGAACCGGCGGTTCCCATGTATCTGCGCCCCAGCTATGCCGAAGAGAATAAGAAATGAGCACGCTTGCCAAATTCATGTCTGATTTGGATGCGCTGTATCAAACACCATCTAATCGTGCGGTGCGGATTGCCGATGACATTATGACCCAGCATGTGTTGACAATTCGGGGATTAAACATAACCGCCACACGATATATGCCCACAGATGGATTATTCCCGCGTGAAACATATGTTTTGAATATTGCCAAGAATCTAATCCTGCGCACAATGCCAGTGCACTTTTATGATGTTGGTCAAATTGCCCAGGCCGTTTTTAATTGCATGGAAAAGGCATCGGTTGCCATGAATTTAACCCAGCCGTTGTCGCAAAAAAAACAGGACTTGGTTATTAACGCCATTGATAAAATGCGTGCGGGGGCAAAATTTTCCCGTGAAACAAATGGCCCTAACTTTATCAACACGTATCGTCTGATTACACGGCCGATCCAGATTGTTGCCACCGAAGAATACAATGCCCAAATCGACGATTTATATTGCCGCGCATCGATAAAAAATAAACTGGGGATCAGTCCCTTTCCCAAATACTATGACACCATCAACAGCGATGATAACGCATTTGCCCAACGGATTATTGCGGCATTATCTACGCGCGTGCATTAAAAGGATTAAACATGTTCGATAAAATTGCCCATCTGCACGCCCAATGCTTTCCCCATCGCCCATGGGATGCGAATGAATTTGCGGAATTGAAAAACAGTGGTTGTGAAATCATCGCCAGTGATAATGGATTTATCGTTTATCGCCCTGTCCTGGACGAAGCAGAAATTATCACCATCGGCGTTGCGCCCAATGCGCGTCGGACCGGTATTGCCGCGGCCATGTTGGGAATCGTTGAAAACGAATTGCGGCGCGGTGGCATAAAAAAAGTATTTTTAGAAGTGGCCGAAAACAATACCCCGGCCCGCGCCCTGTACGAACAAAATGGATATTGTGAAATCGGGCGACGGCCAAAATACTATGACGGTATTGATGCCATTTTGATGGAAAAGAAATTATCATGACACAATCAAATACCGATTATTGCCCCAGTTCAATTAGAATAATCAAACGTGTTCCCCGTTCGGATGCGTATCCCCATGGTGCACAAACTATATCCAGAATCCCATTGACGCGGCCGTCTTTACTGCTATTGGGTGGTGGGGCAACGGTTCGTTCACGCGATGCAAATTATTACGCATCATTGATCCAAGAAATACTGTACACCAATAACGTACGGGATTTTGATTTATATTCTGCCCACTATAACTTTGGGGATCGAATCCCAGGACTGGATCGGGCAAATGTTTTTCGCCAGATGGGATATACGATTAAACTTAGCTATTATCCCCCAGATAATGATCGTCTGGAATTAAAACTGGCGCGGATGTGTGTCAATGAACCCATTCCACACACCGCCATCCGTACATTTAATATCTTTATCCGGCCACGTTTGATCACCCGTGATAATCGATTAAGAGATATGGATACAATTCTGAAATATATGCGCCGGTTACGTATATGGACACATTCGCATGGTGGGGCCGTTATCCATTACATGGGGGATTATATGCGTCAAGAAATGTCTGCGATGGGATTTACCAAATACGAAATCGATTTGGTGTGTAAAAATCTGTTGGTGATCGGCCATGCCCCAACCGCCCCTATGTTTTATAATACCTTTTATCACATAAACTTTGCATCGTGCAGTGATACCGTCATGGAAAATGTAAATCATATGTCAGATTATCTATCCACGAATGCCGCCAATGTTACCCCAATGTATTTTGGTAACAGATTGGGAAACCTGATTACCACGGGTCAATTTCGTCCGGATTACACGCGCGAACACGATGCCCGATACTTGGCCCAGAATTCTGCAGAATATCAAACATTAACCGATGAAGGCAAACTGGTTTTCGATACCGAATGCAATGCCATTATCACCGCTGTCAAAAGTGCCATTGATGGATCCAAGCTGCCATCGGTGCGGGAAATGTTGGATGGCCCCAGTGTGGACTTTGACACGTTACGCAAAAATGGCACCAGGTTTTATCAAATCATGTTAAATGATATTCGCATCAACAGAAAACGTGGAAAATAAAAATGTCTGAAACGCCATCTAAGCCCTATTGCCCCAGTCACCTTCGCCTTATCCGTCGTGTACAAAAATCAGCGTTCAATCCCTATGGCGTGACAAATGTGACACGCATCGCGATTAATCAACCGGCGATGATTTTGTTTGGTGGCGATTGTACAGATTTTCCCCGTGTTGCCAATAACTATGCATCCATGATGGAAAGCATTTTGAAAAACGCCAACATTCATGATGTCCAGATTTATTCGGCATATTATATGTTTGGGGATCGAAACACATTTTTAGACCGCGTTAATATCTTTCGTCGGGCGGGTGATCGCGTCACTCTAAAAGCGGCGAATGAATGCAAGCTGGCCAATATGAACGCCAATGAACCAATCCCCAATATTGTCCAACGGGCATTTAATTTGATTTTCAAGCCGCGCCTGGTTAACGCCACCGGGCATCGTCGTGATATTAATTCTGTGGTGACAAATATGCGACGGATTTGCCTTTGGGCACATTCACATGGGGCCGCGATTATTCGCCAAGTATCAGATTACATGGCCGACCAGATGCGCGACATGGGATTTTCAAACACAGAAATTACCCAGATCCAGCAAAATGTCTTGGTGATCCAGCATGCCCCTATAACCCCACTGCATCATGTGCGATTTAATACATTAAGCTTTGCATCAATATCTGATTATATGATGGATCTGAATAATAATATGTCCGATTGGTTTTTCACAAAAACAAAAAACTATCCCCCCATGTATATGTCAGTCGCCTCAGGAAATTTGATCATCGCCAGCAACTTGATCATCGATGGCGGGGATGAACATGATACATGTCAATTGCGTATCGATCCCAACTGGGACAAGCAATTAACACCAAATGGTCACGTGGTCTTTGATGCCGAACGTAACGCCATTGTTGCCGCAGCACACAACACCATTACCGCCGGGGAAATTCCATCGGTGGCCGAATTGGTATCTGGTCCAACGGTTGATTTTGAAAAAATGCGTCAATCCGGCCAGGCGGTTTATGACCACATGGTTAACGATCTGCGTCACCGGAAACAAAGTCCAAAACGCGCCCATCAAAAATAACATCACGTGGGCGCAGCGGGGCCGTTATATGCATATCTGCCGCCGATCTGGTTCGGGACAAGGCCACATATGTTTGCCCATGTGCAAAGGCCCCACGGGAAATATCCACCACAACGGCATCTAATGTTTTGCCTTGGGCCTTGTGGATCGTCATGGCATAACCCAAGGTTAATGGAAACTGCTTAAAACTGCCGACTTCGTTTTCAATTAACCGATCGTTTTCATCCCGGGTGTATTCGATTTTCTCCCACTTTTCCGGTTTGACCGTCACCGTTTCTTGGCCATCCCCCAACAGATCGATTATAATTTCACGCGCCCCCAAATGGCGCACGATTCCCATTGAACCATTATGCCATTTATCCCCATTTTTCACAAAAACAACCAATGCCCCAATTTTTAATTCCAGGGCCAGCGGGGCCGGCGTATCCCGTTCGGGAAATGTACCAGATAAAACACCGTTATACACCACAATGGGCGCATTAATTTGCCCCAATCGATCCGCATTTATTCGTTCGGCAACCGCCCGAAAAGGCGTAATAATAACCGCATTTGACCGACGGCCGGGATCAGAGATCTGGCACCGATTGAAAAATTCCAAGGCCCCTGTATCGTTATCGCGTAACCGCATCAAATTATCCAACAATTCCGTATCATTCTGGCGATAAACCAAATCAAAATCATATTTTTCAAAATGGGCACGACGATATACATGGCTATCAAAAAAATACGCGTTGGAATGCCCGTATTCACCAGAATAATATGCAATGGCATCACGCGTGATCACCGGTGGTAACTGAAACAGATCCCCAATGGCCACGATCTGTAATCCGCCCATGGGGGCATCGTTTCGCCGGGCCTGGCGGGCCAATATGTCCATCGCATCCAATAAATCTGGGGCCACCATAGAAATTTCATCAATGATCAGAATATCAGCAGCGGTTAAAATATTACGGGTCTTGGCCTTTAGTTTCAGAAGTTCTGGCATAATGAAATCCCGCGGCTGGATCTGGAACATCGAATGAATGGTTTGTCCACCAATATTCAATGCCGAAACCGCGGTGGGACATGCGCAAATAACGCGCTTGCTGGATGCGGATTTCAAAAAATTTACAAATGTTGATTTTCCGGTTCCCGCCTGGCCCAGGATCAAGATATTCCCATGGGATTTTTCAATGGCATTAAATGCCGCCATCTGGGTTTCATTCAAAATTGGTACCATTGATGTCATGACGGGATCATGCCATATTCACCACCAAAAGAAAAGACAAAAAATTTTTATCTTGAATCACATCATAATTTATGTATAATGGCCCGCGTGGGTTAGTAGCTCAGTTGGTTAGAGCGGAGCGCTCATAACGCTTTGGTCGTGGGTTCAAGTCCTACCTAACCCACCACAAAATACCGCGTATGGCGTTTTTTTTATTTTATGGTTATTTTTCTCTTGCATCAATTGGCCGCTTTTTTCTAGAATGACATACAAAAGAGAGGAAGAAAGTGAGAAAAAGTCCACATTTTCTGCATATTTTTAAGACTTTGGCGTTGTTGTTATTTTCAACAACGCTTTATGCCGCGGGGTATGAATGTTCTGATAAAGAATACACCGCGTGTAATTCTGGATACTATATGAACAAGGCTGGCGTTGGCAATGCCTGTATTTTATGCAGCACGGTAAACAGCAGCATAACCGAAACATGTACCACAGAAACCGCAATAACCGGTGGGAAACGTGTGGGTACTGGATCAAGATCATGCAAAGGTAAATTTACCGGCGGTAACGGCAGTGATGGTTCCACTGGTAAAATCGGCACAGGAACCTGTACCGGATGTTCTGACTGGAATTCATGTTCTGCAACGTCTTATGCGTGCACCTGTAATACCGGGTTTCAAGTCAAGGGCAGCGGATCCACATGTTCATGCTGTCAGGTGGCCAAGGCGTGTAACACACTGGGTACCGGTTGGACCGGTACGTATAATGAATGTACCGCAAACCAAGGGTCTGCATGCTCTAAACCTTGTTCTGTAACATGCAGTGGGAATAACATCGCACAATGTCCCGAACATGCAACATGTACGTATAACACCACATACCAATATACCGCAACCCAGTATTATGGCGGAAATTGTAATACCGGTGGGTTATGCCCGATGCTCGACTTTACATGCCCAGACGGATACGTCAAGAACGGTAACGAATGCCAGCTAAATACATTCCACTGTCCGGCGGGTCAATATTTGCCCATGGGACAACAGACATGTAAACCATGTACGGCGGGCAATTACTGTCCGGGGGGCGATCTGGATTTTAGTGCGGTTATGGACAAAGGATTAAACGCGTGTCCGGCCGACTATCGTGATGGCGGAACTGGATTGGCAACCCAAGATAGCTGCGTTGGGATATTCAAAAAATATGGTGATCAGATCGAGCCAGCATTGCCAGCCGGTTGTATAAACCAGACAACTGTGGCCTGTACACCCGGGGAATGCAGTTATAAAAAGCAATACAACGGAACCTTGGTCGGTCCGGATTGCACCCCAACAGATTGTACCAAAGACAGGGTTTCTGTGGTTTCAGATGCGGGACATTATGCCGATGGGCTGGCCTGTCGGGTATGCCCCACAGGGTATCCCAACGCGTTGGCAAATTCTATTGCCATTACAGATTGTTTCAGTGATACCAAATTACGCTCATGGTCAGGATCAATAATATTTGAAAATATACCTCAAAATTGCCGTGACGGCCAATGGACATCAGTTCCGAAGACTGACTGTGAATACGTGGCCTTTTCCAATGCCTATGGCACGGGTGATGGGGTGATCAAATCCGGATGCACAACAAATGAAAATACTTTTTATGCCGACCTGATTGGTGTTTGGGCCAAGCCTGGATATTATGTCGAAGGGCTGACGTGTCCAATCTGTGATGATGGATCGTATTGCCCGGGTGAAGATGCTGCGCCGGTGAAATGCCCGGCGGATGGCGACGGAACCGATGTGCCGCGTGATTCATTGGGTAAATGTTATCAATTATGTGATCTTCAGGTCAAAGATGTTGAATTTGCGGTTCGTGTTGAACCAGACGTCGACCGTGTTTATGCGGAAAGCCCAGATGCGTATCCAACATGTACATACACTGTAACATGTCGCAATGGCTATATTGATGAAATCGATATCGAAACACATTTACCGGTATGTCGTGACATACGCCGTCTGGTGGTATTGGACGATCAAAAGCCAAGCACCCCGGCTGGAATCAAAAACCTTTATCTGGAATATGGTAAACGTTGGTACGAAGATTTTGAAATGACAAGTCCTATCAGTGGGATCGCCGTATTGCCGACCAAAATTGGTTATGACTTTGGCGGATACTATACCCAACCCCAAGGGGCCGGTATACAAATTGTCGACCCAGATGGTGATTTTGTGTTCAGCCAAGAAGCCCTGACCTTTGCTGGGATCGCATCGACCAAGATCTATGCGTACTGGATCGCAGGAAAAACAACATGTTCGGTTGGTCAATATTATGCCGATGGATTGGGATGCAGACAATGTCTGAACGACAATTATTGCCCGGGTGGTGATTTTGAAACCAATGGCGGAACCCAAGGCTTGAATCCGTGCGTTGATTTGGGCGACGGCCAATGGACATCATCACAAGATGCCGGTGCGCCAACAGAATGCTTTGCCCGCTGTGACAGACACACAATTGTGGGCGGAATTGCCAACCCGGTTAATTCAACAGAATTCTATCCAAACACATGTTCATTTACCGGAACATCCGACAGTGGAAATCCATGTGATGTCGTTGATGGCGTGTGCGTTGAAAAATTCTGCCGGCCGGATTTCGAATTGATCAATGGCGTTTGTGAACCATGCGATCGCGAATTTGCGTTGGAATACATGGCCAATGCCAATTGCAAGATCACAAACTGTATCGCGGGTTATCACCCCAATACTGGTGGTTTGGCGTGTGAACCAGATGAAATCGAATGCACCGCGCCGAATACCATTACTGCGGTTCGCATATGGAATAATGCCAAAAAGACCTATTCTAATTGTACCGCCACAGAATGCGAATCTGGATATCATGTCTTGAACGGTGCATGCGTCACAGACGAACAATCCTGTACGGTGGCACATGGCGTCGGCGTGCGCGAATGGGATATGGCATCGGGAACATGGGGGCCATGCATTGCGATCTATTGCGATCCGGGTTACACGGATATTGCGGCCGAATCTGACGAACCCAATGCCCCGTGTGGCCGTTGCCGGAATTATTACAGTATCTTGGGTGAACCGGCGGCATCCAGTTATGTCCAAGGATGTGAATTGGCATCATGTCTGTACAGTGGCGAAAAGTATATTTTAGATGGCAACGAATGCCGCCCGATTTGCGAAAATCATTCGGACGAAACAGGTACCATGAAATGGAATCCGGCCACTAAAAAGTGTGAACGTATCTGTAACCCAGGCTATGCAATGTGGTAAAAATATCCCGCCAAATGGCGGGATTTTAATGCATCGATTACCATCTGGCACGGCGAAAATCTGATGGATTTTTATGTCCCCCAATGCTATAAATAAATTCATGAATATATTTGATGTAATTATTATTGGTGCCGGTGCATCGGGATTAATGGCGACATCAGAATGCGTCACCGCCGGACGACGGACATTGGTGTTGGATATGGGGGATGCGCCGGCCCGCAAGGTTCGTATTTCGGGCGGGGGTCGATGCAATATCACAAACATGGCGGCATCAAGAAATCGATATTTTGGTATAAATCCGGACTTTGTTCGTGGTATTTTGGCCCGCGTTTCCCCATCGGATATTTTGGCATGGGCAGACCAACATAATCTTGCCCCACGGGAATCCAGTCCGGGTCGCTTTTTCTGTGATGCCGGGGCGGCGGCGGTGGTGGATGCACTGTGGCAAGATGCGCAAAAGGCCAAATTTATTTTCAACACAATGGTCGTATCGGTTTCCAGATCCGATGATCTGTTTACCGTTACCACGGCACGTGGAAACTTTACCGGCCGGTGTTTAATTGTTGCAACGGGTGGTGTATCCTATGCCAATCTGGGTGTGTCTGATTTGGGCTATAAAATTGCCAAGCAATTCGGACATAAAATCATTCCTGTGCGTCCCGGATTGGGGGCGATAATCACACCGGTTATGGATCCAGAATTGGCGGGCATATCATTAAATGTAGCCATTTCTGTGGCCCAGTATGTGATTACTGATGCCATGCTGATGACACACAATGGGATTGGCGGGCCGGCGGCATATCGGGCATCGTTGCATGATCTGGGGGATGGGATACGCATTAATTTCTGTCCTGGCACAGATATCCGCGCCCACATTACCACGGCGCGTCAACAAAATGGTCGCCGATCGGTATCGACATGGTTGGGGACGATTATACCCGCCCGTTTGGCCCGATGGATCGCGGGGCCATATGCCGACGTACGTATTGCGGATTTATCCACCATCCAGATCAAAGACATTGTTGATCGTATTGAAAATTTCACAATTACCGGCGATCAATTAAATCGTGGATCTTTTGCCACCGCCGAAGTGACATATGGTGGCATTGACACCCAAGATATATCCCCACGAACACTGGAATCAAAACGATGCCCAGGATTATTCTTTGCGGGCGAAGTCTTGGATATCACCGGTGATCTGGGGGGATTTAATTTGCAATGGGCATGGGCCACCGGACGCATCGCCGGCCAATCCGCCACCGATTATACCATAGGGTAATAAACCTATGGCGGGGAACACGTGATACGCATATAATCCCCCATATGATGAGAGAGCAAATATTCACCGCATCTGACGGTCATAAAATAGTATGCAGTCTGTGGGATCGGGTCACCGGTACCCCACGTGGCGTTGTTCAGATTATTCATGGCATGGATGAACATGTCGGTCGATATGATCGCTTTGCCCGATTTTTGAACAAAAACGGTTACATCGTCTGGGGGGATGATCATCGGGCGCATGGTCGAACCGCCGGTGATCCAAAGAATATTGGGCGTGTAACGGGATCCGAAGATCTGTTTTCCGCCATCGTATCCGATGAACTTGAAATTTTGACCTATTTACGGGGTCGGTTTAATGTGCCGGTGTTTTTATTCGGGCATAGTTATGGCAGCTTTATCACCCAATCTGTAATTTCGCAAACGCGGGCCCATTCGGGTGTCTGTATGTCTGGGACCGCGCGATATCCCCGTATGGCGTTACATATGGCCCATGCGGTGGCGTCAATCGGTACCTGGGTTATGGGGAAAAAGGCCCCTGCCCGGTTCTTGGAACTGTTTTCACCGATCCGGTCACGACCCGGCCGGCCCAATAAATTAACCCGTGACCCGGCCCAGGTTATCGCCCATGAACGCGATCCCATGCGGTCAAAACACTTTTCATATGGATTTTATAAATCATTGTTCAAGAATTTGATAACCATGCGCTATTGCGCGAATCCAGATATTCCATTGCTTGTTATGGCTGGGGACCAAGACGCGGTTGGTGGGTATGGAAAATATGCGTTTCGCATTTATGAAACATATGTCATGCGGGTGCGAAATGCATCTATGTTTATCTATCCGGATGCACGCCATGAATTATTATTGGAATTAAATTATGCCGATGTAATGGATGACTTTTTGGAATTTATAAATGCGGCCCGCAAAAATGCCGACCGCATCAATCGTTGCGAAATCGTTTTCGATATCTAAATGCGTTATTGGGCCGCAACTAAATCACGGGCAATCTGATCTGACATCTGGTCAACCATATCCCCAACAATCCGTGCATAGTCTGAATAACTATCCCCGACCGGCATAACATAATCAATACGACGCGTTTTAGTGTATTCGCCGCACGCAATTGTATACAGCGCATCCATACGCACACCAGATCCCAAGTTACCGTTCAATTCACGCAGTTCGATCAACACATTGCAATCACCCACCGATCCAAAGTTCGAATCTTTCACCACAGCGTTGGGAAACACCTGGGCCAGATTTGAAATCACACGTCCCCCAGTAATTTGCCCCAGACCCGCAACCCAGCGATGATCCTGGGCGATATTAACATGCGTCCCATCAACCGTCACCATTTGTGGTCTGTCAATATATTCGGCCACGCGCACGCGCGCAACATCAATGGTTCTGTTCATTTCAGAAACCGGCACCACATCCCCACGTGGCGCAAAGGTATAAAAAGACGCTTCTGGTGTCCGTCCCCCTATGCAACCTGATAGTAACAAGATCGTCATAAACCCAAATACATGCTTCATGTCTATTTCCCCTTTATCAAAGATTCTGGATGGCGTTCTAAATAGTCCGCCAGATTTCGTATGGCATTGGCGGCACGACTGATATCATCAACCGCCGCGTTAAAGTTATTTAATGTTGACGTGGACTTGGCGGCTAAATCCTGGCTGACCCGGACGGCGGGGGCCAAGACATCCTTTAATTCAATCAATGTCTGATTCAAATTATCCACCACTTCGCGGATGGGAATATCCGATACGTTCGCCGACAGTTCCCCCAACGACGACAATACTGTCGGTATTTCCAGAATGCCGTCCGGGGCATCGCCAATAACCGTCTTGCCACGCGATGGATTTACATTCAATTCAATCATTAATTGGCCGGTCAATATGCTCTGGTTAATTAATTGACCATACAGTCCCCGTTCAATTAATGCGGTCACCATTTTCTCTTCATCCCAGTGATGACCATCGGCGGCGGCAGAAATACTCTTGGATATATTATTAAACGTCACATAGACCGGAATTGTAAATTCATATGTGGTCACGTTGGGCACAATTTCGATTTTGACGACCTTGCCCACTTCTACCCCGTTCAAGACAACCGGTGATCCAACCGATAGTCCCTTGATCGATTCATGAAAATACATGACGTACAAATCATGACGCGTTCCACGCGATCCGATCCCCAATGCGATGCCCACAATGACCAAGAACGTTATAATACCGGCCAATATAAAGGCCCCGATTGTCTTCTTGTTTGGTTGTCGTTTCATTTTTTCAAGCCTTTCCCCTGGTTAAAAATTGTTGTACGATATCGTTGGGCGGATTGCGCCGTAAATCATGCGGATTTCCATGTGCAATGATTCCCCGCGATGTCCGATCAATAAAGATTGAATTATTGGCAATGGTAAAAATTGATTCCAACTCGTGCGAGACGATGACAATCGTCGTCCCCATTGATCGATTAATCTGTAAAATCAAATCGTCCAGTGCCCGCGATGATACCGGGTCCAAGCCCGCCGATGGTTCATCAAAAAAGACAATTTCTGGATCCAGTGCCAATGCCCGCGCCAAACCAGCCCGCTTTTTCATACCGCCACTTAATTCCGATGGATAAAAATCAGCACATGAATTCAATCCGACCAAATCCAGCTTTAACGCCACGATATCATCAATCATTTCGTTTGAATAATCTGTATACTGACGCAATGGCAACGCAATATTTTCCCCAACCGTCATTGATCCGAATAATGCCCCTGATTGAAACAAGACGCCAACACCACGCATTATTCGTGCCCGCAGATCCGGCGACGCCGCGGTAAAGTCATGACCCGCCATCATAATTCGCCCCGATAGTGGGGGAACCAACCCGGTCAAGGCACGCAACAAAGTGCTCTTGCCGGAACCACTGCCACCCATGATGGCAAAAATATCCCCACGATTGACATCAAAGGTCATGTTTTCCATCAAAGGCACATCATCATAACCGATGGTTAAATTTGTCGCAGAAATAATTGGTTTCTTTTGCGTCATATGCCCAGCACCTCGAATACAAAAGTGATAATCCCAGTGGCAACAACCATCCAAACAATTGACATCACAACCGCCCGTGTTGTGGCCGACCCAACCGCGTTGGCATTACGCCCGCAATTAATCCCGTAATAACATCCACACAGCGCAATAATCACGCCATAAACGAACCCATGAAAGATCCCAACCATAAAATTCTGGATCCCCAAGGCATCAATCGTATATGACATATATTCCGCCAAGGGTATATTAAACATCAACACCCCAACCGCCATTCCCCCCAGTATGGCCATCGCATCCGCCAATAGCGTCAATATCGGCATAGATACCACCATGGCGATAATTCGCGGTAACACCAGAAAGTCAATCCGGCTGATCCCCATGGTGCGCAAGGCATCCAGTTCTTCGTTGGTCTGCATTGTCCCGATGGTCGCGGCATAAGATGCACCGGTACGCCCCGCCATAATAATGCCGGTCATCATCGCCCCCATAATACGAATTGCCGCAATGGCAACCAAACTGGCGACATATACCTGTGCGCCAAATAATTTTAACTGGGCCGCGCCAACAAAGGCCAAAATCAAGCCGATTAAAAAACTGATTAACGATACAATTAAAATTGCCCGGGGCCCAACATCATCAAAGGCAAACCACCAATCTGTCATGCGGGTCTGGGCACGGCCACGAAACATACGTCCAACCGATGCCCCAACCGATCCAATAAAAGAAATCCCATGACGCACCGCCCCGGACAGACGCCATCCCCAATCCCCCATCTGTTCGACCCAGGTTAATTGGGGCCGAACATCTGGCATTGTGCATGCCGCCGTCCCAGACATTTTTAACAATGCCCCAACGCCGGCCGGCATACTTTTAATTTGAACACGAATATTTTTCTGGGCGCATACCGCCATCACACGACGCAGAAAGACGATCAGCACACTATCCCACATAGTGATATCGGTTCCATCAACGACCACCGCCCCAACATGGGCATCTGTCACCCGCCATAATGCTGCATGCCATGTATCGGCCCGAACAGTACGCACATCACCCGTTACAATGATATGCAGTGTGCGATCTGAAACAGAAATACGAATGGCCACGGCGTCATTTCCCCCCTTGGATAAAACACATTGTACACGATTTACCCCCTATGACGCAACAGATGTTTTTATGGTCTGGAATGCACGATCAATCTTGATATTCATGCGGGAAACAACCACACCACAGGAATTAACGACACACAGGTTGTAATCACCATACTTAATCCCATCAAATATAAATCAACCATTTGAATCGGCACGTCGTGTTGCCACGATTTCACCATGATCATCACGCAGATAAATCATATAGCCGGATCCAACCCCAGGATTCGAAATCTGGCCTTCGACCGCCCCCAAATGATTAAATATAACATCCACAGGCCGCACCACCCCTGGGCGCAAGACCAACTTTTCTGATGTCCATTCGGGCACCAGTGATAAATCTGCCACATTTTGTTCATCAACAATAATGGATGATTTTTGATATGGTTCCAAATTGGTAATAATGGCATCCCCATTGATGTCGGTCAGGGATGGGGCCTCGCGGCCATTAACAATTAATGTTACACCCGGAACCGGGGCACCGGTGTCATCGCGCACACGGGCATAGATCGTTCCATAATCAATCATCTGGTTTTCTGAATTGGTAAACAGACGCGCCGCCCCAGGGACACGTCCCATACTGATGTTATACGTCAATCCAAAAGACAAATTACGATCGGTATCGATTGCGGCACTAAGGTTAATTCCCCCAAAACGAAACAACCGCCCCACCCCCATTCCAAAGGTATCGATATCCGGGCCATCGCTATAATTCGATCGACAATCATGTGTCCATGTCGCTGTAACAAAAGTGTTCTTGTCCCAACGATATTCGGCAAAGGCCCCGTAATCACGCAAGACACTATCTGGGGTCGTTTGATAGCGGGCACGGCCATTCCCACGCATGCGTCCATATGTTGCCTGGAACATGACATCAATATAGTTTTCTGTATTCAAATGATCACGTCGCCATGTATCTTCGATGGTAATATTATAATAACGCAGAAAATTCGGTGATAGGCGCGTTACAATCTCTTGCATGGTATGATTATCATGTCCGCCCCGTGCCGTATAGGCAACATAATACGGCATTTGAATCCAGGGAATATTTCCGGTCAGACGCGCTTCGAATAAATCACGTAAATATCCCCCCGCATAATAGGATATGGGGGACATGGTGTCACCATAATACTCGTATCGCCCAAACAAAGTCCCAATGTACACATCCCCTTGGGCATCGATATGATGACCGATGTGACCATTGTTCAGATTCATATTTGTATTATATTGAACCGATAATCCATTTAACGCCAATTGGGCCCCGACGGTCCCAAACTGGTTAACATGAAATGGTTCTGTAACATCCAATGCATTAACCAGACCAGATATCAATGTGATATGATCGGTTAACCCGTAATAAAATGTCGCGTCGCCTGCAACATGATCCGACGAATGATGCATCGGTTCATTGGTTTCAATCATATATCGATATGGCTGCATCGCAACGATGTTATAGCCCAGCTGTCCCGCCCCCACAGGTGATGTTCCAGAATAAAATCGACGGGGGATATCACGAACTTCGCCGTATGGTCCATAGAGCACCACCCGAAAATCATTCAACCCATAATTAACCGGTACATTCTTAAATTCATACCGCCCTGTTATGGACGATTGACGAAATCCAATCAATTGGTTATTCAAATACAGTTCTGCATCCCATCCAGCGGGCAATGGCCCGGTGATATCAATGGTCTTGTCGGCCGATGTCACCAGGTCTTTGAACGAACTGAACAACGCCCCACGTCCAATTGGCGCATCATAGAACATATTGCCTTGGACACCGGTAATATCACCCGCCGCATACCGGACCAAGTTTAATGCATTTCCCGGTTCGTCCAGCAATGTTCGCCCCACTGTTATCCGGGCACGCATATCACCCAAATGGGCATTTCCCATATCGTCCCCAAACAGGATAATACGGGCATCTTGGCCGGCCAAGATCATCCCCAGGTTCGCCTGGTAATAATTTCCGCCAACATGCCCATAATCATCCCGGTTAATATGGCGAAAATTATGATTATAACGATAAATAAAGTCAACCACAGGAAATGTAAACCAGCGATTATCAAATTGATAATCTGCAAATGTATCTGACATTGGTGCCCGGGGCATTGATTGCCGCCGCGCCATATTTCTGGATTCTAATTCCACTGGCAAGATAATATCTGATGCGACATTTAACCGCATTTCTGATAAATCAACGTTTAAGCGGATGGGTAATATTTTTTCATAAACCGCAATAGAATAAAAATCACGACCATCAAACGTGCGTACCGGCATATCTTGGGCCAATTGAAACGAATGCTCAGATACATTACCCTGGCGCGTGGCATCATCATAACGAACACGCATCGCCCCCAGCATGTCCCCCCAATCCAGCATATATATCCCAGATAAATCGATGGCATGCACCGCATCACCGGTCGGCACACCCCCGATATTCGGTTCCAGCAGCATTTCCGCCGCCACCCCAGGTGACACAATAAATACGCCACACAAAAGACTATATGCGCCACGCATCCACGATTTCATGTGTTGTCTAGTCATAAAGGGTAACCATACTGCCTGGCAAAGGACGTCGATTAAGCGGGATCTTTATCACGCGTGCCGACGTCGTCATAAAAATACGAAAGTTGGAAACACGCCCCAATTCGACACCATCATCTGTCACAACCAATGTCCCATAAAAAGATCGATTTCCCCCACGTTCAACCATTACGGCGGCAATTGGATTCGTTTTGGCGTTATAGATTTCAACACTGCGAATTAACGCCGATGCACGGGGGGATCCTTTTTCAATCATCACCGGAATTGTTACAGCATACAGGGGGCGCAAATTAATATTTATCCCATTACTGTTCGTTGCCCCTGAATTCATCATTGTTTGATCGGGTAATTCTTGAATTTTTAGATGTGATACATATTCCCCATTTTCGGCCCCGGCCATGGGGCGGCGCACAACACGAACAACCTGGGATTGGGATGGGGCCAACGTCACACGACGCGGCGCAAAATCTAAATAAGAATCTGCAAAGGGATTTCCCATCATTGGTGTTTCAATGGGGCGATATTCACCATCAGAATTCTGGGCAAAATTGACCATAGAAATGTCATATGTCTTGGGCGAATCTGATGTATTTGTAAAACGCAAGTTATCTGTGCGACGCGGACTGTCGGCATCGAATTCCATATAAAATGTGGTCAATGAAATATTGCCCATGGCCGTCATGGGTAACATCAATCCAAAAAACAAAAACAAGAAATGCCGCATGTATCTCTCTTTTTCCCTGTGTATTATTAATAATTAACTGTCACGGTATAGGTTCCGTTGTATGTCCCGGTGGCCTGGGACGCATTGACCGCCAACGATGCCCCCACATTAAATGTCAAATTTCCCGATGCATCCAGATTGGGGGTTGGTGCCGCCGGGGTCCGCGCAAAATTATTGACCGTCATCGCCGCACCGGGCCCAGATAATGTGGCCGATGCCGGCAATGTTATTGTAACAGGTGTATTGGGATTGCCGGTGACTGTAAACATTGCAGATGTCCCCGGCACCGAAGCAACCAAGCGCACCCCCGATGTTCCCGACGCAATATGCCGTGCACCCCCAGGTGACATGACCACAACGGAATTGCCACCTGTGACCTCTAGTGCGCCAAAATGCAATGCCCGCGTCTGGGTTACCCCCAATGTCCGCCACAGCGTTAATGTTATTGGTAATGTCACTGTGGCCGTTCCCCCCAACAACGAATTTCCACGGATCTGAACACTGCCGGTATAATTGCCGGGTGTCGATGCAGATGTAAACGTCATTGTTCCGCCCACCGCCGCCACCGCTGTTGGATTGGCGATTGATATTTGTAAATTGGGTGTAATTGTAAAATTGTTAACAGTTACCGTGCCCCCGGTCACATCACTTAACGTGACAGATGAATTCAAAAACGTCATATTTACAACGTCTGCAACAGCGGACAGACCACTGCCTGTAAAATTTACCTGGCCGGCGTAATGTAATGTACCGCTGGGCGCAGCGGTTAATCCAGTACGGGTAATGTTCCCGTTCAATGCAACAACCGCATTGCCCGATGTGGCGGTTGGCACCTAGGTTCCGAATGACAGGTTTTTAACCGCTGTAAACGTTGCCCCAGATGCCGAACCGATTATCACAAGACCGCAAATAAAACCCCAAACAACACGCATCAATAATTAACCGTCACCGTATATGTCCCATTGTATGTCCCCGGGGCTTGGTTCGCCCCGACATTCAGATTGGCCCCCACATTTAATGTCAGATTTCCTGATGCGTCGGTTGTATTACTGGTTGGCGTTGTGGTGGATGTAAATGTGTCAACCGTCATGGTGTTTGATCCACTGGTCACCGTACCATTTGTAAAAGATATATTTAATGCCGTCGATGGGGCCGCAGTAATATCAAAATGTCCCGCCGCCGCGGTTCCATATGTGGTCAACGTTGCCGATGATGCGGTACCCGCGGGCGATAACGTGACCACCCCGGCTGTTGCCGCCGGATTAACAATACCAAAATTCATTTGTTGGGTCTGGGTGGCGGTAATGGCCCGCTGGATGATCACAGATGCGTTTCCTGTAACTGTCGCAGCGATAGCTGCGCCGCGAAATCCACAGATTGCACATGCAATGACAAATATTGATTTCTCCCCCTTGGTTGTATTGAATTGTATTATCTGGGGGATGAAATTGCCACGGGCACCTATTCCCATCGAAATGTGTCGCGATGATCGATTATGTTTGACATCATCGATACAACATGGGATAATCTTCCCATGTACTGTTAAGTTCAAGGAAAGGAGAACATATGAAAAAATCAATTGGTATCATTGCGTTGGCAACAATGGCCACCACCGGTGCCGTTGCGGCTGATTTGACGCCATACGTTGGTCTGGGGGTCGTTATCGATAGCGCGAATACATCGGCCAAACGTATGGGAATCAATCCGAATCCAACCGGCATGGCCGACATTTTTGTCCAAGATGCTGGCGGTGATATGAATTTTGATACGGCCATCTCCGGGGAATTTACCGCCGGGATTAAATATGGCCACCTGCGCGGGGAATTCGAATTCGCACTGCGCAGCGCATCCGAAGATGATTATAACCTGTTTCATGGCGATGCCAGCCATCTGATCCCGGCATTACGCGAAGGAATGGCAACGTTGAACGCGAATACATCTGTTTCGGTAAAGCATAACTCGTACATGTTCAATGCCTATTACGATTTTGATATTGCAGGTTCCAAATGGCAACCCTATATCGGGGCCGGTATTGGTGTCGGTACGTACAAGCAAAAGGCCAAGGTCGATATCAATCTGGACATCAACCCGGCACTGGCGGGATTGGTTGGCCCAATGCTAAGCCAGTTACCAACCGAACCCATCCGCGTAACCCACGACAAGACCGAATTCGAATGGCAAGTTGCCCTGGGGACGGCATATCACTTTACCCCGAACTGGGCAGCCGATGTGGCATATCGCTTTAATTCATCAACAGTGGGTGGCGAATTCGTCTATGCCCATGAATTAAAGTTGGGTGCCCGCTATTCGTTCTAAAAATTATAACGACATACGCGATGTATACGGGCGTTGATAAACGCCCGTATTTATATGATATTTTGACGCCATCTGGGGGCGAATAAAAATACATAATTTTAACTTGCAAAAAAAACGCCCTATGTCATATAATCTGCGGGCTTTTGGACATAAACACTATGCCTAATCCAAAGGGACGTTTTTCTGGCATAGTTTTTGAACATTAAAAATCCCGGATTTCTCCACTTTTTTATCCCCCGTACTATGCCAGAAAAACGTCGGTTTTTTGTGCGCATAATAAATATCCCGACATAATGAATTGAAACGCAAAGGGTAAAAAATGGCATACGATGGTATCGAAACAGATTTATACAGACGTATAGAAAATCTGGACTTTTTCAAAAATATGGACTTGGTTTTGAAAAAAATACAAACCAAAGATAAATGCTTTTTGGTCATTGATCAAAATACCGGAAATAAATACAAGCTGCGGAATAATCTGTTTAGAAATCCCGACAATGCCGATCGCGAATTTGCAGCCTATCAGTTTTTGAAAGATACACCTGCACTGGGGGGTACTGCCAAAATTGCACTATTTTAATTCTGATGCGGGTATTTTGGTCTCGGAATGGATTGATGGGGATGCATTAAACACCTATTTCAATTATGATACCGCCCAAATTCATAAAATTTATTCTGGTATTTTGGATAATGTCCGTAAATTACATGCCGTCCGTGCAAATGTTTCTGATTATCCCGGACATCAAGACTTTCAAACATGGCATGATTTATTTCAATATAAATTACAAAAATCAATGGATTTGGTTCCATCTGAATTCTTGGATGATCATTTACGCAATCGCATTTGGGGCCTGTTTAATCAATGTAAAACATATCTAAAAGATGTCGACCCATGTGTCATCCATGGCGACCTGCGTTGTCATAACGTCGTCTATGACCGACATGATGGCCAGGTTCATCTGATCGATTTCGAATCTGTTATGGTGGGCGATCCAAATTTTGACTTATTACGTATTCTATGCGATGAACAGTTGGCCGACGTAACAGGTGGACGGGCCGCCGCAGAAAAAAACGAGATATATGTTTTATATTATCTTGAAATGCAACTTTATTGGTTCGGCCGTACCTATCAGAACTATGGCCTGATAGAGCAATTGGCCATTAATAATTGGCGTCGCTTGCTGGCATAATGTACATTTTTTATCAAAAGGATGGATACATGTTAGAAAAGAATTAACGATTAATCTTTCGGTATTTTTTTCAAAACTTATTTTCTGAAAATAAGTGCTTTAACGCGATGACGATACCATTGTCATTATATGATGCGGTAACAAAGTTGGAAATTTTTTTCAACGCCGGATTTGCATTTCCCATCGCAACCTTGGCCCCAACATAGTTTAACATTTCGATATCATTATCACGATCCCCGAACGTAACCCATTTCTTTTGGCAATAACCCCGGCCTGTGACCAATTGCGTACAATCCACAGGCCATGGTTATACCAAAAAATTAACCCGCCATTGGGCGGGTAAAATTCTGGCGGAGACGAAGGGATTCGAACCCTTGATACCGTTGCCGGTATACTACATTTCCAATGTAGCGCACTAGACCAACTATGCGACGTCTCCCCTTGCAAACGATGATTGTTTTAGTCTTCAATCTCGTCTGCGGCGATTTCTGTTTCTTGGACCAATTCTGCCGCATCAGCAGGTTCATCGGCCAAAGCATTTTCAAGTTCTGCATCAATTTCACGCAGTAATGGATCTTCGCTGCCAACCTCTAACGTTTCGTCAGAACTTTCCAATACTGGCGATTCTTTATATGATTGGACAAATTCATGGCGAACGCCGGTCATATCCAATTTACCCGTGGCGATTTCACGCAAGGCAACAACCGTCATCTTGTCATTTGTTTTTTCCACGACAGATTCCGCCCCACCGTTCAGATCACGAACCCGTTGAGATGCCAGCATCCCCAGCTCATAACGACTATCGACGAATGGTAATGTATCTGAATTTGTTGTACGGGCCATCATTAATTCCTTTGTTGAAATCATTTGAAACCACGATATAATGCCCCATAGATAAAAAAAATGCAAGCAGAAAATATTAAAACATTATCTTTTGGATGCCGTCTGAACGCACTGGAATGCGAAAAGATTGCCCGCATGCTGCACGGTGTCATTGACGCCGCGATTATCATTAACACATGCGCCGTCACCCACGAAGGCGAACGCCAATCCGCCCAGGCCGTCCGAAAAGTATCCCGCGAAAACCCAAATGCACTGATTTTCGTTACTGGATGTGCCGCCACGCGTGTACCGGAACTGTTTTCAAAGATCCCCAATGTTATCGTTATCCATAACCAAGACAAACTGAATCGCGACGTCTATATTCGGGAAATTCAAAACAAAATGTCCACTATGACACAATTGCCATGCATCGATTGTTTTGATTATCATAGTCCCCGTTTATCCAAGCAATTTATCCAGGTCCAAAACGGATGCAATCATGATTGCACCTATTGTCTGACGCGTCTGGTTCGGGGTGCGGGTATTTCATTTAATTACCCAGATATCGTCCAAGATGCAAACATGGCCATTGAAAACGGTTTTTCAGAAATTGTTCTGACCGGGGTTGATACCGCCAGTTATGCGCGTGACGGCATGCTGATATCCGATGTATGCCGGGGATTGTTACAGGACATCGGGGGATTAAAGCGTCTGCGTCTGTCGTCATTGGATCCGGCATCGCCACAAATTTATAAAATCTTTGAATTAATGGCCACAGATGCCCGCATGATGCCACACATCCATCTGTCCATGCAATCGGGTTCTGACACCATTTTGGGCCAAATGCATCGTCGACACACGGCCGAAATGGTTCGCCAACTGGTTGCGGCCGCCCCGGACGTAACGTTCAGCTGGGACATCATTTGTGGTTTTCCCGGGGAAAGCGATGAATTATTCGCCGAAACGATAAATCTGGCGCGGGAACTGGGGCCGATCCATATTCATGCCTTTCCCTTTTCGCCCCGCCCCGGCACAGTTGCCGCCCAAATGTCGCCCCAGGTACCACGCCCCATTGCCAAGGCACGCGTGGCCCAAATAACCCAGATTGCCGATGAAAATCGCATGGCATATATGCGCACGCGCATTGGCACCACGGCCCAGGTCCTGGTTGAATCACATAATATGGCGCGCGACCCGCACGACATCGCGGTTCGTATTGTTGGGGCCCCAATTCTGCCACGAACCGTCTGTGACATTAAATTAACCGATATTGATGGGGATGTATTTGTGGGGCATGTGGCATAATAAATGTCATTTTATATAATGTATAAATATATAAATCAAAGGAAGAATAATGAACTTAAAGTACTATGAAATAAAAAAACTGCTGGATACCTTTCGGGAAACAATAAGAAACATGCCTTTATCTTGCCCCCGGTCCATGATTCCGAACGCGTCCCATTACCGTGTTATGGTTAACCCATGTTTGCATCATTTAACAAAATACTTAAACGAAGATGTTTTTCCCAAATTCTGTCCAAACCGGCCGTATTCATGCCCAGGAAATTGCGATATATTAACGGCAAACAAGTGTCAAAAGCAATTGAAATTGATCATAGATGTGCATTTCTTGGCCCAAGATTGCTATCATTCCGGCAACACGTTTGAATTACAGCGTTTTATCAATAGCAATCACACAAAACATCCTTATCAGTGTCCAATCCAAATGCTGCGGGCGTTTCATGTATCGAATTTGAATGACCCGAAATTTCGCATTTATTTAGAATTCACCGCGAAACAAGTCTGCGAAAAACATTCCGCGATGCCTGTTGACCAATGTGCCGAACCAGAAAAAATGACCACATGTTGCAATGAATTCTTTGAACTAATTCAAAAACAAATTACGGGCAAGATGCGATAAACAAAATTCCGGTGCGGCCGGAATTTTTTATTTTCAATTGTAAAAAAACCGCCAAATGGCGGTTTAATTATTGACGCGGCGAACGCGCCTGCTTTTTGAAAGCGCGATATTCATCACGGGTGATACAATTATCACGATTGGCATCGGCCATCATGACACGCTTGGCAAATTCAGGGCATTTAATCTGGGCAACATCCAGACATCCATTAACAAATTCAACCGGCATTTTCGGTCCACGACGTCCATTATATGACCCATTGCACAAGAACATGCATGCGGCAAAGCCCAATGCAAAGACAACCAAGAACCAAAAGATTTTCTTGATAACGCCCCAGCATCCGCCACCACATTTGCATGCCCCATCATGGCATCCGCATCCACAGTTTCCACCACATCCGCATCCATGATCGCCATGGCCCGCATGATGGGCATGATGCATATCACGGGCATCCATGATAATGATATCTTCGGCAACCGGGGCCGGACGAACCGTTTTTTTCGGGGCTGCTTTTTTGGTTGCTGCCGCTTTCTTGGCCGGTGCTTTTTTTGTTGTTTTTGTTGCCATAATTCCTTTCCTTTGTTTTTACAGGTATATTGTATTCAATATCGGATTTTAAGTAAAGCAGATTTTTATCATACAAAATTTTACAGGGGATGACGGGGATTATTCTTATGGCGATTGCGTGCAAATTTTGATATGATTATCGTTATGAAGACAAAAAATATTTTAACCGCCGCGGGACTGATTCTGGGACTGGGGCTGGGAATAAACGGGGCAAATGCCTGTACGGGTATCACCCTAAAACCCAAAGATAATTCATTAATTGTTGCACGCACCATTGAATGGGGCGGCAGCGAGATGACCAACCTATATACCGTCATCCCGCATGGATATACCCAGCGGTCATTTGTTCCCGGTGGGAAAAAGGATGGATTGGAATTCACCGCCACATACGGTTATATCGGTCTGGCGGTCGAAGAACCCGAATATGTCGTCGAAGGCATGAACGAAGCCGGCCTGGTCGCAGAACTGTTCTATTTTCCGGGATACGGCCAATATGTTGAATACGATTCGGCATATGCCGACCGGACGGTATCTGATTTCCAATTGGTGTCGTGGATGCTGTCTAATTTCTCGGATATTGATCAAATCCAAGATGCCATTGATGATATTCGCGTTGTTGGAATTGACCCACGGTCATCAACCGTACATTGGCGCATCACAGATTCCACCGGCCGCCAAGTGGTCTTAGAAATCGTTGATGGCGTACCGCATTTTTATGAAAACAAGTTGGGGGTATTGACCAATTCGCCCGGCTTTGAATGGCAGATGACCAATCTGAATAATTACGTCAATCTGTATCCTGGGACGGCGGGGCCGACAAAATTGGGCAATATTGAACTGGCCGCATTTGGCAGTGGTTCCGGCATGCTGGGGATTCCTGGCGACGTGACACCCCCGTCGCGATTTGTGCGTGCGGCGTTTTATCAAACAACGGCCGTTCCGCAACAGACGGCATATGCCGGCGTAATGCAGGCGTTTCATATCCTGAACAATTTTGATATTCCGGTCGGGGTGGAATTCCCCATCGGCCAGGTTCCTGTTAACATGCCATCCGCAACCCAGTGGACCGCCGTTATGGATATGACCGGGCGCAAAATTTATTACCGCACCATGAACAACAGTGTCATCCGATCAATCGACATGAAAACAATTGATTGGGATAATGTTACATACCAGGTGCATCCCATGGACAAGGATAAAACGCAAACCGTTATCCCCATTGAAATCAAATGACACATCGGGCCGCCATCGCGGCCTTTTTTATTGTCCGGGCAACATATGTGTGGTATATATTCCTGTGCTATTTGTTAAACAAATGGTGGAATAATATGCCGCATTCATTGGCCCGTTTTTATTGCCAGAATCTGTTTGCCCGGCCATTTTGGCTGATTATGTTCTTTGGCGCATTGATGTTTGCGTGTGTGGTGCAATACACCCTCTACCCGTTAGCCAGCAAATATGTTATATCATGGATTGAAAATCCCCCGGCGGCCGATTTGATGGGCTATGCGATGCCGTACCTGTGGATGTTCGCCGGCGTCGTCTTGGTCGTGTTGGCGGCGTGGATTACGCGATATTGGTACCAACGGAAAATCGAAGAGTTCAGCAAGATTAAAATTTCCGAAACACTGCAAGATTATGTTAACCAGCAAAGCATCCAATTCTATGCCCAGACCGAACCCGGCAAAATCGCCCGCAATATCGATTATATCCATACCGGGTTTTACCAGGTCTGTTTGGTTGGCATCCCCGCCATTATCACCAGCACCGTTGTCACCTTATTATCGGCGGGATTATTGTTATAGATTAACATATGGCTAAGTGCCGCTTTGGTCGTATCCACGATACTTCAGGCCATCTGGGCGTTTTTGTCGAACCCCCAATTGGTCCGCGCATCCAAAAGCTATGCCGACACAGATTCTGAGTTATCAGGGAAATTGAACGATTCCCTGTCGAATTTTATTACGGTCAAACTGTTTGCCGGGCGCACGCGTGAACGGTTGGCATTGATGCCCCTGCGGCGACGCCTGTATCGCGACGGGATGCGCAACGAACGGGCGGACCTGTGGTTCTGGGCACCGTTTTCGTATTTGTCAGATTGCGTCACTATTGTGGGATTTAGCATATCAATTTATCTGGCAACAACGGGCGCGATTACCATCCCCGACGCGGTGTTTGGAATTGTCGCCTTTAAGACAGTGTCCGATTATATATTCGAAACACTGTTGGATATCCCGACCATTATCAAGGCATTCAGCAGTGCCCGCGGCGCATGGCGTGAATTGATCCAGCCTATTGCCCTGGCCGATAAACCGGACGCCGACACATTGCGCGTCACAGCGGGCCAAATTGACGTCGATAACGTGTCGTTCCGCTTTGACGATGGGCATGATTGGGTATTACACAATTTTAATTTGACCATCGCCCCGGGGGAAAAGGTGGGGATTGTCGGCCTGTCGGGAAATGGGAAAACTACGCTGGCGCGGTTGATTATGCGGTTTTACGACCCCCAAAATGGTGCCATTAAAATTGACAGCACTGATATCCGCGACGTGACCCAGGATTCGCTGCGCCGCGCGATTGCCTTTGTCCCCCAGGATGAAACCATGTTCAACCGGACATTGGCCGAAAATATCGGATATGGCCGCGACCGTGCCACAATGAAACAAATTACCACCGCCGCGCATCAATCGAATTCATTTGAATTCATTGCCAAAACCGCCCGCAAATTCCGCACCATGGTCGGAACGCGGGGCATCAAACTGTCCGGCGGCCAGCGACAGCGGATATCCATCGCCCGCGCCTTTGTCAAAGACGCACCGATTTTAATCCTGGTCGAGGCGACATCCGCCCTGGATTCGCAATCCGAAGACGTCATTCAAAAATCATTGACCCAATTGACGCATGGTCGGACATGTTTGGTGATTGCCCACCGGCTAAGCACATTGAAACACATGGACCAGATTGTGGTGTTGGACGGGGGAAAAATTGTTGAAACCGGCACGCACGCGCAATTGATTGGGCACCGCGGCGTCTATGCCAAGTTATGGAAAATGCAAAGTTGCGGGTTTATCGGGCAATAAAAAAGCGGTATAATCCGCCAACGTCACGATAGAAAAACATTGCCCGGCATGCATCACACCAAAACGCCCCGCCCCATCATATGTTACGTAGCAATTACAAGATTAAAAAAATCCCCCAAACGGGGGAATTTTTATTTTTTCCAAAATGCGAATCCGCGACGGGCCGGACGTTCTTCACGTGGGGCATCATCATTATCGCGACGATTACGATATTGTGCACGACGTTCTTGGAAACGGCGGGCAGATTCTTCGTCCCGTTGTACCAACTTTAATTCCGTGACAGACAACTTGCCATCACCACGCACTTCTTCATTAAATTCGACGATGTCGTTTTCATTCAAGAATCGAATATCCGCAGCCTTTAACGCGCTGGAATGAACAAACACATCATCTGTATTTCCATTTTCGTTCGGTGTATCAGGCATAATAAACCCGAAGCATTTTTTACCGTTGTACCATCTTACTTTACCTTGACGCATAATCGTGTCCTTATGTTATGCAGTTACAGTTCCCATGCAATACAAGAACCTGGGATCATTGTGACGAAAATGCGTGATAAAATCAAGCGTTTTTCAATAGTTTGATTTCCTAGGGATAAAAAGAATGGCCGCATGGGGCGGCCATCAATCTTAATCTTTGTTGTAATAACGTTGCACTTCTTTCATAACAAAGTTAAATAGTTTACCCGCCATTGTATCGGTTGGTACCGACCAGTCTTTATCGGCATACGGCATGGCCGTCACCAGAATAAACCGCGCCAACCACCGAAAGATTTCTGTTTCTTGGGCAACGGTCAATTTCGCCGGGGCAGATGTGACATGAAAGACCTCGTTCTCGGTCGCGTTGTCTAATTTATCCATGATGGTATCAACCATTTTTTGTGGATAATGCATGGTGCAATCTTTGGGAAAACCATCGAATAACGGTGTGTTTAATCCATGACTGTATAAAATATTCCATCCCACGCGTTCGAACAAATCTTCAAGGCATCGCACCACCAACAGGTTGTATTCTTTGACCCCATCTTCGTGCATTAATGCAACGGCATGTTCAACATTGATATTTTCTTTGTCATCGATACGCCGGGCCACTTCATACGTGTCATGGGTACGCCGTTCAAAATCAAAAAATGTTCGAACCTGGCATATAATTTCCATCGGCACCACCACGCCATCTGTGCCGATATTAATGATAAATTTGGCATCCCGATAATTACGCGGGTTATCAATGTCATAAAAGCTGTCACGTATTGATAAAATACGTTCCGGCATCATATCCCGAACCCGTTCGATAAAAGTTCGTGCCTGGGGCACCAAATCAAACAAACACTTGGCCCGCCAGACGTCTTGCAGACGCATACGCGGCCGCTTGATCCGATCCAACGCCCGCACCAATTCAACCGCAATCTTTTCATGCCCAGAACCGATGATTTGCAAAACCAATTCGGACGCCGAAGAATTATATTTTTCTGATAATTTTTCCCGTACCTGATCGGTAATTGTTGTGGCCAATGCCGCAGATTCATACCCAGAAATAATGCGATAGACGGTATCTGTCACCTCGGTCACATATTTTTTATAATACTTGCCCGTGATTTTATCCAAAGCGCGCTCTACACTTTTCTGGGCACCGACGATAACCGTCACAATTGATGACACCGCCAGGTCAATTCGATGCCCGGCATGACTGTCAAAGAACTGATTCCGCATGGGATCTGCGTCCAGACGATGCTGAACAATATAAGGGACCAACGGCGTTATATCCGAAATTTTTATGGGTTCATCAATTGCACTGTCGGTGGCGTAATCATAACGCATAACAGCCGCCTTTGGCGCACCAAAGCACTTGCCCAAGAAATAAAACATTTCGCGGTCCCATTTCATACTGTCGGAATACAGTGTGGTTAAATAGGTTGCCGCCGCGTCATTAATACGCCCCGTGGCGCATGCCCGCCGGATCGTATCCAAATTTTTCCGATCGAGATCGGCGGTCATTATACTGACATAATCTTCGGATGTCATTTTTGGCATTTTTTTTATTTCCTTACTTCATAATCGGGAACAAGATAACATCGCGCAGGGTCGGCTGATCGAAAATAATACTGGCCAAACGATCAACCCCCATACCAACGCCGGAAATCGGCGGGAATCCATGTTCCATCGCACGCACGAAATCGTTGTCGGGGTTAAAGGCTTCTTCGTCACCATGGGCGATATTCTTTGCCTGTTCTTCGAATGCCGCCAATTGTTGAATGGGATTCACCAATTCGGAATAACCCTTGCACAATTCTGCCCCGCATACCAGCAATTGGAACATATCTATCCGCCGGTCGTCATCATTGTTGCGCCGCGCCAGTGGAACCATATATGCCGGATAATTGTACAAGAATGTCGGATTGATAATATTACCGCGGATTTTACGTTTATAGACATAATCAACCAGTGTCGGGATGGATTTCAAGTCATCCAATTCACCCGCCGGGAACATGCCATTTTCGACCAGGCGCGCACGCAACGCATCAACGTCATCAAAGTCCAGAATATTGCATCCGAAAAATTCATTCATTTTGGCCGTATAATCCATTGTTTCATACGATGTGAAATCCAGGGGCGTTCCTTGGTATTCAATTTTCAATGTACCGCGGGTTTTCATCAACAGGTCTTGGATTAAATCCCACGTAAATTTCATATTGCGTTCAAAGTCCCAATACGCCGCATACCATTCAACCATGGTAAATTCTTGCAGATGCATGGCATCCATGCCTTCGTTACGGAAATCCTTGGCCACTTCATAAACACGATCAAATCCGGCACCAATTGCCTGTTTCAAGAATAATTCTGGCGAAATCCGCAATTGGAAATCGGCATCCAAGGCATTATGATGCGTGGTAAAGGGTTTTGCCGCCGCGCCGGACGCGACATTCTGCATAATGGGTGTTTCAATTTCCAGAAATCCGTTCTTGTTCATAAAATCACGCCAATATTGCGTCATCTTGAACCGGCCCAACAATGCCGCACGGGCATCCGGATTGGAAATGATATCCAGGTACCGCTGGCGATAACGGGTTTCGGTGTCGGTTAATCCATGGAACTTTTCCGGCAAAGGACGCAACGCCTTGGCCAAAATTTCATAGGCCGAAACCCGTACAGTCAATTCACCGGCCGTTGTATGATACAGTTCACCGGTAATCCCGACAAAATCCCCCAAATCGACATTGGCCTTAAAAAACTTGTAATTTTCTTCGCCCATTTCTTCGCGTGACATTGAAAATTGAATTTCACCATCAATATCGTAAATGCGTCCGAACATTAATTTTCCCAACCAACGCAACGCCGTTACACGTCCCGCCAATTTGACCGATGTTCCATCCGCCAGATCACGCGCCGCCACAATGGTATGTGTGCGATCAAATTTATCTTTCCAAACAACCCCATCACGTGCACGGATGTTTTCCGTCTTTTGCAGACGGGCCTGTAATTCATTGGTTGATATATTCGTGTTTTCAGACATCTTTTTCCCTTTGATCGACACGGTTAAAAAAAAACGGACGCAAAAATGTGCGCCCGTCGTTAAATTTGATGGTCGCACAATTACAAAATCGATTTTTTCATGTTATTCATAATTTATTCCCTGTTGGATCCCTGGTGGGACTGACCGCATCTATTATGAATAAAAAAATAAAAAAGTAAAGAATAAATTATCCCACAGATACAAATGAAAAAAAACTGTTCACATAGCTTTTGCTTATGCTATAATGCCCCCAGGGTCATCAATATTCCAAAAGCATTGCGATGGTAAAATGGGTTATTATTTTTCTGGGGCTGGGTGGATCGGCATTGGCCGCCACACAATCAGTCACCATGACACCAACGGCGGCAATACAACTGGCGGGGGATCTGGTTGAACGGGGTGATTTTGATCATGCCGCCCAAATTTTAACCCAGACACCAACCTTGGGGGGTGCACTGGAAATTGAACGCTGGTTTTTATTGGCCCAAATGGCGCAAAAGAATAATGATTGGAACGGTGCCGCAAAAATCTATCATAAAATCCTGGATGCCCAGCCGAATTTGGCCCGTGTGCGATTTGAACTGGCCCTATGCTATATGCATTTGAAAAAGTGGCGGCGTGCCGACTATCACATGCGATTGGCCATGGCGGGCCGTGATCTGGATGCTGATGTTCGCCAGATGATGAATTACTATCGATATATTATCCGCCAGAATAAAAATTGGAATGTTTGGTTTAATGT